>CAYPVQ010000045.1:7977-9062 GCA_964414215.1 uncultured Candidatus Saccharibacteria bacterium | reverse complement strand
AATGTACATCGAGGTATTGAAAATAAAAATTATCGTACAGCAACCGAGATACAAAAGTATCTGGAGGAAGAGACATTTGTGGAGCGGGAGGTGGAGTGGTCGATTAAGGATGAATACAAAGAGTCTCTCAAGAAGACGATTCTTGATAATTTAACCAAGCAGGGAAAAGACGTGGCTGGCCGAGAAAGCCAATTAGAGCTATATTTAGAGAAGAAGGCCAACGAGTTTTTGGAACGGGTGGGCAAGACCCAGCCCGAGAGAATCCGGAAACTGCGGGAAGTGGTGCGGACGCATTATTATCTCGATAAAGAGATGAAAGAGATGGAGAAGTATAAACAAGCAGTCTAAGTCTTAATTTATCTAAATCATATGCCAACAGCAACAATCGACCCATCGATCAGGGAATTTTTGGAAAAATTAATGCAAGAAAAAAGTGTTGCGGTTTCTGACACGGACGTCAAGGAAGAAATGCTGAATGATCTAAACCAGAGACTGCAGGCTAAACTTTTTGCTGCGATATTGGTTAAGCTCCAGGGCCCGGCCCTGAAGGAGTTTGAAAAGCTTTTGGCGGGAACGCCCGATCCGGCGAAAGTCCAGAGCTTTATGCAGGAGAATGTCCAAGACGCGGGCAATGTGCTGGCCCAAGCCATGCTCGAGTTTCGCGAGGCTTATTTGAGACCTTAAACGAGACAACATGGTCGAGAGACGAGGGGGAGAGCGACCCCCCGGGGAGGGAGAGTTAAAAAAGGCAAAAGAAGAACTCGATCCTCAACATGAGGCAGAATTTGCTATGGCCACGCAAGAGCCAGAAGAGGCGGGAGTTTTGGAGCAAGCGACAAAGAGGCGAAGCAGGTGGATCGAACTTATGAAGGGGTTTAGGATCAAGGAGAGGAAGGAAGCCGCGGCCAAGGCTAAAGGCGAGAAACCAGTTACGATCGAGGAAGCCCCGCCAGAAGTTGCCGCCACCACCGCAGCTGCAGCGACCCTTGAGGCTGCCCCGCCGCCGACCGAGCAACCCTCGGCTGCTGAAGCACCACTAGAAATTCCCGTAACAGAGACTCCGCCATCAGCCGGACCAGCAAGAC
>CAYPVQ010000045.1:2630-7967 GCA_964414215.1 uncultured Candidatus Saccharibacteria bacterium | reverse complement strand
CCGGAGCAGTTGAGACCCGGGAAATCATTGAGAAAATGGCGCGCGAGCGCGCCGACGAGAAGCTGACCCAAGAGCTTAATGCTAAAGGTTTCCGGGGTTTGTGGAAACGAATCTCTAGGCGGTGGATGGAAGAGGGCTACCACCAGCGCTACATCGCTATCGAGCGCGAGAATATTCGAAGAGTTGCCGAAGGGCAACAGGCTCGAGCGGGAACCGCGAGTCGGGTTAGCGCAGAAGGCATAAGCCGCGAGCAGCAGGCTATTCTGAAAAGGTTTTTGAGCGAATACGAAGGAATGGTGACGGCTGGAGAGAAGAAAATCGAGCAGGGCGAATACAATGACAAGCTCAAAGATTTGGTTATGAAGTTTGTGAAGGGGGAAGTTACGGAAGATGGCTTTAAGCAGGAAAAGAATCAGATTTTAGGCGACCTTAAGAATAGTGACCAGAAATTGTTTGAGCGCGAGGGGCTCATTGCTGATAACCTCTTGGAGACAGCGCGTGAACTTAAGGTACAAGTTGCACATGCTGGCGGTTTGGTCAATGTGGATCTTGATATACAGCTTACCGTTGGACGGGCAAGGGCGGGCACAAGAACTGAAGAAGACCTTCGAAGGATTGACAAGTTTGTAAGAGGATGGCAGGAAAAGAAAGTTTTAAATTGGGGTGCGTCGCCGGTTTTTGTCGCAACTGTGGCCGGAGGCGCATATTCCATCTTAAATAATTTTGCCAGAATTGGCGGCGGCAAAATTGCGGCGCTGGCCACATGGGGCGCTTCTGTCTTGGCCGCAAGCGGTTTTGCGGCCGCAAGGCGCGGGACAGAGCTTAAACGAGAAAGGGCAATGCACGCAAGACAGCGCGCGATGAGTATGGATCAGGACGAGGAAACTGCTAAGTTAATGAAATTTGGCAAGAAAGACACTTCACGCCGAGAGAAAATGGATACCATGACTTACCAAATGGAGAAGGCCCAGGATTTGCTTGCGAATTTGCACAGTAGCCTGGCCGACGTCATGGCAAATGGGCAGATCGATGCCGGCCGAATGAATCAGGCGCGGCTTAAGGAAATTATCGGCCGTTTGGCAGAGATTGACGCGCGAACGGCCTTAAGTGATACTAGGAATCTTGATTTGATTGCCTACAGTAAAGAGGAGCAAATTGAACAGGAACGCACCGCACTCGCTCTCGAAACTGCCAAGGCCAAAGTCGAATTGGCAAAATTTTTAGAAAACAACACCCAAGGGCTTCCGCAAAATATTAGGCAGGAAGTCCTCGAGGCTTCCTCCAATCGGATTGAGGAAGTTCTCTCTGCCGCCGGCGGGATAAATGAGAAGGATAAGGAGTTCGTAAGCTTTCGCCGGAAAGAAATGATTAGATCCGCCCTTACCGCGGCTGCCATGGGCGTGGGTATTGGGACGGCCATGCAGGAGGGAATTGCCTACTTTAGCGACAACCAGCAAGGCTGGATTGAAGGAATGATTAAAGGCAGACAAGCCAAAGGACCAGAGCCGGTAAGATTGAGTTCGCTTGAAGCCTTGAGAGCCTATATGTCAGGCGATTTGCCAAAGCCGGTAACTGGTGGAATTCACGAGGTCGTCACTGACGGCATCAAGATGAAAATTCCGGACGAGACTTCTATACTGCAGCAAGGAAACCAGGAATTTTTGGTTGATAGCCAGGGCAATCGTATTTCCGAGATTGTTAGAGATAATAGCGGAGCCTTCAGTCCTCAAACCGCCAAGGACCTGGCTGATCACGGCTTTCGCGTTGAAGATCATGTTACCTCGGGCAGTACTAAGACCTCGGCAATGGAATACTTCAAAGATGAGCTGGGGACTCATAAACGAGTGGACTGGCACGACGAGCCGGGTAAGCGGTACAGCGAGTTCTTCAAAAAGCTTATTGAGTTTGAAGGCAAGCAGCAGATGTTATATATGGAGAAGGATGCCTCGGGCCAGGTTTATGTAAACGTGGATAAAATTGTGAAAAATCTCCATCAGAATTTAGATGGCGCATTGGATCAATTTGGCCGCAATCCAGATGGCAGTTTTGATAGCAAGCTTGCTCATCTTCGCGA
The DNA here is from genome assembly GCA_964414215.1 of uncultured Candidatus Saccharibacteria bacterium. Taxonomy (GTDB): domain Bacteria; phylum Patescibacteriota; class Doudnabacteria; order UBA920; family 2-01-FULL-46-14; genus CAYPVQ01. The sequence continues at coordinate 5,893 of CAYPVQ010000045.1, read as the reverse complement.
TGAGCTCACAAAATGGCGGGCTGATGGGACCTTGAAAGACCACCTCCAGGTGGCAATAATCCCAACGGAAGAGGCAAATAAAAAGGGTCTAAGTATGCTCGTCGAAGGGGCAGGGGCAGGCAACAAGCTCGCCCTTCCCAAAGAAGTATCGGATATGTTCAAAACCCCGGAAAGCCTCAAATATTTGCATCACCCGGTAAAGTACATCGAATTTCGAATTGGAGGACACGTGATTGCGACCACGGTTGGCGAGAATATGGCAGATATCACTGTGCCAGGAGGTGTTCATACCCCCGACATCATTTCTCCAGTGCGCGGATGGGAATTTGTCCCCCCGCCGCATCTGCCCTTTGCCGGCCGGCGACCCATAGAACCGACGAGAGGGGCACCAGAACGGCCGCCTTATCCATATCCTTATGGTTATGGTGGAGAAGGTTACCCATATAGTCAAGAGCAATACTACGCTTATCTATTGCAGGATATGTCTCCTAGGATTAGAGAGAATCCAGGCGCAAGATTAAATCCAGAGGAAGAAATTGAGTGGTATTTTAGCGATCAAGACAGACGCAATCTAGGATATAATCAAGAATTACAGGGGCTTAGCGATCAAGAGCCAGAGCCAATGAGTAAGTCAGTAGAGGGTATTGTTGCTTTAGCTGTGGCGGGTCATGAGGAGCATAAAAATATATATAGAACACTGGAAACATACGCAGTTCAGAGACGAAAAGATGGCTCAAGTGTTTGGAAAGGACCGAAAAGTAAATATGAAATATTAATATATGTCAATTGGCCATCAGGAACGAGTCCGGAAAAAACTTTAAAGGAGATCGAGAAATTCGAAAGTGATCACCCAAATATCCCAATTAGAGTATATAAAGAAGAAATAAAAAACGGCAAAGTTGAAGTTGGCTGGTATAAAAAGAAAGCATTCGACCTCGGCCTGTTACGAAATAAAAGCAGAAAATCGACAAAGGACATTCTTCTAATTGCAAATGATGCAGATATGACTTATACAGCCCCAACATATTTAGAAGATATAAGAGAATTCATGAAGAGCAAAAAGGGTGCGAAGTTTGATATGTTACGCGGTAGGCACGATTTGGATCCCGAAGCGTATGAAAAGAATCCAACTTTCCATGCCGCGTTGAGATTTTGGGAATTTATGGAGGCGATAATCAGATCTAAGGAAAAAAATGTCGAGGCGCAGGGAAGAAATACAGTAATGCGTGGTTCAGTATATGCGGCTGTAGGTGGAAACAGAACAAGGGAGTTTTGGGCCGATATCGAGTTCACGTCACTGTTGAGAGCGGCAAGGAGACGTAAAGATGTTATGGCTTATATGAACCGCGCCTGGGTTATGGTAGATCCTAGAAGGGAGCTCGACAAATTTAAATCAGGAGAATTGATTGCTTATACCTGGTCGGATTTCAACACAAGAAAGGTTAGAGGACTAAAGAGCAAACACACTACACCAGAAAATATTAGTGCAAAAAAGTTGGCTTCCTTGGCAGAATCAAGTCAAAGTGTTACGAAATTTAGAAGTAGATTAGAAGATGAGATACAAGCTATTATTCGAGTGTTTGGTCCATATATGGGTTATTCTCACCAGGCGGCTCTTAGAGAAGGAGTTATTAGAAAGGCCGCTGATCATTTGGGCGTGAGGCTTGATATCAAACCTGTGGGAAAAAAATACGAAATTACGATTTTGGATACCGTTAGGCTTAGAGAAAGATTAGCTCGATACAAGGAAAAAAATTTGAAAGAAACAAAAATCAAGAATCATCCTCTAAATAAATAGCTACTAATGGATTAGTTGAATTAACACTGTGAATTACGAATCTACCAATATCCCTTGAAATATCAGATACTTCTCTCCCTTCGGGACATCTTTCAGAAAATCATTACGTTTCAGTAAGCTCCTAAAACCCCTTGGTCGAAAGTTGGCCTTAAGCATTGAGGACTTCGTTTCTTGCGCCCTGTTCTGGAAGAAACAAAACATTGAAACCAAAAAATCAGTCTACGAAATCCTCGCGCCCCACTGTTCCTATCTCCTGAAGGGAGAAAAGAGTTCGCTTCCTGGTCAAACAGCGGTCAAGGGAAGTTACAGGATTTTATGGAGCAAAACGTGCCGGAATTTGTGGACTGGATGAATGAGGAGACAATCAAAGTCAAACAAGAACTTGGGGATTTTGTGAGAGGTTTAGATCGCCCTAATCTGTAGGGATATACAGAGCTCATTTCAAAACCCATGCAAGTACTGCTGTAGTCCGCCAGTTTATTTGACTCTGAGGTGAAAAAAGTTAAGCAGGAATTAGCTAGTTTTACAAAAGAAGATGTGGAAAGGCAGAATTTATAGATATTATTTTTTGATTGCCGCCGGGATCTTTCTTCTCGGCATTACTGGTGGAGCGTATTTAGGTTACCAAAAAAATTTTAAAGAAGCCCTTTTGGAAGAGCTAAGATCAGAAGAGGTCAGTGAGATCTTGGGAGGAAGTAAGAATTTGGAAAAATTAATACCCAATGTTCCAGAGAAGGGCGCAGTTTCTGGTCAAGATATTCAAGTTTTTCCTTCTTCACCCCAACCTCGGAGCTCAGAACCCCAAAAGTCCCCGGCCTCTTCCCCCTCACCCAAAACCCTTTCTCCCCCGTCCGCCTCAGGCGGAGGGAGAGGGAATGAGAGGGAGAAGATTTCTGCTTGCGAAGCAGCGCAAAAAGATTTGGAAAAACAAAAACTGGCAGCCCAAAAAGTTTATGATCTAGAAATTGTCAAAATCTCCCGGGAGCTTTCCGAATTACAAAGACAGCGCAATGAGGCGATTAATAATTATCTGACAGCCATTGCCATTGCGACCTCCAAATATAATTCCGCCACCTCAACTACGGCTTATGACATTTACCAGCAAGAACAAGGAGCGGCCTTAAATATCTATACCCAAGCGATTACCGGGATTAGCCAAAAAGAAGTTCCGGCATTGGAAACCAAAAAGACCGCGCAGGCAAAATATAACGAGGCCCTAAGCGCTGCGCAAACTCAATTTGAATCAAAAATCAGCGGCGGCCAAAACTGCACCCCGTCTCTTTCTCCTCCTTAGTAAGGGGGAGATTTAGAGGGGGTGGGGATTATTTCTTGGCTGGTTCAGATTCGTGTACTGTGTGAAAGACCACGGCGTCTTTTTTGGCGTCAATTTCCAAAGTGGCGCCTTTTTCAATCTCGCCTTTGATCATCAGAAGCGCGAGGCGGTCCAGAAGTTCCTTTTGCAGGA
>CAYPVQ010000045.1:0-2620 GCA_964414215.1 uncultured Candidatus Saccharibacteria bacterium | reverse complement strand
GGGAAGCCAAAAGTTTTTTGGCCGCTGGTTTGACTTTCAAGTTTACTTCCCGTTCCAGAAGACGCCTTTCGATCAAGGACAGCTGCAGCTCCACAATCTTTTCAATATCCTGTGCTTTTAGCGGATGGAAAATAATAATTTCATCAATGCGATTTAAGAATTCTGGCCGGAAGTGTTTGTTTAATATATCCAAAACCTGCTCGCGCATCTCTTTTTCTTGCACCTCAACTTTGCCGTGACTTTCGCCAAAACCAAAGCGGCTTACGCGAATCATTTCCGAGCCTAAATTCGAGGTCATAATCACAACGGTATTCTTGAAATTCACACTTCTTCCTTTGGCATCGGTCAGTTGTCCCTCATCTAAGATCTGCAGCAAAATATTGAAAATCTCGGGATGAGCTTTTTCAATTTCGTCAAAAAGCACCACCGAGTAGGGCCTTCGCCTGATAGTTTCCGTCAACTGGCCGCCTTCTTCATAGCCAATGTATCCTGGCGGAGAGCCGATAAACTTTGCCACCGAGTGCCGTTCGCTGTATTCCGACATGTCAATTCGGACGAGAGCCTTCTCGTCATTAAAGAGAAACTCGGCCAAAGCCTTGGCTGTTTCGGTTTTTCCCACCCCAGTTGGCCCCATAAAGATAAATGAGCCAATGGGACGATTTCCCTCCGCAATTCCGGCTCGAGAGCGGCGAATGGCATTACTAATTGCGGCAAGGGCTTCCTCTTGGCCGATAATTCGTTTCTTGAGTTCGGCTGCCGTGTGCCCGTGTTTTTTTGGCCCGCCCTCGAGCATCTTAAACCTCGGCACCCCGGTCCAGCGGCAAACCACTTGGGCAATATCTTCTTCCGTAACTTTTTCGCGCAAGATCTTGTGTTTGCTCTGAAGCTTGATAAGATACTGCTCTTTCTCGGCAATCTCTTTGGCCAGCTTGGGCAGATCCCCGTAGCGAATCTCGGCCACTTTATTTAAATCTCCTTCCCGCTCGGCGGCTTCCGCCTGCAGCCTAAATTCCTCGAGGAGTACTTTGCTTTCCCGAATCTTGGTAATCACTTCCCGCTCTGATTCCCAGCGCAGACGCAGAGTCCTGGCAGTCTCTTGAGTTTCTGCCAATTCTTTTTCCACTTTGGGCAGTTGCCCCGAGGCGGAAGCCGTTTCGTCTTGCTTTAAAGCTTCGCGTTCAATTTCCAATTTGCGGATTTTGCGGGTTAAAAGATCAAGCTCTTCAGGCATACTGTCAATCTCGAGGCGCAGATTGGAACCTGCTTCGTCAATGAGGTCAATGGCTTTATCAGGTAAAAACCGATCCATGATATAGCGGGCCGAAAGTTCGGTGGCCGCGATTAGCGCTTCGTCAATAATCTTTACTCCATGATGGACTTCATACTTTTCTTTGACTCCTCGCAAGATGGCAATCGTATCCTCAACAGTCGGTTCGGAAACCAAAATTGGCTGAAAGCGCCTCTCCAGGGCCGCGTCTTTTTCAATATATTTTTGATACTCCTTAAGTGTCGTGGCGCCAATGGCGTGCAGTAAGCCTCGGGCCAGCATCGGTTTTAGCATGTTTGAAGCATCAAGGCCTCCTTCCGCTGCTCCCGCGCCGACCACGGTATGAAGTTCGTCAATAAACAAAATAATTTTGCCGCTCGAGTGTTCAATTTCCCGCAATACTGATTTTAATCGCTGTTCAAACTCACCGCGGAATTTCGCCCCTGCCAAAAGCGCTCCTAAATCTAAAGCTAAAAGCATTTTGTCCTTGAGACTCTCTGGCACATCACCAGAAACCACGCGCTGGGCTAACCCTTCGGCAATCGCGGTTTTTCCGACCCCTGGTTCACCAATGAGCACAGGATTGTTTTTCGTGCGTCTGGAGAGGACTTGCATCACCCGTCTAATCTCGCTATCCCGCCCAATCACTGGATCAAGTTTATTTTTCCGGGCAAGTTCTGTAAGGTTGAGCGTGTATTTTTCCAAAGACTGATAAGATTGCTCGGGTTCTGGGCTAGTTACCCGTTCCGCGCCGCGAATGCTCTTTAGTCCTTCTAAAACTTGAGCAGTGTTTAGGCCAAATTGTTCCAGAAGTCGCTTGGTTTGGCCGCCGCGCTCCAGGATAGCCAAGAATAAATGTTCGGTTGAGACATATTCGTCCTTGAGTTTAATAGCTTCTTTCATGGACTGGGAGAGCACTTCATTGAGGTTGCGCGTAACATAAATTTGCCCAAAACCTGAAGGAAAAGAGCTAATTTGCGGCAAAACTTCAAGAATTTTGCGGACCTGGACTACTAAAAGTTTAGTGTCAACTTTTAATTTTTCCAAAAGCGAAGAAACTACCCCGCCTTCTTGTTCAGTAAGCGAGAGAAGAAAATGGATGGTGTCGACTTGCTGATGGTTGTATTCGGAAGCAATGGTTTGCGAAGCCGCGATTGCTTCCTGCGCTTTTTGGGTGAATTTATCTAAGGGAATCATTCTAAATCGATAATCGTTAATCAATAATCCATAATCAATCTGATTATACCTTTAGCACTCGAGAGTGTCAAGTGCTAGTCCGCCGGAGGCGGACAATCGATAATCACTAATCGTTAATTATAATCATTTTTGGAGAGATATTTGGCAAGACCGCTA
>CAYPVQ010000044.1:0-9174 GCA_964414215.1 uncultured Candidatus Saccharibacteria bacterium | reverse complement strand
AGGAGGGTTCCAGGCTTCGGAGAATTCCGCTTTGGATACCTCGGAGCTCTGCTCCAAGGAGCTTCATTAAACTTCCTCACCACTCCCTTATTCGCATCCACTTCTACCAGATCCCCGTCTTTTCAGCCCAAGGCTGATCTCCGCCAGAGGCGGATGGGCCTCGGGCGCACGCCTCTGGCGGAGAAGACCCTTACCTAATTATTTTCACTACGCCTCGATTAGCGTCTACTTCAACGGTCATGCCGTCTTTGAGCACTTTGGTGGCGATTTTGGTGCCGACGATGCAGGGAATGCCGAGCTCGCGTGAAACAATGGCCGCATGAGACATCAGACCCCCCACGTCAGTCACGATGGCTTTGGCTCGCCTCATAACGCCGATAAAGTCGGGCGAGGTCATGGGAGCGACCAATATGTATCCGGAGCTTAGGGAACTGCCGAACCGCGGGGAAAGAAGCACCTTGGCCCTGCCTTTAATTTTCTTGACGGCCCGGCTGACGGTAACGCCTTGCAGCGTATCCACATTTTTTGACCTTTCCATTGCCTTCAGCGCCTTTTGAAAATCTTTTGCCTTCTTCCCATAAAAAATACCGTAGCCGCTCGGCGTGCTGTGGATTAAATATAAGTCTTTGCGTTTTTCCAATACAGCTTGCGGCGCTTTTTTTGATTTAGTAAAAAGGTTGAGCCATTCTTCGGCATTATAATGCATCAAATCGTCCCACTTTACCTTGAAATTCTGTGAGGCAATCCTGGTGAATTTGTCGAGAATGCTATGGGTCCACCAAGCCCCGGCCTTGCGGTGATCCTGAGCCCAGATCGAAAAGGCCATGTGCTTTGCCATTCTAACAATTCCGGCCGGCAGTTTATACCGCCTCGCGATTTGCTGCTTTCTTTTTTTTACGCTCTTTCGGTAGGCATTGATTTTGGCAATTTTGCGCAGAGCTTCCGAGCGCGAGCCGCTCCTTGCCTGTTTTTGGAAAATCCGAGTCCCGAGGACTTTGCTTTCAAAATAACTATTCTCGACCCAGTACCATTTCCTTGCGTAAACATCCAGCTTCTTGCGCAATTCGTCTGCAGATCGGGAAGCGACCCAAATTTTGAGCAGTTCCAACTCGCTTTGCTGGTGAAAACTCAACTTTTCTGGAGCAAGTAAGGCTTCTTTGACCAAATCGATCTGGCCTGCGGGAACCAGGGGTTCGAGCTTTTTGCGCAGAAATTCAGGCGCGGCAAAATTGGCAATCTCAAAATCCGAAGCCACAACCCACATCCACACCAGGTGGTCATACATTTTTTTCGCAAACCGGGCCGCGGAAAAAATGTTATTTTCTTCAAAAATCTTCGGACTGAGTTTTTTAGCAAAATTCCTTCTTGCCCTGAAGGCCTGCAAATACCTGTCCCACAAAAAATTCAAATTTTTTCTTGACAAAACCCATTTTTCAAGAGCTGTTTCTCCCTGGATCTGCATGCGGCCTCTCTCCCAGTAATAAGCCATCCGGTCATGATCAAAAAGCCCGTAGTAAACCGGCCAAGCAATCCCTCCGGCCTTCACCACTTCCCGAGAAAGCGCCGAGAGCCAAAACGAAGGATATAAAAGTCGCCCATCAATCGGCCCCCATTGGTCAATTTCCTTTTGCAAATTAATCATGAGTGAATTTTAGCATTTCTAAAAATCGTTGACAAAATCGGATTTTCGTGCTAACCTATTAAACCATTGTCATTCTGATCCGCCTTGAGCGGAGAAGAATCTCGGCCTTTGACGGTTCAGAATGACAGAGTACGCAGTTTTTCCACACGGCCCGCGAGGGCCATTTCCCAATTTGAAGGAGAGAGAGCATGCGAACTAAGCTAGTTGGCTTCGTCTTCGCTTTTCTAATTTCGGTTGTTGCCCTCGGGCAACAACCGGCGCTCGTCGATCTCGCGAGGGCACAGCAGGAATACGTGACAAACATGCGCCACGAATTCCACTCAATGCCCGAGCTGCGGTGGAAGGAATACAGGACTCTCGAGTCCATACTCGAGGAAGTGGGCCGGGTACGGAACATCTCGGTCAACGACCCTTCAATTCGTCCCGCCAATTATGACGTCGATCCGAAACTCGACCGGATCCTGTTCCGGGCGGACGTGGACGGTCTGCCGGTTCAGGAAGAAACGGGTCTGCCCTACGCCTCGAAAACTCCCGGCCTCTCGCACGCCTGTGGGCATGACACCCACATCGCGATGATGCTGGGTTTTGTGAAGACACTCGTGGACGGAAATGTCCGGCCCAAGCACAATCTTCGGATCGTCTTCCAGCGAGCCGAGGAAAACCCGATTGACAAATCGGGCGGCGCCTCGCTCGTTGAGGAGGGTGTGCTCGATGGCGTGTCCGCGGTTTACGGCTTGCACATCTGGGCCAATGGCAAGCCGGGGGAGTTTCTCTCGCGGCCCGGGCCCCTCATGGCAAACAGCGACCGCATTCACATGGTCATCCGTTGCACGGGCGGTCATGTGGCCATGCCGCACCGTGGGTCAAACGCCATCGACATTGCGACGGACATTCATGTCGCCTTGCGTGGCTTCGACCGCCGCCTCTTGGGTGCTGTCGAGCCATGTTCGCTCGTTCCTGCGGTTTCCAATGCTGGGACAGCCAGCAATGTCCGGCCATCACAAGCCGACATCTGGTACGCCGCGCGCAACTTTCTCAACGAAGTGCGGCGGACAGAGTTCGCAATCGCGGTACAGAAGCGGGTCGAGGGCGTGGTCGGCAACTATCCCGACGCTAGGCTTGAGAGGTATGACTACGTCAAGGGCCATCCGGCCACCATCAATACGCCGGATAGCGTCGAGAAGGTGGGGGCAGCGCTTCGCGCCGCGGGCCAGACCGTGGCCATGTGCGAGCCAGAACTGGGCGGAGACGACTTCGCCCACTACGTGCAGAGGCGCCCCGGTTCGTATTGGCTGCTGGGAGCGCGGAAGCAGGTCGCCGGCGACCACCACTCGCCCACGTTTGACGTGGACGAGAGTGTGCTCTGGCGAGGAGTATTGTTCTGGTTGGTGCTCGCAACCAACTAGATACGGCGACTGCAGCGAGTTAACAGGCTTACCCCGATTGGAGGATCGGGAAGAAAGCACACGAGGTCTAAAGACTTTCGTGTGCTTTTCTGTTTGCCGCACTAACATTTTATCACGCTTCGCCATGCTGTATTAGCGTGTTACCATGTTAACATGCTAATACAATCACCGAGCAAAACCCCTAGACTTTTATCCCCATCAAATAAGTCATCACTGCGAGGGCCACTTCAACGAATGGTTCGGGCCGCGCGTATACTGCCCGTGGGTCAGCATCCACGTCTTTGTCAATCTCGAAAATCCGCGGCTTGATCATGTACAAAACCGCGTCCTGGCGCATCTTGGCCACGTCCTGCTTACTAATCGGCCGATAGCTTTTCAAAATCAACTCTTCTTTTTCCGGAGGAAATTTATCCGGCGGGATAATCCCCTTCTGCAGTCCCCGCGTCACAAAAAGCACATCGATCTCACTGATGAAATTTTTGAGCTTGTCGTATTTCAAACTTTTTAGTCCCTGGGTTTTGGCAGCATCCTCTACGTCTTTTGGCAGCGGAAAGTGCCCTAGATCATCAATATACAAGTCCACACCATACATCCCCAGAAGCGGCACCATGGCCTTGGTCGCGCGGTTTATCTCTGGCGTGCCGTAAATGCCGATTTTGAGTCCTTCAAGCGGCCGGCCGAGATAATGCCGCACAGTGCACAGCATGAGGCCACCGGCCACGCCATGCTCTCGAGACCCTGCCCCACCATTGATAAATGGCACGGATGCTGCACGAGCCGCGCGTTCTGCCGAATCATCGTCCGGATGGCGCATCACTATGCAGTCGGCAAAAGAACTGTACTCGCGGATGGTTTCCTCCAAAGTTTCACCCTTGCCCATGGAAATCGCATTTTCGTCAGTAACCCCAATCCACCCCCCGCCCGCTCTGATCATGGCTGATTGAAACATGTTCATGGTTCTCGTTGAGGGCTGAAAAAACAGGGTGGCTACAACTTTGCCACGGCAAAGATCGCTTGGTATTCCCTGCTTTACAAATTTCTCAAACCGCCGAAAAATCTCGTCGTATTCTTGCTTTGATAAGTCTTGGGAATAAACTAGATGCTTGGGCATGTTCGTATTTAACCTCTCCTGGTCCGACCTGGGTCAGACCACCCTCTCCTCGTCAGGAGAGGGATACAAGGAAGAAACTATTGCTCATTCTCCATCATATCATACAAACTCCCGATTTCCCAGTACCCATCTCTTTCCCGCAAACCGCTGTTGTCGTTACACATATGATAGACCCGCGAATTATAGTCTGCGGCCGCTTGCTTGAAAAACTGACAATTTGCAAGCTTATCATCTGTATAAACAAAAGTCTCAAACCCTTGCACCGATTTCTTTTGCAGAATGTCTTTTATCATCGCGGCAATTTTGACATTGGTATTTCCATAATCAAACGTGCTGTAAATTTCTTTAAGGTAATCGCGAATGTCAATATTGCCCTTCGAAAGAAGCTGTTCCGCGCGCCAATCTATTTGTTCGCGATTACCAGTGGTAAATACCGCATTATTCTTGGTCCATGTCAGCACCTCTTTGAAGTCAGGAACAATTTGCAAATCAAAAAGTCCATTGCGGTAAGGGATTTCATACGCCTCCTCGTATTGTCGGGGAGAAATTGTTTTCAAATTGTAGCCCAAGGACACCACATAAGCATTGTAATCAGGGAAGCCGCCTTTTTCCGAATCCCACCTTTCCAGAAAAAGCGTTCCCGCCAAATCCCAGAGATACAAAGTTTTGCTCATTTATACAAATTGCTGTGAGTGTCGAGATCAATAAAACGAGCCGTTTTATCGTCTATGAATTCAAAGATGGCCCTATAGTCAGCAGTGATATTGATGCTTCTGCAACCCTTGAATTTGCCGCTCAGGCCGTGATTATTCAAAAGGTTGTCAAATGGATTACGTCTAAATAAAGCGAGTCGTTCATCAGCTCGTTTCTGAATGGCCTGCAGTTGTTTGTACTGTTTCAGAAAATTTGTATGGAACTGGACATTCATTGCGCGTGCAAATAATCGAGCATCTCTTTGGTATCACTGAAAATTGGAGAAAGATTCCTGCCTGTTTCCGCATCTTTGCGAACACGTGCTACCGTCTTTTCCAATTTGGGCGTCATTTTCGGCCACGCGTAAAAATGGGCTTCTTTGGTGGCTATAAGTTGTTTCAAATAGGCATTAATCAAAGTGCTCAAAGGTAACCCCAAATCCTTAGCCGTCTTCTGGGCTTGGGTTTTAATCTCCTTATCGGCCTTGATAATTATTTGAGTCTTCACCCCGTTAGAAATGAATGATGATATTGCATACCCCGCGAAATTCTTTAAAAATTTCCAACGGGGTTCATAGCTAAAGTATATATAATGGGTGTTATTTTGTCAATTTCCTTACCCAGCCGTGATTGGCATTGACTTCGACCATGTCGCCGTCTTTGAAAACTTCTCCCAAATGATATATTTGTCGCGCTTATTCATTTTAAATTTCTGTTCGCTTTGTCTCTAAAAGTCGACCGTTTTTGTTAAATTTATAAATCTCGCAAAACTGGGGCATATTTTCCTCTCTATACGGACCGGGTAAATCCTCGTACCGCACTTGAGCCAGCGAACCACTGTGACCAGCGCCCAGCAGCACAACAGGTGCTTGTGCGCTGGACAGTCGTTCTCTCACGGAGGTAATTACCTCCCGATATCTCCGCGAGGCTTCTGCCGGGGATATTTCAAAAGGTATATTGGCTTCTGGTTTGTTCATGTCCTCAAGCCACCGCGCGATTGCTTCGCTCTCACTGATTCCTTCTGTTTTAATCATCTCCCCATAAGGCTGCCATGTTTTATCACTGGCGTCTGCCAGCTTGTTAGTAATTTCTTTTGCGTCGATATTAATTATATCTACCCGCTTCTCCTTTTGTGCTGTTTCCAGTTGCCCAATCCTTCCAGCAACCAGTGCGTTTGTCATCTTAGCGCGATCCTTCCCGCTGTCCATGGTCACGAGTACACTTCTTTCCGGCAGTTCTTGGTAGAGATCATCGGCCATTTTTAAAGCTCGTCGTATACCCTCAAGCTTCAAGGGGATTTCTTTGAAGTCAGGAAAGTTTTCCTGGAGTATAGTCATCACCAGCCCGACTTGTTCTCTAGGAAGTCCCGCCTCGAGAAGTTCTTGCTCTTTTACTTCCCATACTCCCTTATCCGCATGGCGGTAGATATATGACTCGCCTTCTTTTCTATTTGGCATATCTTTTAGCCAGTTAATTTTCTTACCCATCCATGATTGGCGTTGACTTCAACCATGTCGCCGTCTTTGAACACTTGGGTCGCGATTTTGGTGCCGACCACGCAGGGAATCTTCAGTTCGCGGGATACTATGGCAGCGTGGGACAGCAGGCCCCCTTCGTCCGTTATAATAGCCTTTGCTCGCTCCATTGCCGGCACAAAAGTGGGATTGGTCGAGGGAGCGACCATAATGTCTCCTTTTTCCACTTTGGGCACATCATGAACAGAAAAAACCAGCCTCACCCTGCCCTTGGCTTGTCCGACAGAAGCCGCTTGCCCTTTTAATTCACGCACATTGCTAACTTTCTTTTTCTCCATTGCCTCTTGTCGGATGTAACGCTCCAATTCCTTGTCGTGCAGAACTATCTTTTTTCCATTCTCTAAGACCAATACTGCTCCGGTGTCATGTCTAAATTGGGCCGTTTTTTTTAATACTTTAGCATTTTGGGGGCGGATTAACGCAGCGTGGATTTCTTTTGCAGTAAGTGAGTAGAATTGGCGATAAGTAAGGCCGAGACGATCACTAATTTCCTGCCAAAGCCCGTGCAAATTATGCACCACGTATCCGTATGTTTCATCGACTTGTGTAGACAAGCTGGCCCATCGTTTAATACATTTAATGCGCCAAATAATGCCGGCATTAAGTGCAAGTTTTTTAATAATCTCCTGCGTGCCTTTCCGGTTTCGCTCTTGTTCCGCAATGTCCTTTTGTAGCTGAATAAACTTCGAGGACGGCAATTTTAAATACTCTTTCAACCTGCTTTGTAAATCCTCAATCGTGTATGCGGCACCACGAAAATAGTAAAATCCCAGATGCGCGAACCGGTACAAATGTGCTAATAGAGATTTTTGGACTTGCCGATCAGATAATTTTAAGTGTTGACGCCTCATTTCTGCTGCTACATTCAATAGATCTTTTTTGTCTAAAAAAAGTTCGGACGGCCGGTCAGCCAAGAATAGGGTTCCTAAAATTCTGGTCTGCTCGCCTATATCCGGAACTTTGGAAGCTACAGCTGATGTCACAATATCCGGTAAAAATCTGTTTAAAAAAATGTAATCCCAGGCAAAAGACCATACTCGCTTGGTGTGCTCAAACCATTGAGTGAAAATCTGGGCAAGCCGGTGATTCGTTAACTTAGAAAAGTCTTCACTTTTATATTTGTCAGCGAACTTTCGATACTCTTTGATTCGGCTTTCGTATTCCTTACCATATGTCAGTAAATTATTTTGCTTCGCAAAAACAGCCCGCTCCAAAATGCTCTGATATTCCACGGCGTCTTTCACGCCAAACCCGCGGGCTCCGTCAAATTGTCGGTAATTTTTAGGGTTCCATCTGATTTTGTGTGCCCTGCCCATATATCCATTCCCGAATAATTCAACGAAAGAATCCACCCATAAGAGTGGCTGCGACTTCCCTCTTCTTGCTAGTTCAAGCCATTTGACTTTACTCATTTCAGCTTCCTCACCCACCCATGATTGGCGTTGACTTCAACCAAATCGCCGTCTTTGAACACTTGGGTCGCGATCTTTGTCCCTATTATACATGGAATGCCTAGTTCTCGGCTGACGATCGCGGCGTGAGAAGTAATACCACCTTCGTTCGTAACTATGGCCGCCGCTTTCTTCATCGCCGGGACATAGTCGGGCCTTGTCATGACTGCAATGAGTATATCGCCTCTGTCCAGTTTACCAACTTCTGTCGCAGATTTTAAGATTCTTGCTTTTCCTATAGCCCTGCCCGGGGAGGCGGTGAGGCCCCTAATATCCTGAATTTTGTCAAAACGCTGACTGCCAAACATTGATTTTCTTATTTTTTCGACTACTTGCCCTGTCCGCACGATATATCCGTTTCTCGTCATTATGAAAACCGAGGAGCCTATTCTTTTCCGCAAGTCTTTACGCGACGGTATTCTTTTGATGAGCAAATCAGGAATTTCTGGCGCGACAACATATTTCAGTTCTTCCAAGTGATATCCCGTGCGTCTGCCTATTTCTTTTAGAATCTCGCAGCCAACGTGAATATTGAGGTAAGTCGATTTTTTGCGCTCATCTTGCCACCAGGTGAAATCCTCTGAAATTTTGATAAGGGTTCGCAGCAATTTGGAAAGTTTATATTTCTTAAAAAGCTTCCGCTTTTTTATCCTGTTCTTCTGTGGCGTTTCCTCAATCCTGTTCAACTCCTCTTTTAAATTCTTACCGGATCGTCTCCAGACCTTGATCTCGTGTTTGAAATGAGGAACAGTCAGAGTTTGCGCCAACACGTAATTATTCTTGGTCCAAAAGTATTTTTTCTGGTATTCAGAGAGCGGCATCCTTGACTTTTTGAGGACGATTTTCAAGAGATCAATTTCTGCCTGATTGATAAATGACTGATGCACCGGAGCAGTCGCTGTCGCAAAAATTTCCGTAAATCGGAGCCTGCCCCCTCTCCCTGGACGGGAGAGGGTTGGGGTGAGGGTGTTAATCTCTTCTCGCAACATCTCTGCAATCACTTCATCAGTCCCCAGCGCGAAATGATCAATCACTGCCGAGGACGTGAAACGTTTGAGGTAAAGCTTGTAGTATCTATTCCAAAGTTTAATAAGTTCTTTGTCATTTAATTTTCGAAGGTTGATTTTGGGAAAAACTTTCCAGAAAAACCGCTCAAAAGCATCCTCGTCTTTTTTCCAGTTCCGCAGAAGTTTTGCGGAAATTTTCGGATCTTTTTTAGCAAGATGAATGATTACTTGAGCGCCACGATTAATATCCGCCATATCAAGGTACCAATCCGCTTTTCCGCGAGAGAAAAAACAAACTCGAATATTGGCCTCGGTACCCGCCGGTTTGCG
>CAYPVQ010000043.1:0-9865 GCA_964414215.1 uncultured Candidatus Saccharibacteria bacterium | reverse complement strand
TGGATAACGGTTTTCTTTTCAACATCAATTACCATATGGATTCCTTGATCTGTGGGGCTGTTGGGAAGCTTAAAGTCTACAAACCAGAGATTTGGGTCATTTTCATCAGGGACAGCGATTATTTCATATTTGAGACCTTGATTAGTCTACGCCTGATAGCGGGGCAGGGGTTTGGCATAGTTTGCGGCGATATCGATGGCTGACTGCTTTTACTTGTCCGTAGTTTCATCTCTTGACAGCCGAAAACTCTCGATGACGGTTTGGAAGAAGAGACTGCGATTAAAACCCAAGTCTGAATAATCAGGAACGGAAATACTTACCACTTTTTTCATAGAGATTTGGAATGTTATTTCGTCCGGATTTTCCAATTCTTGCGTTACTTGAGGATAACTAAGATATTTTACTGCATAATAATCCATACCCTGGGGGTTAGATAAAATTTCCATTTTAACTTTTGGAAAATTTGGGTCTCTTGTATAACCGCTTAGAAAATCATCATCCGTCTTAATTTCTACTCTTATATCCGGAGCAGCGATTTTGCTTATTCCAGAGAGTTTTTTTTGGCTAAGCGAAATAATGCATTCATTCCTATCCGACGAAATGTTTTCTACCTCAAATCCCGCAAACACCGGATACTTGAAGGTAAATTCGGTCATGCCCGGGCAGGAGAAGGTTTTGGTCTCTACGACCTTTGGTTCGTTGGATTTTTTTGAAAATGGCCACATATAGTTTGCCAGGATAATGATTAAAAGTAATGCGAGGACTGGGAGAGATTTAAAAATTAATCCCCACCCATACTCCTTCCAAAAAGTTGAGGAGCTGAATTTCATTTGATTAGTTGTTTTTCATTTCCTTCTCTATAGCTTGCTTCCAGGCTTTCCCATCCCAGAGAGTTGACCAGAGAGTTAGCCTGTATTCTTGGCTGTTAGTTACAATGATAATTACATTAGGAAATACAGGAATTGTTCCGAGAAATTTAGTATAGCCCATTTGAATTTCTGCAATATCTTTTAGATCAATTTCCGTCGTTCCCGTCTGTATATTAAAAGCGTGAGATTCAAAAAGTAATCTGCTGTTGGTTAAATAGAGAAAACCGCCCACCACTTCCGCTCCACGTAAAAGGTTCGCGGCGCTCCGTTTAACAGTCACTTCTCCGGGATTCAAAGACCGCTTTGGTTCTCGTTTTTTTGCCCGATTGCCAACCGCATTCTGGGTTAAAGCACGGCGTACAGAAATTATGAGTATAGCGCTTACGAGTGCAAAGCTTATTAGGAAAGTTAAAATTGGGTCCACAAATTGTCACTCCGCAACATTAGGATCAACTCCGCTGATAAATTTATTAATCTTCTCTTCAGACTCAAAATCAAGAACATCGTTGTTATGGGCATTAACGAATATCGTTTTTGAAACTCCTGCTCCGGTATTATTGGCCAAAGAAAACATCCAATACAAATCGCCGCGTATCATAAGGGGCCGAGGCTCAATTATGGAAAAGGTGGCATAGTCAATAGTAGGGAAGGCTCGTTTTACATAATCAGACGCAGCCACGGGTCCGGTAAGAAGAGTTGTAGGGCTAAATTCAATAAGTTCTCTATCTCCAGTAGTTACGTCAAATATGAAAATTTTGAAAATTCCGTAGGAACCGCTTCTGGGTCTTGTAAAAACCACCTGTTTGAAGCCTTCGGTTGTCGCAATATGAAACGGCGGAGGGGAATCTTCCGTCCAATCCATAGCCGGTTGGTCTTTATGAATAAACCAGTTGTTTAACAATCCAAGTCGATAAGCATAGCTTTCCGTATAATATACAGCGAGGGACGACGGGTGTACTCGGTTGCCGCGGGTCAAGTCCAACATTTGTGCTTCTTCAGGTTTATGGTCAGTGATTGTTCCATCGCTTCTTACAACCATAAATCCGCCCCATACCGGCATACGAATCGGGAAAAATTTGTAGCTGATGTACGGCACGACGGTCACCCATTTACCCGTTTTCGGATCCTTTAAATATACAGGTTCTTGATATTCGACGAAGTATCTCTTTTTTTGAAGCTGAAAATAAATATTATCAAAAATCCCAATGCCTTCGGCGTATTTGAATTCTTGATTTTTAATCTCGGCCTTGCGTTCCAAAGACGAAACATCAATGGTGATAAAACCGGTTAATTTGTTTAAATAATACAGGACAGTCCCATCGGGCAAGCGAGGAAACACTCGCTTTAGTGCTCCGTCTACCAACACAATTTGCGAATCCCCCAGATACTCTTGCGGGTTTTGCAAAGCGTCTTGCGCGTAGCGCGTAGCCACTGCTTTAGGCAAAATACGAACAGGTTGCACCTGTGGAAAACCGCTTTTTGCTTCAAAAGAGAGATTTTTGGCGGTAATGAGATATTCCAAGTCAGAAACAAAAAGGCTGTATATAACCCAGACAAGAAATAATCCGATGACCGCAAATTTACGGGCAAAACCCTTGCCGCTATTAGAAAATAAGACTGCCACAAATAAAGTCAAAATTAAAAGGGAAAGAGAAACTCCAAAAGCAATAATCAAAACCGCAATCAATAAAAGTAGCCTCCAACCCCAATTCTTTAATCCACCGAACCAACCGGCAGATTCTCCAGCTTTTTGAGAGGAAAAATTACGCCATACAATCAATCCAATAATAAGCAAGAAAACGGGCGTGAGCGGCCTTATATAAAAATCCATCACCAAACTATGAAGCCAGGGGCGGAAAAACCAGGCTAAAGCCGCAAAAACAATACTTACGATAATTGCTACTGAATATTTTTGTTTTTTATCAGTCATATATTTCAATAATTTTTAATTTATTTGTAACAAATTTCCGTCCCTCGGGTGATCAACAGCCTATTGTTCCTGCCTATCCACGGCTGTAGTTACCGCATGCTTTATCGCTTCGTTCCAGCTATTCTTTCCCCAAAGAGTCAAGCGATACTCTGTGCCGTTTTGGATTTTGACCAATAGGGCATTGGGTGATACTGGGATCAATCCTAGAAATTTTGTCCAGCCCGTTGTTATTCCAGATATATTCCTTAAATTAACCTCCGTGACCCCGCGCTGGATATTAACTTTGTGAGATTCAAAAATCAGTCGCCTGTCAGTCAAGTACAGGAATCCGCCGACTGTTTCTGCGTTCCTTTGGAGATTCGCCGCACCTCGTTTTACGATAACCTCGCCAGAGGAAAGGACTGTAATGGGATTTCTTCTTTTCGCTCTGCGATTCACCGCTGCTGAAATGAGAGCACCTACCACTATGATGATTATTGTGCTGATAATAAAGTTCATATTTAGACTAAAATTTAAGTTAAAATATCTCTTTCGGGATCAATATTAATTCCTAAATCTTTTGGTGATATTCCAAACGCCTTGGCTTGTTGTTCAAAGAGTGAAATGGCCTGCACATAGCCCATTAGTTTACCTTGGTTAAATTTGTCTTCCTTGTTTGCTTGCAGATCCGCCTTAGTTCTTAGAGCATCTTCAATAAGAATACCCAAGGTGTCTCGCAAATAATTTTTTAAGTCTTCGTTGTCCATGTGATTATAAGGTAGGTGTTATTTACAAACGGACACGTAAAAAGGGTTGGATAAGAGTTCCTGCTCTCTTTTATTTATAAATTTACAGATAACGATAACAAGTATCTCCGAGAGCCCGGAAAGACTATCATTGATTTCTCTCGTTTCAGAATATTAAAACTAAACTTCGTTAACTCATTCCTCCCATGGCAATTCTCCACTATCGCTAAAAAGTGCATGGTAGAGTGAAACTTTTTCTTTTTCGGTATCGAAAAGTTCTAGAGCAATAGGCCGCGAGAGAATTACTTTGCCTAAAAGATGGATTCGGTTTCGGTTAAGGAGTTCAACTAATTTGGTTTCCTCATCTGTGCATTCTTGCGGAACAGAAGGAACAAATTCCAATTTTTGAGGGAAAGGAAGCCGAAAAAGTACTGCGTAGGGGCCAAGCATGGATATGCGAAGGAGCCATGTTTTTTCTCCTTTTGTGAGAATGTATCCAAAACTTACATCCTCATTGGGATCCGTATCCTCCTCTACGGCAATCCTTTGTTTTATTTCTTCGATAATCGCGTCATAAGGACGTGCTTCCAACGACTCTTTCACAAAATCAAAATGGGGCGCATCGAGCGAGCCGTATTTTTGCCGGATGAGGGATTCTAGTTCTTGGATATTAGGAGGTCGTGGATTCATAGAGTATGTGGAATAATCCAGCCGCTACTTAAAAGATAGAAAGGATAGTTTTGATGGAGGGCATTATTTTTTTATTCATTACCGCATCAAAACCAAGTAATAAAACACCGAGCAAAAGAATGCCTGCCAATAAGGTTACCATAACCACGACAATTATTGCAACTATCAGCATGATATATTGATTCATGGGGCTGGGCATGAATTTTTCATTTTTGAATATTTACTTTAAAACTTTTAATTTCCGCCTGGCTCGGCATTTGGGAAATTGGCTTGTTCCAGAAAACTTTCAGAAATATCAAACCTACAATCATTAAAATCAATCCTAAACCAGTAAGCATTATGGGGCCGAACCAAATCGCCATTTTAGTATTCCATTTGGCGTCGTTTGGATGTTCAGGATCGTAAAGAACCGAAACCGAGTCTCCTTCTACAATTCCTGGATCTGAAGAGCCATATCTGGAGACAAACTCAATCTGCCTGCCCTTTATATCCGTAAACTTAATTTTTGGGTAATAAGCGGTTGAGGAAGAAGTGCGATAAGTTTTCGGATCTTTCTTTGTTGAAACATTTACATCAAAACCGGTCACTATTCCTTGGGCTTCTTTCGCAGTCTTCAAAAAACTGTAATTTCTTAATATCATCCTGACTCCCCCAATCAGCATAGCGATGCCGATTAAGACAAACAAGACAGTGCCCAAAATTAACCATTTATTTCCCATGAAGTTTATCGATTTAGTCTAAAAGGAGATCCCTGTTAAAAACTTTTCAAATGCGAGTTCAAAGGCTGATGTATCACAGAGGCTAAATAATAAATTTTGCTATTTTGCTGTAAATGGAATTTCAATTTTTTCAGTTTTATTGAGTATCAAATGAACAAACTGTTCGCTTGTGGCTAATTTATACTCATCGTTGAATATGGCGTTTTGGTTAGTGCCCTTAGGAAGCTGGTATAAATCATATCTATAAGTGATTTGCTGGTTGCCTGCCGCAGTAGGAGTTATCTCGATTTCAAGTTTATTCTCACCGCTATTTACTAATAAAGGTCGATTAGTAGAGTCTCCTTTTGGATCAGTTACGGCCACTGATTCAATTTCTTTTCCGTTTAGATATAATTTAAAGACAGCGCTGCCTTTTCGGTAAAAACTGATTGAATATTCATTAGCAAGGTTATTTAAGATGTTTAACTGATCAAGGCTGGGCAGGCTGTCATTCTTTGACAGCCAATTGTTATTGCTAAATACATACTCCCATTTGGTTGTATTTTGAGGGTCATTGTACCACATGACAGTTACGGAACAGACGTTGTCTTTACAATCGTAACCGACTATCATCTCATCTTTTACTTCGGCTATGTCTTTTGCCTGATCAGCAATAACCTGTTCTTCACTCATGTTTTTCAATCGTTTCAATGATTCAATCTGGGTCTGAGGCATGGTTTTTTTCACAAAATCAAGGTCGTTTCTACTTGCGGCAACGCGCAGATCTTTAAAAAAAGAAATAAATTGTGATTTTAGATCGTTTGGCATAGTTGTTTTGTTTCTCGCCAAATACCACATTAGTCCTCCCCCAATTAATATTACCACCACTGCGGAAATGGCGGTAGTCAGAAGCTTAGATTTCTTGCCGTTGTTCGACGGCTGAAGATTGTTGTTATCAACCTCTAAATGTGCCTGCGGAGGGCTGATTTGTTCCGGCTGGTTTGTGTTTTGGTCCATAGGACTTTTTATTTGTTAATTTAAATCCCGATCATTTATAAAAATTTATTGCCAATATTGAATTTTAGTTATTTTCCCCAAATCAGAATTGTAATATATATCTCTGGACTTGCCCGAGGGATTTCCTATGGTCAATGAATTTGATTCATAATCATTCTTGTCCCATAAGTGGATAATAATGGTGTTGGCGCCAAAACCTTCTGCGTTTTCGATCTCTGCATAAAAGTCATTTTGGCTTTCTTTATCTTTCTGGAGCTCTTGTTTTACCGCCGCTAGAGCATTTAGAAAATTTGGATTGTTCGACTTTAATTCAGACAAAGGTTTATACTCATTTTCAATTAATTTAAAACTCTCGATCACGGTTTGGAAGAATATTTGGTGGGAGAAACCATATTGTCCAGATACAGATGCAGCTAATATTTCTATCCTAACCAAAGCACTGATGCCATCCCAAAATTCAACATTACCTTCGTCCGAACTATATTTTATATTGTTTGGATTAGTTTTTGAGAGATAGGGTGGCGATTCCATCTTGCCTGGCATACCAGCAACATATAATTTTGATACTCTAACTTGCGGTGTGGCTTCGGGTGTTCTCAAAGTTGGGTCACTAAGATACAAAACACATTCCGCTTGATCTGTCTTTTTCCAGTCCAGCGAAGGCTCCCACCCCTCAAACACCGGATACTTGAAGGTAAAGCCTTCCATGCCGGGGCAGGAGAAGTCACGGGTTTCGAGGATTTTGGGTTGGAATGGTTTCTTGGTAAATGGCCGCATATAAGATAATGCTAGCAAAATTAGCAATAAAATGATAACGGCAAAAATGGGTTTGGGGTTCATATCTTGGCAGTTTTCATTGGTTCTGATTTTTGGGCCATGGCTTTTGTAATTTAATCCAGACTAAACTCCACCAGCGCCTTTTTTATAGTTTCTTTGTCTGTTTCCAATCCTGGCATAAAAATAATTTCTTCTTGATAATCGATGCCTTCAAAATAAGCTAGCTGGCTCCGAAAGAGCTTTTCATTAAAATTGCCGGCAAAAATTTGTTTCGCTTTTTTGGAAATTTTATCAACCGAAAAATGATCCTTGATAATAAAATACAAATCAATATAATCCTTCCATTTGGACCTCATCCCCAATGCAAACGCCTTCATAGCCGCCAGGGTCAAGAGATCGGGAAGTTTTATTATGCGGTCTAACTCTTGGGCATAGGCAATGTTAAATGGGTAACGGAAAAATGTGAATTTTACTCCATTTATCATAAGCGTAAGTTCATCGAGCTTATTAACTATAATTTGATCGGTTTTATAATGCTTAATAATTTTATTTAACAGACTCTGATTACCAAATGCCTTACTAGAAAACAGATCAAAGTCAACGGAGCACCGGTGACCTAGATGAAGTGCGATAGCAGTACCTCCGACTAGCCCGAAGTCTTTGGAGAATTCAGAAAGTAAAGGTAATAATTTCCGCTGCTCTTCGGTAAGGATATCTTTATGCATGTTTTAACGGAGAGTATTTATCAAAATACATCTTAAAATAGTGGATTATTTCCGGACGATAATTTTGCCTGCCAAATCTGTCGGGTTTTGATTTCCGGCGAAAAATCTCGGCTACCTTGTCCATTCCCAAAATCCTAATCAGTCCCTGCACATCGTCCCAATTGCCGTAATTCAAAACCGCCTCTACCGCCGCTTCCGGGGAGAGATTGTCAAAATTTTTTGTGTACCAAATCAAATAAGGTCTTTGTTTGATGAAAGCGCCTAGGGTCATATGCCAAATCTATTAGAATTATAGCAAAAAACGGCTAATTAGTCACCCGGAAACTTTTGATCACGGATATGACCAATTCGTCCTCTTCCAACTGCTGTGTTTGGCCAGAGTATTCGGTAGAACTTTTTTCCAGCAGATACTTCTGCCCGCTAATTTCAAAAGCTCTCGGCGCGATCAGCCCGGTCCCAGTTGACCAGGTAACCAGTTTCTGTTCGTTCCCGAGGGTGATTTGAAAGTCGTAAGAATTACCGGAAGGGCAGGTTTTGCAACGAACCCGACGCCTTGCGGAAAGTCTCTAAGAGCTCTTGAAAAGTTTTATCAAGCCCGCTGGCTTTGAATAGATAAACCAAAATCGCCAGCAACAGGAGCCAGCCGATGAGGTTGCCGATGCCCCGGCCCAGGCCCAGGAGAAACCCGCGCCAAAACATTTTGCCTGGGGAGTTATAGGCGGCCTCAATTGCTTTGACCAACCGCTCAATGGTTTTATTAGAAGTTTCGTCCATAGTCAAAGTATACCAAAAATTTAAAGTAAAAAAAAACGGACTGGATTTGTTCCTTTGGCTCACGTGTTGAGCCTGGCTCGTCCGGGGAGCCTGATCGCTAATTGGTTGCAATGGCATGGAGCTTGGTTTCGGCTGCCTCGAGTTCTGCTTCAAATTCTTGTAGCAGTTGCTCTTGGGTTTCGGTAAGAGCTATATCACCTCTTACCTCTGTTATGTATCCTCTCCCAGGTAGGTGCGTTACCGTGATTATGCCAGTCTGCTCTGCCGACTTCAGCAGTTCAAATCCCGCTTTCAGCACTGCCTCAAAGATTGAGGGGGACGCCTGTGGGTTATGTGACTGTGAATTATGAAGTTTACAGTAAAGCCCGAACAGGGAGGTTTCACAAATTTCGGCCACAACTTCTAGCCCACAGATCACTTTGTTTATTTCCCAGCTTGTTTTAGATCCTGATGACATGGCTCCTCCTTATTGTATCAAGCGTATCTCAAGTACCTCACTGTGACTCTACAATATAACTCTCCGGCCCACGGTTTGTCAAGGGGAGTTTTTTTTGCTAAATTTAAGCCATTCACACGCGGCGCCATCGTCCACCCTGCGGGTGGTCACCCGAAGGGTGACTAGTTACCTTTGATAAATGTATTACGTATATCTACTGAAAAGTTTGAAGCAAAATTGGATATATATTGGGTGTACGGATGATTTAAAAGCCCGGTATGTCAAACATCAGAAAGGAAAAGTACGATCAACCCAATTTTACAGACCTTTCAAACTGATTTATTATGAGGCATACTTAAGCAAAACAGATGCTCGTAAAAGGGAAATAGAACTGAAGAATAATAGTCAGCAAAAAGAGTTCCTTTTAAGGAGAATAAGTAATTCTATCAACGCGGCCCCCTCGTCTAGCGGTTAGGACATCAGCTTTTTCCTCCGGAGGAGGATCCGCCTCAGGCGGACAAGCGATAATGTATCACCTTTACGTATTAAAAAGTCAAATTTCTACTAGGCATTACATTGGTATTACTGCTAATATAGCAAAGCGGATTGCAGAGCATAACGCAGGCAGTGTAAGATCAACCAAAGCCTATCGGCCCTGGACAGTGGTGCATATCGAAGAATTTCCGGATAAGAGATCAACAAAGATTAGAGAGTTGTTCTTAAAAAAAACCGCGAAAGAAATAATAGATTTATGCAACGCAATCGCTCGTGGCGCCACCGCCGCGACACGAGCTTTTCAAGCTCGGTACCCGGGTTCGAATCCCGGTGGCGCTATGTATGGGTTTCCTCCGGAGGAGGACCCTCCTCTGGAGGGCAAATCCCGGTGGCGCTATGTAAACAAATGATCGTTTTGCAGAATTGGATTTTTTGATACAATTTGATTATGATCATTGAAGAAATTAAATCCAGAACTTACCCGATATTGGGTAAATATGGCGTGACCGAAGCGTACGTGTTCGGGTCTGCCGCTAGAGACGAAGCCGCCGCCGACAGCGATATTGACCTGCTCGTTAAATTCAAGGCGCTTAACGGCCTTTTTGAGTTTGTTAAAGTAAAGTTGGATTTGGAAGATGCCTTGGGAGGGAAAAGGGTAGATTTGGTACAGATGGGGGCGTTGCGGCCGGAACTAAAAAAAAGAATCGAAAAAGATAAAATTAGAATTTT
>CAYPVQ010000042.1:0-9927 GCA_964414215.1 uncultured Candidatus Saccharibacteria bacterium | reverse complement strand
ACTGGCGTGAGTGGCGGTTTGCCTTCGAGGACAGCAATAATGTTTTTGGCCGCCAGCACTGCCATGGCGTCGCGCGCCTCGTGGGTCGCCGAAGCCGTGTGCGGCGTCATAATCAGGTTTTTTAACTTTTTAAGCTCGGGGGTAATTTTTGGCTCAAATTCAAAAACGTCAATTCCGGCTCCCCAAATAACTTTGTTTTTCAAAGCCCAGGCCAAAGCTTTTTCGTCCACGACCGGCCCTCGGGAGGTATTTATCAAAATGGTGCTATCTTTCATGCTCATGAGTTCAGTTTTCCCAATGAGGTGATGAGTCGCCTTGGTCAAGGGCACGTGCAAAGAGATAAAATCAGCAGTGGTTAGAAGCCGGCGCACGGTTACGGCTTCACTTTCCAATTTTTGGTCAAGCTCGCGATCCTTTTTGCCCCGGTCATAATAGATGACTTTCATTTTGTAGCCCAGGGCCGCAATCTCCGCAACTTTTGAGCCAATGCGGCCCAAACCCAAAATTCCCAAAGTTTTACCCTCAAGTTGCGGCCCGAGTAAAAGCTGGGGTTCCCAGCCGCGGTATTTGCCCGAGCGCACAAATTTATCTGACTCCACTACCCTACGCGCTACTGCCATCAGAAGGGCAAAGGTGTGCTCGGCCACGGCTTCAGTCAAAACTCTTGGAGTATTGGTGACAATCACCTGGCGTTTCTTGGCTGCAGCAAGATCAATATTATCGAAACCCACAGCATAATTCGCAATAACTTTAAGCTTGGGGCCAGCTGCTTTAATGACCCCAGCGTCAATGTGATCAGTAAGCAAACACAAAATCGCGTCTGCACCTCGGACCAGCTTCCGGAGCTCCAAAGGCGTAAGGACGCGATTTTTCGGGTTTATTTTAAGCTTATAATTTTGAAGAAGTCGTAATCCTGCTTCGGGTATGAGGCGGGTTATGGCAACTTGGGGCATGAGAAAGCTTCCTCTCTATTTGCGCTTCCCCATATAGTAGCCGTAGACTCCTAGCCCAATGAAGGCCAAAAGGTCAAAGATGCTTCGCTCGTGAGGAAAGATCCTGATCCAACTTCCGGCAACTTGGGGATTTGGCGCATAACCAGTGGGGGTAGCGTAACTCGGGGTAGGATAAGCATAGGCTGGGGTTGGATAGGCATAAGCAGGGGTTGGATATTCAGTAGGAGTTGGGTAAGCATAGCTAGGTGTTGGGTAAGCATAACTTGGTGTGGGATAACTTGTTGAGGGGGTAGGATAAGCATAACTTGGGGTTGGGTAAGACGTGCTAGGGGTGGGGTAAGCATAGCCAGGTGTCGGATAACTAGTTGACGGTGTTGGATAAGCATAGCTAGGGGTTGGGTAGGAAGTTGAAGGTGTGGGATAGGTATAACTTGGAGTGGGATAAGGCTCACCTGGAGTAGGATAAGCATAAGCAGGAGTGGGATAAGCATACGACGGTGTTGGATAAGCAGTACCTGGGGTCGGATATGCATAGCCAGGGGTTGGGTAACTTGTAGATGGGGTAGAATATGGCACACCAGGAGTGGGATAGGCATAGATACCGGGAGTAGGGTAAGGATAGCTTGGTGTGGGATAGGGCTGCCCTGGGGTTGGATAGGCATAGCTTGGTGTAGGGTAAGCATAGCTCGGCGTGGGATAACTAGTACTCGGGGTAGAATATGGTACGCCAGGAGTAGGATAGGGATAAGTCCCTGGAGTTGGGTAAGGTGTACCATATGGGACGCCGGGGGTGGGATAAGCATACGGCTCCCCCGGGGTGGGATAAGCATAGCCTGGAGTTGGGTAAGAAGTTGAAGGACTAGGGTAAGGGGTAGCATAGGGATACGAACAATAGGTCCCAGTCCAAGTCCCTCCGTTTTTGGCACAATCTGTGGCCGGATCACCAGTTGGGGTGGAATAAGGTGTGGTATATGATGGCGGACAATAAGTTCCTGGGGCGCAACCACCTGGCGTCGGAGATGGATAGGTACCCGGTGTAGAATATGGAACTCCAGGAGTTGGATAAGTATAAACCCCCGGGCCAGGTGTCACATAATTATTTGGCATATGGCAATAGCCATCTGAAGACCAAGTGCCGCCGGCTCGGGAACAGTCAGCTGACCGATCACCGCTCGGGGTAGTGTAAGTGGGGCTAGGATATACCGAAGGAGTCGGATAACTATCAGGGGCACAGTAGCCGCCAGAGGGATTAGTTGGTTCCGCAACCCAGTGAGCGCCTGGACCGCAGCTGCCACTTATGGTACGGGAAAAATCACAATAATCTCCCTTCCACGTGCCGCCATACTGGTTACACTGGGCGGCTGGGTCACCGTCTATCGGTGAAGGTGGAGGAATATTGCTATCTCCAAAGGAACAATAACCACCGGATTGCGGGTCAGAAACCCAATGAGCCCCGGGAGGACAACCACCCGAAGGTGTCGGATAGCTGCCAGTGTGAGGTTCGCAACCAAAGGCGGTAGGGACAAATCCTGGCGCACAAATAAAGCCAATGTTCGAGGGGGTCGGATAACTAAAGATACAACCATAAGGCCCTTGGACCATGGGGGGCTGACAGACGATTTCCCGAATCGGCGGTCCGAGATAACCTGGAGGTGGACCACCCGTGTACTCACCCCCCGGTGGCTGGAAGAAAGGCGGAGGAAAACCTGGGCCAAAGCCGCCAAAGCCTGGGGACCCGGGGAAAGGAAATCCTGGGCCGCCGGGGAAGGGAAATGGAGTTCCACTACTGCCACCGGGGAAAGGTGGAGGGGTAAATCCGCCTGGCTCTTGAGAGCCGCTGCCAAACTTTTCTTGATATTCTTTTTGGATTTGCTCAAATTTTTGCTGGAAGAAGACTTCTTTTTCTCGGGCAAATTCTTCGTGCTTGCGGAAAGCCTGATCGTTAAAATTGTATTGCGCCTCAAACCGAGACCGAATGTCTTCTGGGACAAAAGACTCAAAACGTTGTTGGATAGACTGAACGTCTTCGGGCCGATTCTGGAATTCCAAGAAGCGGCCAAAGTTTTGCGCCTGCTGCCGCTCAATCGCGCGGAATTTGTCTTCAAAATTAAAGCCTGGCGGAGGACCAAACTGCGGGCCAAAGCCTTCAGTGCGGAATTTCTCAAAGACTTGCATATCGGCTGGGTTAAAGCTGGAGAAGCGCTCGGCAAAATGAACATCATCTTGCATACGATTCACCATCTCTTGTTTGCCAGTGTTTTCCATGTTGTCAATAAACCGCTGCTGGTCGGGCGAAAGCCGATTCTTTAAGCCTTCCAGAGTCTTAAAGAAATTTGCATCAGGAGTAACTTGACCGGCTTGCATTTTTTTGACTAGCGTATCAAATTCCGCAGTAACAGCCTGGGCATTCGCATCATCCCCAAAACGAGCCAGAAACTTTTGCACACTAGCTTCATGATTTTGAGTAATTTGCTGTTTAATCTCTTCATCTGGAACCAAATCTTGAAATTCCTGCAAGACCCTGAAATCCTCAATTCCAGGGGTAGCAATTTGGAGCATGGCTTCACTGACCGCCTTGCGGATCTCTTCTTGCACCACTTGCTTGATTTTGGCCCCAATTGCCGCCGCCACCCGGGCTTTGATTTCATTACATTTCTCAATAAAGATTGGCGGAAGGGCGGTTTGACTCTTAAACTCGTCAATGACTTTCATTCGTTCAAGATTGTGTCCGGGAAGTTGCTCGACATAATTTTTAAAAGTTTCGGATTTGACTTCGTCACTCGCCTGAAGAGTCTTGAGATTTTCCTCCACGGTTTTAAGCTGTGTAGTGATTACCTCGTCAAAAACCCCGGCCATGGTTTCGGAAACTTGGGGTCCTAACTGCTCTTTGACTTGGCTTAAGACTTCGGCATTGGCAATGCCGGAAAAAGCAGTGGCTTGCTTTTGCGAAGCAAGGACTGATAAGGCTTGGGCGACTTCTTGCTCATTGTCAGCGGCCGCCACCACTGCATTGCCCGCCGCGCCCAGAACCTCATTTTTCACTTCTACCAGAGCCGGCACAATCTCGGGCGAGATCGCCAGATAAGCATCCTGCATGGTTCCTAGAACCTTGGGAACCGTAAAGATGTGGGTAGAGGCAACTTCCGCTGCCAAAGCCTTGGCTGTCGTGGCATCGCCAGCTTCTTTAATTTCTTTGATATCACTTTGGAAAGTATCAATATGACCCTGATAGTTTTGCAAAATGTCTAAGACTTCCCGACTTTCTTTGGGATCAGCCGCATAGACTTTGGCCGCGGCAATCAGTCCTTTGTTGGCGTGATCATAGACTAAAGCAGCATGAGAAGATTCTGATGCAAAAGCTTCAGAAAGTCCTTCTTGGGCAGGCCAGAGCACGTTTTCTTTGAGTTGATAAACTACATTGCCAAAAAAACCATCGGTCTTGACCAATGGATCATAACCTTCAAGATTTAGCTCTGCCGGAAGATCAATGGCAATTTCTTGAAGAGCTTCAGCAGAAGTTGCAAGGGCGGCTTCGGCTTGCGCTTGCGCTTCTGAAGAAACCGTGGGCGCAAGTTCTTCTGGAGCTTCGGCCGGAGGAGTCGGAGCACCAGCAGGCTCATCTTGGGCAAAAGCGATAAAAGAGGAAGACTGCTGGAAAATAAAAACCAGGGATAAGAGTGTAATCCCAATTGTCACAACTCTATTTGCCCTGGTTTTTCTGTGCTTATTCAAGCTCAATATCCCCTTGTTTGCGCTTCTTGAGGTATCCGTAAACCCCTAGGCTAAAGATGGCAAGGACGTCGAATACTCCGAGGTCAACTGTCTTTTGCGAAGTAAATACTCCGGCTACACTTGAGCCCTGGGGGTAATAACTGTGCGGAGTATGATATTCAGTTGGGGTCGGATAGGCATAAGCTGGTGTCGGGTAAGCATAAGCTGGGGTGGGATACTCGGTAGGAGTCGGGTAAGCATAACTTGGCGTGGGATAAGCATAAGCTGGGGTGGGATAAGATTCTGTTGGAGTAGGATAGCTAGTCGACGGAGTTGGATAACCATAAGCTGGAGTTGGGTAAGAAGTCGAAGGTGTTGGGTAGCTAGTACTTGGTGTCTGGTAAGAAGTCGAAGGTGTAGGATAACTCGTGCTCGGCGTTGGGTAGCTTGTGGAGGGTGTTGGGTAAGAAGTACTTGGCGTTGGATAGGAAGTCGATGGTGTGGGATAGGATTCAGGCGGATGATAGTCAGTAGGAGTTAGGTAAGCCGTCGATGGGGTGGAATAGGAAGTGCTGGGGGTTGGATAGCTCGTGGAAGGCGTTGGGTAACTCGTGCTTGGAGTGGGATAGCTGGTTGAGGGGCTTGGATAAGAGGTTGAAGGTGTGGGATAAGAAGTGCTTGGTGGTTGGTAAGTACCAAACATGCAATAAGAGCCAGTCCAGGTTCCGCCATATTTCGCACAATCTGTGGCCGGATCATGGCCTCCGGTATCCTCGTGAGGAGTTGCATAAGGACTTCCTGCGCCAGTATCAGGGGCCGGCCCTGGCAGAGGAACCGTTCCAATCCCGCCACTTGGCTCACAACCAAAAGGAGTGTAAATAAATCCTTCACTACAAGTGATAGGTTGAATTGATGGTCCGGTGAACTGGTACACGCAACCATAAGGCCCTTTGACTAGAGGTGGCTCACAATATTGCCCAGTTTCAAATCCTGGTGCGGGAGACGGAGTTACACCCGGTACCGCAAAGGGTGGAGGAAAGCCTGGGCCAAATGGAGCGCCGCCGGGGAAAGCAAAGCCTGGAGTTCCGGGAAACCCCCCGCCAAACTTCTCCTGAAAGAACGTGTGTTTTTCTTCCGCAAACTTGTGAAAATCCTTAAAAGTTTCCTGCCCAAAATTGTATTTGGTTTCAAACGTGGCGCGGATTTCCTCTGGCACAAAATTCTGGAAATGCTCCTGGATGGCTTTGACGTGCTCTGGGTCATCTTGGAACTTCAAGAATTGACCAAAGTTTTTAGCCTGCTCTTTTTCGATAGCGCCAAATACCGCGTCAAAGTTAAACCCAAGAGGAGAAGGACCAAATTCCGGACTCTTAAACTCGGCTTTGAGTTTGTCGAAAACTTGAACGTCTTGAGGATTAAAAGTCGAGGCTCGCTGGACAAACAGGGGATCAACCTGCATTCTCTCAAACATCTGTTTCTTGCCTTCGTCACGCATTTGATTAACGAACTGCTGCTGCTCGGGAGCGAGCCGGGTATAAAGGTTATCCATAGTCTTGAAGTAACTGGGGTCAGGAACAAAACTTCCTTGCTGCATTTTCTTGGTCAAAGCCTCGAATTCATTGGTGACTTGCTGGGCTGTGGCATCAGAAGCAAAGCGCTCACGAAATCTCGCAATGTTGGAGTCAAGATTTGCCTCCATGTGTTTCTTGATTTCGGGATCGGGAATAAAATCTTTCATCGCGGTCATGATCTTGAGGTCATCAACTCCTGGGTTCTTGACCTCGAGAAAGGCTTTGGAGATTTCCGCTTTGATGGTCTCGTCAACTACACTCTTAATCTTGGCGCCAATGCTCTCGGAGACTTTAACCTGGATTTCTTTGCACTTCTCAATAAAGATTGGCGGTAAACCGGCTTGGCTCTTAAAGTGGTCCATCACTTCTACCCGGTGGATATCCCCGCCCGGAAGTTGTTTGGCATAATTTTCAAAACTTTTGGCCACGTCCTCCACTGAGGCTTGGGTAATCAAACCTTTGATATTTTCTTCCACAATACTCAATTGCGCTGTCACCACTTTATCCAAAGCCTCGATTGTTGCCGAAGGAAGCTCGTCTTCCAAATTTTCCTTCATGAGATTTATGGTTTCCGCAATGCCGACTCCGGAAAATGGGGTCAGGTGATTTCCCAAGGCAATATTATTCATGGCGGCCACTAATTGGTCTTCATTCTCCGCGGCATTAATCATGGTTTTTCCCGCGGATTCTACGACCTCATTTTTGATCTTAATAAATTGGGATGCGACCTCGGGAGCCGCCACCACTGCTCCTTCAACCATGGTGTTCAAAACTTTATTAGTATTCAAGGTGCCATCCAAAACTTCTGCCGCCAGAGTCTTGGCTACGGTCGGATCATCTGCGGCAACTTCGTCAATTTTATCTTGGACAGTGGCCACATCGGCTTTGTACTCATCCAAAATCCCAGCCACTGTGCCGTAAGAATCTGGGTCTTTCGCAATTTGTTTGACGGCATCAAGCACATGCAGCTCCGCGTGATCACTAACTAATTGGGCATGGGTCGCATCTGAAGCCACAAGATCATAGACTCCTTCCTGAAGATTCCAGGCAGCTTCTTTCAAAGGATAAACCAGAGTCCCCAGTAAGCCGTCGGCAGGTACTAAACCATCATAATCTGGGTGGCCTAATTCCTCGTGAAGATTAATGGAGACTTCAGTGGCCACTTCTGCAGAACTGGCAATTTCAGCTTCAGCCGCGCTTTGTGCTTCAGCAGAAACCTCGACTGCCGCTACCGGCTCTGCTGCAGTGGCCGGAGCCTCATCTTGAGCAAGGGCGATAAAGTAAAGGGGGTAAAAAACAAAAGCCAGGGACAAAAAAACAATTCCCACGGAAACGACTTTCCGGGAATGGCTTCCCTTGTGAAAGCGCATAAATATCATATTTTTTGTTTTGGTTTTGGTTTCTTTGAGGTTTTGTGAGCGGACAAAACCTCATTAACTACTTATTTCTAAAGTTATTATAGCATAAGCTTGGAGGTTTTGCAAGTGCGGGTATTAAAACTCATAAATTTTGAAGGCAATTTTGCCCTGCGGACTTTTGATTAAAATTGGAAGGTTCCCCTGCTCCAAAAGCTTTCTCTCCAATTCTTTGGCTTCTTTTCCTTCTTCGTCTGGCCGCAGGAGAGTATCGCCGTTCTTGAGAAAAACAAACTCTTTAAACCCTTGAGTTCGAAAATAATTTGGGTCATTTGTCAACCAATCTTGATAAAGCAAGGAATTAATCATTGCCCAGCCGTCATAAACCACGTGTCGGTGCA
The DNA here is from genome assembly GCA_964414215.1 of uncultured Candidatus Saccharibacteria bacterium. GTDB lineage: Bacteria > Patescibacteriota > Doudnabacteria > UBA920 > 2-01-FULL-46-14 > CAYPVQ01. Next base: position 1,936 of record CAYPVQ010000042.1, on the reverse strand, counting down.
TATACCAAAGCGAAGCCAGGCCATGCATGCTGGTGTCTGTGATAAACAGAATGGCCTTGGGTTTTCGTCCTTGGCTTTGCGCGCGGTTTATGGCTTGGTCTTGAAAGCGGGTGGCAAATTCGTATTTGAGTTTAAAAACTCGCTCGGGATAGACCTCCTTCATTTTGGTTTGCAAATAATCTTCCAGCTGGTTGTAGCCCCAAAGATTGTGGTCAAAGCGCAGACGCGAGTAATGCCAAACTAATTGGCCGCGAGGATTGACAAGGTAATAAGTGTTGATGAGGTAAGCAAGTTCGAGTAGAAATAAAACCGAGAGGACGACGAGGACAATTTTTCGCAATTTGAATTGCCCGATCACGAAGGCAAAAAGCAAAGCCACAAACGGGGCAAGCATCACGAGGAATCTTTCCTGCGGACCAATCATCAGAAACAAGCTAACCAAAAACAAAATCACCAGCCCCAGAAACTGACCAGTTTCTTTTTTCAAATTTTTGAATAATCCGAAAATGGAAATTAAAGTTACCGCCGAAAAAACCGGGCCAGCATATTGCCAATAATTTTTAAATAAGTTTTGAAATTTTTCGCCCCAGGTCCCCACTGCCCTACCCGGGCGCAGTTGCCACTCGGGAACATTTTGTTTGAGAAGGTAAGAAAGTTGAAAATCAAAATGTCCGCGCGCTTGGTAGAGTTTAAGATTGTAAATAATCACAGGAAATAAAATCACTAACAATAATATGGCGCTCACCATTAGTCGCTTCCAATTCAGGAGGTCACGACGTTTCCAAACTAGGTAAGTTAGAAAAATCGGCACAAGGATGACTGCGGTGTACTTCGTTAGAATTGCTAATCCTACGGTTACTACAGTTAAATAAAAATATAACCCCGAGGAGTTATTTATAGTTTTCAAAAACCAAAAAACCGCCAGGAGAATAAAAAAAATCACGAGCCCCTCTTGCATAGCGACCCGGGAGATCCAAACGTGATAACTATTGATGGCTAAAATCCCCGCTGCCAAGAGAGATATTTTCCGCTGCGTAAATAAAAGCTGGGCAATCAGATATACAAGATAAACCGAAGACACCCCCGCGACAATCGCGGGCAGACGCAGTCCTAATAAGTTATTGCCAAAAATCTTGAAAAAAAGATGCTGAACATAAAACCCCAAAGGAGGGTGGTCATGAAAAGAAAGTCTGGCCCAAGTAGGGACTTGATCCGCCCATTCCCAAGGGGTCGGTTGGTAAGGGGAATTGAGAGAATCAATTAAGCCGATGCTGCGGAAGCCATAAAAAACCTCGTCATTAATCGCGTCATGAAAATCATAGCGATAAAGCCGCAACGCGGCAGCCAAAACTAAAATGGCAATCAGCCAAAACTTAGGAGACCACAAAAACTTGATCATTCTCGTGCACCTTTTGGTCAACTTTTACGCCAACTTGCTGACCAGTTTTGCCTTCCGGAATTGCCTGGTGCTCGAACTGCAAATCTGTCACTTCTTGAGTAAAATCATCATGGGCACCTTTAAAGTGAATAGTCTCCCCGACCTTCAAAGAGTCAGAAAGTTCAATAATTGCCACTCCTAATTTGCCGTAATAGTGAGTGACTTTGCCAATAAGTTTTTCCTCGGCCATGCGTACTCACCCCCTTCCCGCCCCCTCACCCCCGTATCAAGTACGGGGGAGAGGTGTTAAAATGGTACCTGTTCTGGGCCTTTGTTAATAAAAGCTTTAATAAAGCCGCGAATTTGCTTTTCGTCAAAACTCTGAAGCTTCAGAAGCCTCGCCCACGCCGCAAGCGCAATGGCTGAATCATTTTGCGCCCGCGGCGTCATTATCACTTTTACGGAATAATCATCAGCAATGTCTCGTAACTGGTTCAATAATTCTTGATTTGCGGAATCACGATAAGAAATCCAAATGCCGCCGTGTTCGAGATTGTG
>CAYPVQ010000041.1:0-10021 GCA_964414215.1 uncultured Candidatus Saccharibacteria bacterium | reverse complement strand
AATTAATTCACACCCGAATGTCGCGAATTCGGGTCATTCGGGTGAATTCGTATATTAGTGTCGCTTCCTACCAGTACCAAATCAGAATCGAAATCAAAACAATCAGCATAAAGCCAAACAGATGATAACTCGAGCGGGAACGGGCGATTATTGTTTCGCGGCGGTAAATAATCACTGAATCAATCGCCAAAATAATAAGAAGTGCTAGACCGAAGAGGGTGGAGATTAAGCGGGTGAGATCAAAGAGCGAAGAAGAGGTGCTGCGAGGGGCGTGCCCGCCTAAACTTTCCTCAAAAGTTTTGTCGTGTGAAGGATAAGGAGTGGAATAAGGGGGAGTTATATAGGCAGGACTTTTATCCTCAGCGTGAGGTGAAGCGTAAGGCGAGGCATAGGGTGTCGCATAAGCAATTGGTTCTGCCTTGACTTTGGGTCTTGGTTGAGTTTTGCTCGTGGTTGCTAGAGCGCCAAAAAGGCTGGTGGTAAGATTAGTGTAACGGCCTTGAAAATCTCCATATAAAGCAGTCAGCCCTTGATCCACAAATTCGGGATGAAGAAGATTTGCCCGGTGGGTGGGGCTATCGAGCCAAGCTTGAATTATGCCTTCGGAGGTTGAAAAATCCACAGCGAGGTTTTCTCCTAAGATGCGGTAGGGGCTGTAGCCCGAGGCCACAATTTTGGGCCAGACGTAATTGCCATCCGGGTCAACGTGCGCAAAATAGTCGCGGTCAATCATGTCTTGGGATTTTTGGGTCGCGGCCCCGAGCAAGGCTTTGTGGGTAAATAGGCTTACGAGGTTACGGTTCGTTCGTTCTTGATTAATAAGATTCATTAGGGTATTTGAGTCAACTGCTGCGCCTTGGCTAGGCAGAGTTGCCAAAAATAGTCGGAGGAGCAATAAAATTAGGCCGTAAACGAGGAAGGCTTTGTAGGAGAGTACTGGTGGGTGGTAATTATTGCCCTCGGAGGCTATGAAAAAGTTGGCAAGTCTGGACATAATTTGGTATAATTATAGCATGGTTAAGCCGGCGGCGTATATTTCTGGCAGTTTTCTAGGGTTTTTGCTAGCCAGTATTTCCGGGTTCTTGTTTTTAATTATCTTAAGCCCGGAGGCGGCGAAGATTTGGCAGTTTGCCCTGTTGTATTTTTTGGTCTTTCTTTCGGTGACCACAGGCAGTTTTTTTCTAGGCTATTTTTTTAGACACTGGTTTTGGCGGCGGGGGATAAGCTTTGAATTTATTCGCTCGGCTCGTCGCCAGGCTGTCTTCTTTGGGTTTTTGGCGGTGATTGCGCTCCTTCTCCAGTCTGCCCGTATTCTAAATTATCAGACTGGGATTCCTCTGCTTCTTATCTTTTTATTATTCGAACTTTATACCCAGTAATAAAAATTTTTGACCTCGGGCCCGGAGGCCCGCGGTATTGAACCTTGTGTTTATGAACGAAGAAGGAAATGGTTTTGACTTTACCATAATGCCGCAACCGGTTACCCCTTCCGGCAAAGGACAATCAGGTTTTCGGTCATTTGTTTTAACCCCGACCATGAAATGGATTATCGGTGGAGTGACAGGGGTTTTAATTTTGGGAGGACTAGGGTTTTTGGGGTATCGGTTACTCTTTAAGGACCTTGAAAAGCCTGCTGTTACTCCCCCAGAGATTAGTTTACCTCCAGAAGAAAAATCCACTCAAGATTCTGACAAGGACGGTTTGACTGATGAACAAGAGCAAGGTTTAAAAACCAACCCGAAAAAGGCAGATAGTGATGGCGATGGCCTGGCAGATGGTGATGAAAAGAATGTCTATGGCTCTGACCCTTTGCTCGAGGATACCGATTCCGATGGTTTTGACGACGGGCGAGAGGTGGCGCGCGGTTATAGTCCGATTGTTAATTCTTCCGAAAAGGCCGGGGCGGCGGAAGTAACCATTTGGACCGAAGCCATAGCCAAATTTGGCCTGCATGAACCTACGCCTACGACGCTTCGTTTGCGCGCCGCAGCCTCTGATACGCAATCGAAAGTTCAGTATACCAATCTCACTTATGGTTATACCGTGGAGCTGCCATCCCTCCTTACGTATCGGGAGGCGTCTGATGGCCGAGAGGTGGGGATTTATATTCGCGATACAAACCCCACTGATCCTGATCTTCTGACAGATCCGATTTCTATTTCCCTCGCGGTTAAGATTGAGAATCAAATCCTTCTGGACTGGATCAAAAGCCAGTACCAAGATACTGATTACGAAAGCTCGGAAGAGCAAGAAATCAATGGCGTCAAAGCCCAAAGACTTAAAGGAATCAAGAATGAGGTTTGCCCGCAGGAGAAATATTTTTTCCCAAAAGACGGAACTATTATTGTTTTGACCGGGACGTGTATAGAAAATGTCGCCTTTGCTGATCTTTACCAACAGATTGTTCAGAGTTTTAAGTTTAATTAAAAAAGAAACCCCTCACCCCTTCGACTTCGCTCAGGGCAGGCTTTTATTCCTCTCCCGAATAGATTCTTCATTTTTTCCTTCTCCCCTTGTGGGAGAAGGTGGCCGTAGGCCGGATGAGGGGTGCCATGGTTCGACCTCTCCCGCCCCGACCCGGGTCGGGGCACCCCTCCCCACGCCTGGGGAGGGCGACAAGGATAAGGACTTTTGGGGGAGAGGAGGTGGAGTGGAAAAAATAGCATAGTCATTGCGATCCGTCCGCCTAGGCGGACGGTGAAGCAATCCCAAATTCGCATGGGATTGCTTCGTCCCCCGACGCAAGGTCGGGGTCCTCGCAATGACATAAAGGATTATGGATATTATTATTGAGTCAAAAGATGAAGAGCGCCTTCGAGCGGAATTGGAGAAGAAGCATGATCCGGAAAGCGAGCGGATCAAGCGATATTTGCGAATGCCCGATTTATCTCGCACTGAAGGAAGCCCGCTTTGTGAGTTGGTTCAGCGGATATCCCAAATCCCCGAGTATCAAGATTTCGATCACATTCAAGTCCCAGAAATTGTACCGGCGGATGTAAGTTTTGATTTGTTCAATTTTCCGGCCGATCATCCAGCGCGCAGCCGCTCTGACACATATTACGTCGACGACAAAAACATTCTCCGCACCCACACGACTATCATGTGGTACTATTATCTGAACCATCCGAGCATTAAAGAAAAAATAAAGAACCAAAGAACTTTGGGAGCTTTATGCTACGGCAAGGTTTTTCGCAAGGACGAAATTGACCGGCATCACATGAATATTTTTCACCAAATTGATGGCTGGTATTTGCTTCCGAAGAAAATGGGTGTAATTACCCAAGGAGATTTAGAAAACACCTTAGGGGAAATCGCAAAAGCAATATTTGGGCCAAAGACCAAATACCGCTTTAACAAAGACACCTTTCCGTACACCTCTCCTTCAATCGAAATGGAAGTTGAAATAAACGCGAAATGGGTCGAGGTTTTAGGCGGCGGAATAGTTCGTCCAGTTTTCCTCAAAAATCTCGGTATGGATCCGGAAAGTTATACCGGCTGGGCCTATGGATTTGGGCTTGAGAGATTGGCGATAGCCTCTATGGATTTGCCTGATATTCGTCTTCTTTGGTCCAAAGATCCTAGAGTTACAAAGCAATTGAAACTCGGACAAAGATTCAAAGAAGTCAGCAGATATCCGGCGATTACACGCGATATTTCATTTGTGGTGGATAAAGATTTCATCCCGAATAACTACTTCGATTTGATCCGCGATATCGGCGGTGATCTGGTGGAACAGGTTGAGCTTTTGGATAAATTTGAAGACGAAAAAAAGTTTGGAAAAGGCAGGACGAGTTACACTTACCGCGTGGTTTATAGAAGTCCTGACCGAACATTGGCAACCGCAGAAGTCGAGCCCCTGCAAAACAAACTTTATAGGGAGACGCATATCCAGTTCAATGCGGAATTGAGGTAGTAAAGTTTGCATAATTATGCTAAAATGACCTCGAAGAGGTCATCCTGAAGGCCCGCCTGAGGCGGACCGAAGGATCCCACGGCAAGCGAGATTCTTCTCCGTCCGCCGCAGCGGACGGAATCAGAATGACAAAGGAGCATTAAATGGCGAAGGAAAAAACAACAAATCCCTCGGCCGAATACGGAGCCGAGCAAATTACAGTTCTCGAAGGTTTGGAACCGGTCCGCAAACGGCCGGGCATGTATATTGGCAATACTGCCGAGACTGGGCTTCATCATTTACTCTGGGAAGTCGTGGATAATGGAATTGATGAGGCCATGGCCGGCTTTGCGAAACGAATTGACGTGACACTGCATGCCGTGGAAGGAGCAACCGTGCGTGACGACGGCCGGGGTATCCCGGTGGAGACTCATAAGCAAACCCATAAATCTTCTCTCGAAACTGTGCTTACCATGCTGCATGCCGGAGGGAAATTTGGGACTGGTGGTTACCGAGTTTCCGGAGGATTGCACGGCGTGGGAGTTTCGGTAGTTAATGCGCTTTCCGAATTGATGCGGGCCGAAGTCCGGCGAGAGGGGAAAATTTACGTTCAAGAATACAGCCGCGGGAAGCCCAAAAGCAAGGTTCGGCAGGTAGGAAGAGTAAGTTCCACTGATCCTTGGAAAACCGGGACCCAGATTTCTTTCAAACCAGATCCGCAGGTTATGACTGTCCTTAACTTTGATCTCAAAACTATCCTCGATCACCTGCGGCAACAAGCTTACTTGACGGCGGGCACGCGGATAAAAATTACGGATGAGCGCACACCTTTTACCTACCAATTTTATTTCGAGGGTGGACTGGTTTCATACATCCAGCAAATCAATCGCAAAAAACAAGTGATTAGTGCCCCCATTTATCTGGCGAAAACCGTTCAAGATATTCAGGTGGAAGCGGCAGTGCAGTATACTAATGAGTTTACAGAAACGCTGCTGCCATTTGCCAATAATATTTATACCGTGGAAGGGGGAATGCACGTAACTGGTTTTAAATCAGCACTCACGCGGTCCCTAAATAATTTTGCGCTCAAAGCAGGTTACGTAAAAGAAACAGATAAATTGACTGGCGAAGATATGCGGGAAGGGTTGACTGCCATTCTTAGTGTGAAGCTTCCTAATCCCCAGTTTGAGGGCCAGACTAAAGCTAAACTGGGAAACGCGGAAGTGCGCACCGTGGTGGAACAAGTCGTGGGTGAAGGATTAGAAATTTATCTGGAAGAACATCCGAAAGAAGCGCAAAAGATTATTGAAAAAGTTAGTCTCGCAGCCAAAGCCAGGCTGGCAGCGCGAGCGGCTCGTGACGCAGTTATTCGGAAAGGAGTCTTGGAAGGACTAACCTTGCCGGGCAAATTAGCTGATTGTTCAGAATCAGATCCCGCGAAATGCGAATTGTATATTGTCGAGGGTGACTCGGCAGGCGGTTCGGCCAAACAAGGACGGGATCGTAAATTTCAAGCAATTCTACCCTTGCGAGGAAAAATTCTCAATGTTGAACGCGCCAGACTGGATAAGATTCTGTCTAACAACGAGGTTAAAAATTTGATCATTGCCATGGGCGCGGGGGTTGGGGAACAGTTTGATTTAGCTAAGCTTCGCTATCACCGCGTGATCATTATGACTGACGCTGATGTCGATGGCGCGCATATCCGCACCCTGCTTCTGACTTTGTATTACCGCTATTTCCCGGAAATTATTAATTCCGGCTACTTGTATATAGCACAGCCCCCGCTTTTTCGGATGCAACTAGGGAAAGAAGTTCAATATGCTTTTAACGAAGCGGAACGCGACGAGTTTCTCGCCGAGAAAAAGGGGCAAAATGTCTATATCCAGCGCTATAAAGGTTTAGGAGAAATGAACCCTTTGCAGTTGTGGGAGACCACCATGGATCCGCAAAACCGGGTGATGCTCAAAGTCACAATCAAAGATGCCCAAGAAGCTTCGGACATTTTTGAAACCCTAATGGGCGACGAAGTCGGCCCGCGAAAGAAGTTTATTCAGACGCACGCGAAGAGCGTGAGGAATTTGGATATCTAGAGAGTTGTAAGTGAGTAAGTAGTAAGTAGTAAAGAAAGACAGGGCCCGCCGGCTCGTGAGAGCGCGTGCGGGCCACATGCAATCGAATTTCGTCTACCTCTTTCCCAGAAGTTCTACGATCTTGCAGAGGCAGAACAGGATTCCAAACAGAGTTGGGCAGATTACCGCAAGGGCGAAACCGCGGAATCCCTCTCTTCGGAAGCTGAAGCCAAAAATCGCAATCAATATCACCACACTTACCATGACTGCCTCAGTAAACATAGGAACCCCCTTTAAATTTTGTTTGATGAGTCGGGAAAAAATCCGTTACAGACTTAGAGGAGGTATCATAGCAGAAATTTGACATCCAGTCAAGGCTTGCGGTATAATTTATTCAGTTTAATAAGAAGGCCTGCGAAGGCCTTTTAAAAGAGGCAAACTTTACGAATAACTAATCAGTACAAATATACGAATACCCCCACTCTTTCTCCCCCTTGATAAGGGGGAGATGAAGAGGGGGTAGAAAGATTCGTATATTGGTAAAAATTCGTAATTCGTAAAACATGGGTCGAATCATCCAATTCCTCAAAGACGTCAGGGTCGAGCTGACGAAAGTTGTTTGGCCGTCGCGCAGAGAAGCCCTGAAAGTTACGGGTATTGTGATTCTGTTTTCCTTGATCGTAGCGCTTTTTTTGGGAGCCATTGATTTCGGGCTGACTAGGTTATTGGGACTTTTAGTAGAGAAATAACCACAGATACACAGATCACACAGATAACCCAGATATATCTGTGGAATCTGCGAAAATCAGCGTATCAGCGGAAAATTATGCCGAGACAAGTAGTAACAGGTGAAAAACATTGGTACGTGCTTCATACTTATTCAGGGTATGAGGATTCGGTTGTTTATAACTTGAAGCAGCGGATTGAGTCGATGGGTATAGAGGATAAAATTTTTGACGCCATGGTTCCCAAAGAGAAAAAGATCAAGATCAAGGAAGGGAAACGCTCCACAGTGGAAGAAAAAATTTTTCCGGGTTACGTGCTGGTTAATATGATTGTGACCGATGATTCCTGGTATGTCGTGCGCAATACCCCAAATGTTACTGGGTTCGTTGGCTCGGGTACTATCCCTACTCCCATCTCTGACGAGGAAGTCAAAATCATCCAGAAGCGCATGGGAGTCGAGGAGCCAAAATACAAGATTGAATTTGCGGTTAATGATTTGGTGCGGATCATTGATGGCCCCTTCAAAGGTTATGAAGGGAAAGCTTCCGAGATTGACGAGGCCAAAGGCAAGGTCAAAGTGCTGGTGTCGATTTTCGGCAGAGAAACGCCGGTGGAGCTGGACTTTTTGCAAGCGAAGAAGGTATGATTTATATGTCATTGCGATCCGCCGAAGGTGGAGAAGCAATCCCATTGGAAGCGAGATTGCTTCGTCCCCCGACCTTGCGTCGGGGTCCTCGCAATGACAGAAGAGTAAGGTATGGCTAAGAAGATAAAAGTCACTCTCAAACTCCAACTTCCAGCAGGCAAAGCTAATCCCGCGCCGCCCGTGGGCCCGGCTTTGGGGCAGCACGGCATTAATATCATGGATTTTTGCAAGTCTTTTAACGAAAAGACTTTGGACAAAGGCGATTCAGTTATTCCTGTCGTAATTACAATCTATGAGGATCGGAGTTTTGATTTTGTGCTCAAAACCCCGCCGGTGTCTGACATGATTAAAAAAGCCCTAAAAGTCGAGAAGGGATCAGGCGACCCCTTGAAAAACAAGATCGGGAAATTGAGCAAAGTCCAGCTGCGGCAAATCGCCGAGAGTAAGATGGCGGATTTGAATGCCAATGATATTGCTGCGGCCGAAAAGATTGTGGCTGGAACAGCGAGGTCAATGGGAGTGGAGGTAGAGCAGTAAAATGTCAAATGACAAAATCCAAATTCCAAATCAATGACCAAATGTCTCAATGCCCAAAATTTAGTCATTTGGAATTTGAGCTTGATTTGACATTTGTAATTTGAAATTTGACATTCTTAACATGTCCAAAAGGTACAGTTCAGCAGTAAAATTAGTTGATCCGGCAACAGCTTATTCGGTAGAAGAAGCCCTCAAGCTTGCCAAAGCCACCTCAACCGTCAAATTTGACGCGTCGGTGGAGGTGCATTTCAAGCTCAACATTGACCTCAAGCAAACAGACCAGAAAGTGCGCACCCAAGTTTCTCTCCCTCATGGCACTGGAAAAACTTTGAAAGTCGCGGCCTTTGTGACGGCGGCCAAAGAAAAGGAAGCCAAAGAAGCTGGGGCAGACGTGGTCGGCGGCGAGGAACTTGTCAAACAAATCAAAGAGTCAGCAAAAACTGAATTTGATATTGCTGTGGCCGAGCCCGCGATGATGAAAAGTCTAGCGCAGGTCGCTAAAATCTTGGGCCAGCGCGGCTTGATGCCTAATCCCAAAACCGGCACCGTGGGCGAAGATGTCGCTAAAATAGTCAGAGAGCTCAAAAGCGGCAAAATGGATGTCAAAACTGATGATACCGGGGTAATTCATCAGACCATCGGCAAGGTCTCATTTGACGAGCGGAAACTTTTGGAAAATTTTCAAACCTTGAAAGACGCGATTTACCGAGCGAAACCGGCATCCGTAAAAAAAGAATTTGTCTCTTCAATCACCATCTCGACCTCCATGGGCCCGGGGATTAGGGTGCAAAAATGAACTCCGAAACCTCTCCCTTGTTCCCTCCCCTCGCCAGAGGAGGGATTTTTTGATAGAATTATCTTATGCCAGAAGAGCGAAAACATTATCGGCCATCCTGGGATGACTATTTTATGGCCATCGCGAGGATTATCGCCGCGCGCGGAACTTGCGACCGCTTGTACGCGGGTTCAGTGCTGGTGAAAAATAACCGCATTATCGCCACTGGCTATAATGGCTCGCCTGCCGGACTTCCGCACTGCGATGACATGGGACACCTTCTGGAAGAGGGCCACTGTGTGAGGACCATTCACGGCGAGCATAATTCAATATTGCAGGCCGCACTCCAAGGCGGAACGAGCACTCAAGGTTCTACGATGTACAGTAAATATAGTCCCTGTATTCATTGCACGAAATACATCATCGCAGTAGGGGTTAAACGTGTTGTGGTCGGCAAGGTTTATCGCAGTGCGCAAGCCCTGGAGATGCTCAAGGAGGCAGGCTTACAAGTGGAGATTTACCAAGAAAACCCGCAGTGGACTGCCGAACTTATTCAGATGTTTTCCGAAGATATTCCCCAGCGGCAAAACGAAGGTGTCATAAAAATCAAAGATGAAAAAAGGTAAATTGATTGTAATTGATGGCACTGATGGTGCGGGAAAGGCAACGCAGACCGCGTTGCTGGTTAAAAATTTGCGAAAGGCCGGATACAAGGTCAAAGTCGAGGATTTTCCCCAGTATGGGCAAAAATCGGCATCACTCGTCGAACAATACTTGAATGGAAAATTCGGCAGCGCCGGGGAGTTGGGGCCGTATATTCCCTCTATTTTTTACGCTGTTGATCGGTTTGCAGCGGCCCGCAGAATCAAAAAAAACCTTGCCGACGGCTATATCGTGGTTAGTAACCGTTATGTCACTGCCAATATGGGTCATCAGGGCGGAAAGATAAAAAGCGCCAAGGACCGCAATAAATATTTTAAATGGCTCTTTGAGTTGGAATTCGGGATCTTCAAGATTCCCAAGCCGGATTTGAATTTGATCCTCCACATACCCGCAACAGTAGCGCAAAAACTTGTAGACAAGAAGGGGGGGCGGGCCTACATTAAAGAGAAAAAACGCGACCTGCATGAGGCGGATTTGGGGCACCTCAAGCAGGCCGAGAAAACCTATCTTGAGATTGCCCGAAAATTCCGATATCCTGTGATTGAGTGCTATAAACGAGGTAAGATTTTAAGCCGACAGGAAATCGCCAAAGTAATTTGGACTAAAGTTTATGCGGCAATATCTTGATTTGTTAGACAAAGTCATGAAAGAGTGGATAGTTCGGCCGGATCGCACAGGCACTGGCACGCGGGGGATTTTTGGGTACTAGA
>CAYPVQ010000040.1:0-10289 GCA_964414215.1 uncultured Candidatus Saccharibacteria bacterium | reverse complement strand
TTTATACGTCAATAACTTGATTTATTAGACAAAGTCATGAAAGAGGGGATAGATCGGCCGGATCGCACAGGCACCGGCACGCGGGGGATTTTTGGCTACCAGATGCGGTTTGATTTGCAAAAAGGGTTTCCTCTTGTGACTACCAAAAAGATCCATCTCAAATCTGTGATTTATGAACTTTTATGGTTTCTCAAAGGCGACACGAACGTTAAATATTTAAACGACCACGGGGTTAAGATCTGGGACGAGTGGGCGGATGAGAATGGCGACTTGGGACCCATTTACGGCAAGCAATGGACAGCCTGGGAAGCGGCGGACGGCACGACCATCAACCAAATTCAAGAGGCGATTGACACGGTCAAAACCAATCCTTATTCCAGGAGGATCATTGTCAGCGGGTGGAATGTCGCTGATTTAAGAAGTCTCATTAAGGGCAAAAAAACCGCGCCGCCGCCGTGCCACACAATTTTCCAGTTTTACGTCAGTGAAGGCACGCTTTCCTGCCAGCTTTACCAGCGAAGTGCGGATATATTTTTGGGGGTGCCATTTAACATCGCTTCGTACGCGCTTCTGACCATGATGATGGCTCAAGTTACTAATCTCGCGCCCGGGGAGTTTGTTCACACTTTGGGAGACGCGCATATTTACAAAAATCACTTTGAGCAAGTCAAGCTCCAGCTTTCCAGGGAGCCGCGGACCTTGCCGACCATGAGACTCAACCCAGAAGTCAAAGACATTTTCGGATTCAAATACGAAGATTTTCCCATCGAAAATTACGATCCGCATCCGGGGATTAAGGCACCAATAGCAATTTAAATAACTCGTCATTGCGATCCGCCGAAGGCGGAGAAGCAATCCCAAGGCCATGAGATTGCTTCGTCGCCTGAAGCTCCTCGCAATGACTACCTACTTTTATGTCTATTTCCATCATTGCCGCAGTAGCAAAAAATGGCGTGATTGGCAAAGAAAATGCCCTGCCGTGGTATTTGCCGGAGGACTTGAAGCGTTTTCGGGCGCTAACCACTGGCAAGACGGTTCTAATGGGCCGAAAAACTTTTGAATCCATCATGCATAAACTCGGCAAACCTTTGCCAAATCGCACAAACATTGTCATTACAAGGGATAAGGGATATCAAATACCTATCACGGACTCCTCATCCGACGAGAGAGTAGTTGTTTATAACAATTTAAATAAAGCTATAGAAGATTACAAAGACCGGGACCTATTTATCATCGGCGGCGGGCAAATTTACAAACAGACGATTGATTTGGCTGATGTTTTGTACATAACTCACGTTGACCAGGAAATTGACGGAGATGTTTATTTTCCGGAGATTGATCTTTCAAAGTGGCAGAAAGTCGAAGAAGAAAAACACGAAGGATTTAGTTTTACTATTTATCAAAATAGTTAAAAAGTTCCATAGTTGGTACTATGGAACTTTTTGACGAATGAAAATAATAAATAATATATATGGCCGAAAAAGTCCCGCTGCACATTGTTGCGGTTACGGGGATAGTCATCAAAGATCATAAATTTCTGGCAGGAAGGCGCTCCCAGAAAGAAATCGCTTTTCCCGGACTTTGGTCTGTGCCCGGCGGAAAAGTCGAACTTGGCAAGAGCATTGAGCTAACGTTAAGGCGGGAAATCCGGGAGGAAGTCGGGGTCGCGGTTGGGGAAGTGTTTTACGTCGGCGATTTTAGTTTTGTAAGGGCCGATGGACACCCGGTTGTCGGAAAGGTATAATAAAAGAGCCGATAAATCGGCAGACTACATCACGTCATAATAAATCAATCTTGTAGCGTGCCCATTTATGGGCATATTTGTATGAGCGATACTAGTTTACTCAACCGAATCCAGGAATTAAAGTCCGCGGTGGCGGACTTACGGGGGCGGCTTTGAGCTGCCGCAAAAGAAACAGAAAATTCTAGAAATCGAGGACCAGATGGCTCAAAAAGGATTTTGGGATGACAAGCAATTGGCGAGCGTCAGAACGAAGGAACTTAAAAACTTAAAAAGCCAGGCGGAGTTTTGGGAGAAATTGGAGAAGGATGTCGGGGTGCTTGAGGAGTTGGCACATTCTACCCCCTCTCAATCTCCCCCTATCCGTCCGCCTAAGGCGGAGCGGACAGGGGGAGAAAGGGAGCTGGAGAAGATGTATTCGGATTTGAAATCCCTCTACGACCAAGCGCGCCTCACCACTTTCTTTAGTGGAAAATACGATGATCACGATGCCATTGTCTCCATTCACGCAGGTGCTGGCGGACTGGACGCTCAAGACTGGGCCGAGATGCTTTTGCGAATGTATCTGCGCTCTTGCGAAAAAAAAGGTTTTAAAACCTTGCTTGTGGACGAGTCGCGCAATCCGGAAGGAGGAGTAAAAAGTGCAACTTTTGAAGCCAAAGGCGACCCCGGTCCGCCCAAGGCGGACGGGGCAAGCTTCGCTTACGGTTATCTAAAAAGTGAAGCCGGAGTCCATCGGTTGATCAGACTTTCTCCATTCAACCCTGCCCATACGCGGGAGACCTCGTTCGCGCTAGTGGAAGTCTTACCCATTCTAGAAGCCAGTGAAGAAGAATTATCGCTTGATCCCAAGGACCTTAAAATCGAAACCAAAACCGCAAGCGGCCACGGCGGTCAGTCAGTCAATACCACTTACTCGGCTGTAAGAATCACTCACCTCCCCACTAATCTTACCGTCTCGATCCAAAACGAGCGTAGTCGAACGCAGAACAAAGCCCAAGCCTTGCGCATCCTCAAGGCCAAATTAAAAAAATTAGAGGAAGAGCGCCAGCTCGAGGAGAAGCTCAAATTGCGCGGGGAATTCAAAAGCGCCGAATGGGGCAATCAGATCCGGAGTTACACCCTGCATCCATATAAATTAGTTAAAGACCACCGAACCGGATTGGAAACGTCAGATACTGATGCCGTACTGGACGGAAATTTGGATGAGTTTGTTGAAAAATACTTAGAAAGCGATTCAAATGATTCTCTCCCTTCGGGAGATCTTTACGATAATTAACATTCCAATGCTGCTAATATTCGAATCATTGGAATTTGATTTGTAAATTGGAATCGGATTATGATTCGTTTTGATCACGTAACCAAAATTTATCCCAAGCAAGTTGTCGCTGTTCACGATATTGATTTTGCCATCCGTAAAGGCGAGTTTATTTCCATTGTGGGCCGGTCGGGTGCTGGTAAATCTACCCTCGTGCGTTTAATTATCAGAGAAGAATATCCGACCCACGGCACGATCTTAATTGAAGATATTGACATCGCCACCATTCCCCCCAAAGATATTCCTTATCTGCGGCGCAAAATTGGCGTAGTTTTTCAAGACATCAAACTTCTTCCTTCCCGCACCGCTTTTGAAAATGTGGCTTTTGCCATGGAAGTTGGAGGGGTGCCGCGTTCGACGATTGAAAACGAGGTTCCGGAAATCTTAGCTCTGGTAGGCTTGGCGGAAAAGGCTCATGCTTTTCCTCATGAACTCTCGGGCGGAGAAAAGCAGCGCATTGCGATTGCCCGCGCGCTTGCCCACAAACCAGTACTCTTTTTAGCTGATGAACCAACTGGCAACCTTGACAATCTAAATGCTCTGGAAGTCTTAAATCTTCTTAAAAAAATTAACGAAATGGGGACGACGGTAATTTTAGCCACCCATGCCAAGGAATTGGTTGATAAAATAAAAAAGCGGGTCATTGTTCTTGATCGGGGCGAAATTATCTCTGACCTTGCCCAAGGGAAATATAAACTATGAACCGCATCACCCTAGCGCGGATTTTCAATAACGGGTTTATTAATTATTGGCGCAACTTCTGGCTCTCGATGGCCGCGACCGCCATTATGATTATCACCCTGTTTATTTTAAGCGGCATCCTAATCCTAAATACGTTAGCCAATATTTCTTTGCAAACTCTTCAGGAAAAAGTTGATATTTCGGTTTACTTCAAACTCACAACTACAGAACAGACCATCAAGCAAATTGAGCGGCAGGTCGAACTTCTACCCCAAGTCAAATCCATAGTCTACATTCCGCCCGTGACGGCGAGAGAAAAATTTAAAGAATTGCACAAAGATGAGCCCTTGCTGATTGAATCCGTAGAACAGTTTTCGGAAGAGCAAAATCCATTTCCCGCCTCCTTTGCCATTCGGGTTCACAACCTTTCAGACTATGGCGCGATCATTACCCTTTTTCAGGTTCCCAAATTTGATCCCTTTGTCAAAAAAATTACTGATAAACGTGAGATTGTGGACAGGCTCAATCGTATAAGCCAGGGGGTCAAAAACTTAGGTGTCGTCCTAACCTTAATTTTTAGCTTAGTCACCGTAGTGGTTATTTTTAACACGATTCGTCTCACAATCTATAACCGCCGCGAAGAAATCGAAATTATGCGCCTCGTGGGGGCTGGCAACTCTTATATCCGCGGTCCTTTTGTGATTGAAGGAATCTTGTACGGACTAGTCGGTGCCGTATTTACCGCCATCCTGCTTTACCCCCTAATTTTTATTTTAACACCCAAAGTTTCAAGTTTTCTTGAACTAGATCTGCGGCAATTTAATTATTTGGGTCTTAGTTTTTGGAGGCTTTTCTGGATGCAATTAGCCTTAGGCGTAGTTTTGGGCGTAATTTCGTCAGTGGTGGTGATCAGAAAGTACCTTAAAATATGACTGCCTACGAATTATGAGCTTATTTCAAAACCAATGCAAATACCCCTGTAGTCCGCCAATTTATTGGCCGATAAATCGGCAAACTACAGTTTTGAAATGAGCTCTATGAAGATTATACTACAAAAAGATGTAAGAGGATTAGGCAAAATTGGGGGCATTCTTACAGTCGCCAATGGTTATGCGCGAAATTATTTATTCCCCCAAAAGCTTGCCAAACTTGCTGACGCCGCAGCTCTTTCCGAATTAGCCCAAAAAGCAAAAAACGAGGAACTTTATGTCCAAAAACGGCAGCGGGATGCTTATGCGTTAGCAAAAAAGTTATTAAATACCCGCCTCATATTTGCTTTACCAGCAACCGAGAGAGGCCATCTCTATGCAGGCTTGAAACCCGGGGAAATCTTGGCTAAACTTAAACTCAAGGAGGCGAAACTTGTGGATTACGAAAATCTTAAAGAGATTGGCGAGTATCGGGTAAAAGTTGAACTTATGCCCAAACTTCAAACCGAAATTACAATTGTTATAAAAAATGCCTAAAGCTCTACCTCCCACGCGCTATATTTTCGTGATCGGGGGAGTAATGTCATCAGTTGGAAAAGGAGTTACGACCGCCTCGATCGGCCGTATTTTACAATCCAAAGGATACAAAGTCGCCCTCGTGAAGTGTGATATGTATGTCAATATTGATGCCGGCACCATGCGCCCGACTGAACACGGTGAGGTTTTTGTGGGATCAGACGGGATTGAGGCTGATCAGGATCTGGGGAATTACGAACGTTTTACCGGCAATCTCTCGATCGCCGAAAACTACATAACCACAGGACAGATATATCTTGAGGTCATTAGACGCGAGCGAAATCTTGAATACGGCGGCGAAGATGTGGAAGTGGTTCCCGACATTCCCAATGAGATTATCCGGCGGATAAATTTGGTTGTCAAAAAAGGCAATCCGGATTTTGTGATAGTCGAAATCGGCGGCACAGTGGGGGAGTACCAAAATATTTTATTCCTCGAGGCGGGACGGATGCTGCGGCTAAAAAATCCTGGTATGGTTCAATTTGTCCTAGTGAGCTATCTGCCCGTTCCCGCCATGGTCGGGGAAATGAAGACCAAACCGACCCAGTATGCGGTTCGCACGCTCAACTCCGCGGGGATTCAACCGGACTTTATAGTTGGCAGGTCAGAACAGCAGATAGATCAGAAACGCAAAAATAAAATGTCAATCTTGTGCAATGTGTCTGCTGATGACATTATTTCCGCTCCAGACGCCGCGTCGATTTATGAAGTGCCACTGAATTTGGAAAAGGATGAATTCGGAGATAAAATTTTGGCAAAATTCGGATTAGCCAGAAGGAAAAAAGATTTGAGAGACTGGCGTGCTATGGTGCGAAAAATAAGAAACTCCAAGAAGCCACTTGATATTGCGGTAGTGGGGAAGTACTTTGCCACCGGCGACTATACGCTCGTGGATTCTTATATCTCTGTAGTCGAGGCTCTGCGGCACGCCTGCTGGCAAAATAACCGGATGCCGAGACTTCACTGGATAAATTCCGAGGACTTTGAGAAGAATCCCAAAAATCTTCCAGGCGTTTTGAAGAATATGGATGGCATTCTGGTGCCCGGGGGTTTTGGGGGGAGGGGAGTGGAGGGAATTATTATGGCGATAAAGGCGGCGCGCGAGAAAAAGATTCCTTACTTTGGCTTGTGTTTCGGCATGCAGCTGGCAACCATTGAGTTTGCCCGCAATGTTTGCGGCATGAAGAACGCCAATTCCACGGAGATTGACCGCGATACCAAGTATCCGGTAATTGACGTCATGCCCGAGCAGAAGAAAAACCTGGCAGACAAAAATTTTGGGGCGACGATGAGATTGGGTGACTATCCTTGCAAATTGAAAAAGGATACTCTGGCCTACAGTGCTTATAAAACCTCGAGCGTAGTCGAGAGGCACCGCCATCGCTATGAGGTGAACAACAAATACCGCAAGGCCCTTCAGAGCAAAGGCATGGTTTTTTCGGGAATTTATACCAAAAAAGATTTAGTCGAAATCGCCGAACTAGATCGCAAACTCCATCCGTGGTTCTTGGGCACCCAATTCCATCCGGAATTCCAAAGCCGCCCGTGGAAACCCCAGCCGCTGTTTGATGGATTTATCAAAGCGGCCATAAAGAAATCAAAATAGATTAATTTTCCTTTTCTCCCCCTCCCTTTCGCGCGAATTGTACAATGGCTAATTTAGAGTATAAAAAAAGCCCGACCTCGAAAGGTCAGGCTGCCTGTCCATCCGGACAACTTGCGGTACTTGAGAACGTCCCGCAGGCGATGGCCATCAAGCGCGCGGCCGATTCTACGCAGCTTTCTCCCACGGCGGGAAAGGCTCATTGAATTGCCACTCCGCGACCGAGGAGTAGCGCTTCGCCCCGACCCCCGTTAGGCCATGGTGCAGACCATACATTGCCGAGCTACCCATTGGGAGCTTCTCCCAAATATCTGGTCTCCAGCGATCGTTATCACCCCGGCAGGTTGGGTCAGTAATGTGCATTTGTGCTCGGATCAAAATCCGCGCGCCATGAGGATCCTCCACGTTGCTGAGCTGGCATCGAAGAACATGATCTGCAGTGAGGCGCTCCTCCAATTTCTTGAGCCTTATTTTGAGACTCTCGATTTGATTCTTGATACACTTCATTTCCGTAACCATGTTTTCTCCAAAGGCCATAATCAGCCCCCCTTTCACTTGTTGTTTGTTGCCTTGAAGATTCTAGCATATTAATATTGATTTATGCAAGGATAAGGATACCAAAACAAGAACTTTCCCTTAGATCAAGTCCTGTTTAGTAATTCCTGGATTTCCGCCTTTGCGAGAATGGTGGCAAATTCGGTTAAACTACGTTGACAATCGTTTTGAGTTTCAAATGTCCGCTGAAGGAGCGGGTTTGTTTTTTTTGAAATTTGACTTTGCCGGCCTTGAGCGCGTAGATAGTGTCGTCCCCGCCGATTTTCACATTTTGCCCGGGCCGATATTTGGTCCCCCGCTGGCGAATAATAATATTTCCCGCTCTGGCTTTCTGCCCGCCAAAAATCTTGACGCCCAAGCGCTTGGATTCGGAATCTCGTCCTAGCGATGTAGAGCCTCCAGCCTTCTTATGCGCCATGTAAATACACTTACGAATAGTGCATCCGAATAGGGATTTTCTCTATTAGGATCATTCGGATGAATTCGTAGATTAGGATCGCTTAAATATAAATATCTCCCTGCTCACAAATTGATCCTTCCGGTCGTAGATAATGCTCTTGCGCGCGGTGACTTCCAAAAAATCAAAACGTTCTTTCAAAACTTGAGGTAGCGGGTCAAGAATATCGTAGCCTAATTTGGTAAGCTTGTCAATAATTTCAAAAAACCGGTAGCTTCTGCCCACCCGATAGGCAGGCAGCGCAATCACCACTCGTTTGCCTGGCCCAAGAATCTCTCGAAAAACCTTGAAGGCCGCAACATAGATCTTCTCGAGATTTTTAAAATTTTCCGCAATTGCCTTTTCTGTCGGGGGTTCGAGGTAGGCAGGACCTAAGGGGCCTTCAGTGATAATTGCTTCGTAGGATAATTTGGGAAGGTTGACGGCGAGATCTTTAACCTCACTCAAGATGAGCTCAAAGCGGCCAGGCGGGAGCTTGTAGCGATTTTTGATCCACAGTAAATTTTTTTCCGCATTGTCAATTTGTTTTTGCTCTTTGTCCGAACCAACTCCCTTGCATCCCATAATCATGGCTTCTTGAATAATTGTTCCGCAGCCCGCAAAAGGATCAAGAATTGCTGATTTTCCGCCAGAGGCGCCTGCCCGTCCGAAGCCGGGCGAAGGCGGGGATCCGCCCTTGGCGGATAGAACTTGCGCCAGATTAATAAGCTCTTGCGCGACTTTTGGGGGAAGCATCCCAACCTGCGTATCCCGCGCTGGCCGCTGGTAGTCGCGCCTTCCATAATCTTCAAAGTCCTGCACAGTAAGGGTTTTGGCCAGATAAATTCTTTCGCTGCCCACAAGAAAGTCAAGCTCTGCTCCCTTTTCCAAAAGGTGTTCATTGGTAACCACGACTGACGGCAGAGAAATAGCCTCTTTCTGCGGCAGGACAATTCTTACCGACATTCCGCCTGCGGTTAAAATTTCTTTGATTCGAAGTCCCAAACGTTTCGCCTCCCCTCGGAGGGGCAATTGTCTAGCCATAGGATAAAGCGAAACCCCAATTTGAATTTTTCCCGCATCCCGGGGGCCGAGAATTTTCTCTTTTAAGATTTTTGTGTCAAAATAATCTTTGAAGACAGTTGATGGCCCAAATTGCTGTTTGCGGCCCAAAGAATCCAGCACTTGCATGATCTTGATGGTACCGCCTAAACGTTTTTGGAGTTTTGCGGCTTCTAGAGGGTTTTCCGTTTCAATAATTAAAACCTCGCGGTAAAGGTCCACCAAACGAAAATTTAAGCCCATGCTTTCAAACACTGCAAAAAGTTCCGCCAGTGATAAGGTAAATACTCGGCCGAGATTAAAAGCGTATTTTGCCTTCATATCCTCATTTATACAAAGTAACCAAGAGCGAATTGCCCTCCTCTTGGGTTTTATCTTAGTAGCTGCCCTTTTTTATAACTTGGGCCGGTTTGCCGCGAGAAATGAACCTCCTGAAGTCCGTATTGAAGAACCAGCCCTCGATCTTTCGCAAATCTATAATAACCTAAATTCTCTCGGATCTCAAGTGGCAGGCGAGAGCACTGAAGTTTTAGATTGCGAAGGAAAAATCAAAGGCAATATCTCGGCTTCTGCAAAAATCTATCATCTTCCGGGCGGAGCCTTTTATAACCGGACCAATCCCGAAGCGTGTTTTGACAGCGAAGAACAAGCTCGTGCTGCGGGATTTCGGAAGAGTAAAAGATGAGCTCCGCTAAAGATCTACTCCCCTTACGAAGCAGAAATTGCAATAATTCTATTGTATAACGATCGTTATATAGTGTACAAGTGAGGACTTTAAAATAAAAAGTGGGGAGGGGCAAACACACCGGAAGCCAAACCGTTGCGACGATATGACCGCCCGCGGCGGTCACCGTCTAATTTGCTCTCCCCACACCTTGTCCCGTCGACTGACAGGATTGGCGCCGCGAAGTTCGGGTGCAAAAAGGTGGATGGTTTCCCCCGTCAAGGTGGATTGTTTTCCCCGTCCAGATTTTGGCAGGACCGACTCTTCGCGGCAAACTTGGTGCGAGGTGGTGGTCTTATGTAAGACCACCTGCTTGGGCGGGCCAGGAGCCCTTCCCAGCGGACCGCGAACGGTCCCCTCGCACAACACATCTGGTCAGGGACGGCAGTGCTTCGAGAAAAGTCCCTCGGTTTCCGATGGCCGAGGGTTTTTAGCAAACTGCCATCCCTGATAAATCTGGTCCGTGGAAAAGACGGTTTCCGTTTCCCCCAAGCTAGCGGCGGTAGCTAGCCACCGTACTTCCGTCTTTTCCACGGATAATTCCTTGGCGAAGGGTGGCAGAGACTACTTGGCTCTGTTGGGGGGGTTGCATGCTATTAAACCAAGCGCCTCCGCCACCCTTCATATTATTCCTCTTTAATAATTGCAGAGGGGCCGGTTCACG
>CAYPVQ010000039.1:0-10317 GCA_964414215.1 uncultured Candidatus Saccharibacteria bacterium | reverse complement strand
CTCGGGGTCGACTGTGCTAGCAAATCCACCACGCTCAATATCTTGCTCGGACTTCTTTCGCCGACCGCGGGGACGATTAAAATTTTCGGCAAAGACTTTCTCAAAAATGAGGAAAAAATCAAAACTCGCATGAATATCGCGACCGCCTATGCTGACCTGGCGGGCAATCTCACTGTTTATCGCAACCTAAAGATTTACGGACTGCTCTACAATGTTGAGAACTATCGGGAAAAAATTAATTCACTCTTGAAACAATTTGGGATTACGGAACTGCGAGACACCAAGTTTGGTAAATTATCAGCCGGCCAGAAGACGAGAGTCAACCTTTGCAAAAGTCTCATTAACGAGCCGGATTTACTGCTTCTGGACGAACCGACTGCGAGTTTGGACCCTTCGATTGCGGCCAAAACGCGAGACCTGCTTTTGAACCTCCAAAAGCAGAAGCGGATTACCATTGTTTTTACTTCCCACAACATGGCCGAAGTAGAACAGATGTGCGACCGAGTTGCCCTTCTTCATCAAGGCAACATTTACAAAATTGATACTCCCGACAACCTTATCAAGTTTATGCAAGTGCCAAGCATGGAGCATGTCTTTCTTAAACTCGCGAGAGGAGTCGACGACGATGAAACCCTACCGAATTAAAGCTTACGTCCTGCGGCATCTTTACGAAATCGGGGCGACCTTGGATCGCAAGGTTGACATTGTGTTTTGGCCGACTATTGATTTGCTGACCTTTGGGCTGTTGAGCGTGTATATCAATAAGTTAAATGGCGCTGCCGGGATTGTCGGGGCGATACTTGGCGGACTCATCCTCTGGACCTTGGTGTACAATATCCAGCGGGATATTTCGGTGTCACTCCTGGAAGAAGCGTGGAGCCGAAATTTATACAATCTCATTTCTTCGCCCTTGCGGCCCGGCGAGATTATTATGGCGATTTTGTTCCTGTCATTTATCAAGGCCTTAATCACGATTGCGTTTATCACTTTTTTGGCATGGGGCCTTTTTGGTTTCAATCTTTTTGGTCTAGGCGCCGCTGTCGTGTTTTATGTTTTTAATCTGTTCCTGTTTGGCTGGGCATTCGGGTTTATGACTGCGGCGCTAATTTTCCGTTTCGGGATTGAGATCCAAACCTTTGCCTGGTCACTAATCGCCGTGATTTACCCTATCTCGGGCGTGTTTTATCCGCTTTCCACGCTTCCGGATTTTTTGGCAAAGATTGCGCAGCTTTTGCCAATCAGTCACGTATTCGAAGGACTGCGGGGAATTATTCTCAATCAAACTTTACCTGCCGGGTCTGATTTCGTCTTGATTTTTGTGCTAAATATCGTTTATTTAACCTTCGGGATCGTATTGTTCCGTTTAGGCTTCAAAAACGCCAAAAACCGCGGCTGGTTTATCCACCCGACCTAAAAGTGCTATAATTTGAGGTGATGGAATTTCCGCACACAATTGGGCACGAGAAACAAAAACAGATGTTTTTGCGCGCTATTGAGAAAGGACGCTTGAGTCATGCCTATGCTTTGGTAGGGGAAGAGCAGATTGGCAAAACCACCTTTGCTTTGGATCTGGCCAAGGTTTTGGGGGCAGATCCTGTATTTGACATTTACTTGTTTGATTCTGAAGAAGGGTCGCCGATTGAAGAAGCAAGAAACCTTCGCGCCCGCCTTAACTTAACTCCTGTCGGACGAACCAAAGTCGCGATCGTAGCTTACGCCGAGAAAATGACTGTGGCGGCGGCAAATTCACTGCTCAAAATTTTGGAAGAGCCACCGGCGCGCTCGGTTCTGATTTTGGTGACTGCTAACTTTTACGCTTTGCTGCCGACTATTGCCTCGCGCGTGCAGCGAATAAATTTTACAAGGGCTTTGGATCGGGAGGTGGGAGAGAGTTTGTCTAAACTGGGATTGGAAGAAGGTAAGCTTTTAGAGATCATCAAATTGGCTGGAGGCCGAATTGGTCTAGCGCAGCAGCTGGCCTTGGATTCAAAGATGTTTGAGTTTTTTGAGGCCTCAAGAGAGTATTATCAAATTCTCAAAAATGGCACTATTCTGGAACGCTTGCAGAAATCCGAAAAATTGGCAGAGCTCGAGGCGGCAGGGATCGAGAAATTTTTGAAATTCGCCATGCGGGCGTGGGTAGAAAATGCCACAGAGTTGAGAGTGGCAGAGAAATTGCAGACGGCTTTGCAGGATTTGAAATATAATCTTAATATGAAATTAGTTTTGGATAATTTATTTTTACCCTGATGCGATTCCAATCTGCAAATTCCATCCGAATGATTCGAATAGGAATCGTGCTGTTGCCCTTTATCTTTACCGCCCAAGCTTGCAATTTTTTGTTTGGCGATCTTTACGGGGAGCAAGGATCAGGAAGTCGGGGCATTTTTTTAAGCACCGACAGCGGACAGACCTGGCAGGAAGCAAGTGAACTAAGTCGTGATCGCGCGCTTTCGGGAGCGCAAGTTACCCGTCTTGCAATCGAGGAAGCAAAGCCTAATAATCTTTTGGCTGCCACACTCAATCTTGGCGTATTTGCCTCTGACTTGAGTGGCCAGAAGTGGTTTAACCTTCTGCCCGGGGTAGTTGCTTATGACGCGTTTATCAATCCGCAAAACAGTGAAGAAATCTTTGTGGCTGGCAGTCGCAACCGAACGGCCACCATTCTCAAAAGTTCTGACCGCGGCACCAGTTGGGTGCAAATCTACAATGAACCAAGCCCCAAGGCCGCCGTTACCTCTTTGATATTTGATCCGAAAACCCCCACCTTCTTTTACGCGGGATTGTCTTCTGGTACGATCTTAAGAAGCGTTGACCGCGGCAGTACCTGGAATGCGCTAATTGACTTCAAGGACCGAATCGTGCGTTTGGCAACTACTCCAGATGGTACGACAATTTATGCGCTGTTGCGAACCCAAGGGTTAAGGCGATCTACAGATGGGGGCAAGTCATGGGTTGAGTTAAAACTTCCGGATTCGCAAAATCAGTATAATGCGCTGGTGACGCTACCAGGAAATGCGACAACTTTGTTTGTCGGTACTGACCACGGATTTTTTGCAAGTCAAAATAGCGGGGTGACTTGGACCAAACTTTTATTGCCCGTAACCCCAGAGGTTAATAATGTTTCAGCCATCGCGATTAATCCGCAGAATAATAAGCAAATCTTTGCCGCCATTCGCTCGACAGTTTACCGAAGTGATGACGGTGGGGCAACCTGGAGTGTGCAAGCTTTGCCCACGAGGCGGATTATTAGTGACTTAGCAATTGATCCCAAGGAACCCAACCGCGTGTATGCTGGACTTAAATAGAAGTCAATTTGATCAGGTTCTTGAGCATTTGCAAGTCGAACTTGCCAAACTGCGAACTTCGCGAGCGAACCCAGCCCTGATTGACGATTTGAAAGTGGATTATTATGGGGTACCTACTGCCCTTAAACAATTGGGTAGTATTTCCGTGCCTGAACCGCGGCAGCTTCTAATTCAACCGTGGGACAAAAATGCGCTTGCCCCGATTGAAAAAGCGATTCGTGATGCCGGCCTAGGTTTAAACACCGCCAACGAGGGAGACAAGATCAGAATCAGTCTGCCGGAGCTAAATGAGGAGCGGCGAAAAGAATTAACCAAGGTTGTTGGGAGAATTGCCGAACAGGCGAGGATAAAGCTTCGGGCAGTGCGCGAGGAGATTTTCAAAGACATCAAAAATCAAGAAGCAGCCGGCAAAATTTCCGAAGACGAGCGATTTCGCCAGCAAGAAAAACTTCAAGAACTCGTGGATGAGTATAATAAAAAAATCAAAGAGCTAGCAGAAGCAAAAGAAAAAGAAATAATGACGATTTGAGGATTATTAACTATATTAATGTGACCCAAGAAATAGGGACAGGGGAACACCTTGGCCGTGAGGAGGAACTAAGTCGAAGCGGTGCCACGGCAAGAGATATTGACACATTGAAGGAAAAAATTGCGGGTTATTACGACGATTTGTATAGATTTTGCCTAAGCCACCTTGGATCTGAAAAAAACCGGGAGCAGATTGCCGCTGATTTGGCGCAAGATGCAATTGTGCGCGCTCTTCGCAGTATCGCGACTTACAGGGGAGAGGGGGAATTGAAAGGATGGCTTATGGTTATTGCACTTAACAAAATAAGAACATACTTCAAGAAGAAAAGGCGGGATATGCTGGCAAGCGCCCAATCGCTTACCCCAGAACAGGGTGAACGTGACCTGACAGAAGCCCTGCCCGATTTGCGCACTGGAGAAGACATCGAGGTAAATCAGCTCTATTGGGCCTCGAGACAAAGAGAATTAGAAGCTGCGATAAAGGAATTACCCGATCACTTACGGAATACTCTTGCTCTTTACAGAGAAGGTCAAACTGATACAGAAATCGCAAAGCGACTCGGAATACCTCCAGCGACTGTCAGGAACAGAGTGCATCGGGCAAAAAACCTAATCCGCGAGGAGCTGGGCGTGGAACTTACGAAGTCGATCGAGAACAGAGGAAAAAAGCCGTTGGCAGCATAGTCAGTTTCGGTAAAAGAAAAAGAGACAGAGTTCATTTCAAAACTCTAGTTTGCCGGCCGGTCCGCCTCCGGCGGATTTATCGGCCAATAAACCTGTCCTTGACTCTGATCGGGGATTGGCAGACTTGCGCAGTTTTTGCGCGGGTTTTGAAATGAGCTCATAGTGACGATTTAGATTTTCATCCGAACCTAATTAAACGACGTTTTTTTGGCTATTTTTCTTTGTGGGAGAAATTAAGCAAATGCTTGAAAAGTCCCACAAAGGAAATAAGAAAAAGGCGGGGAATAAAAAAAGAGGTCATTTGTATGCCGCGTACCGAGGAGGAATTACAAGGCGAAAGAAAAAGAGATAATGACGATTTAACCCTTTTTGTTTGTTCCTTTGGAAAAAAGTCTATTGTTTTACTATATAACGATCGTTATATAGTAGACTTTTTCGTTCCAAGTCGAAGCTGCTTGTGGGATTATAACAGAGAGTGACAAGTCCCATGACTTTATGTTAAGCTACCTGCATGATTCTCCTTACCATTCTGGTTTTTATCCTTATCCTTGGCCTCCTCATTTTTGTCCATGAGCTGGGGCATTTTGTGGTGGCCAAACGGGCAGGGATGAGGGTGCAAGAGTTTGGCTTTGGCTTTCCGCCGCGAATTTTCGGCCTTCGCCGCGGCGAAACCATCTACTCGATAAACTGGATCCCTTTAGGAGGATTTGTCAAAATTTTAGGAGAAGATGGTGGACCGAATGCAGATCCGCGAGCTTTTGGCAACAAAGGTTTTGGTTCGCGATTTTTGGTCCTCGTGGCTGGGGTGGCGATGAATTTTTTGCTCGGCTGGTTTTTGCTGTTTTTGGGATTTTTAGTAATTGGAACTCCAGTTGATATTACCGATGCCACGGATTTGGGCGGAGCCAAGATTTCACAAATGCAGCTTACCATTGTGGGCGTCGGGAAAGATACGCCGGCAGAGGGCGCAGGTTTTAAGCCTGGCGACGCGATTTTAAGCGTTGACGGCCGAAAATTTGACGACATCGAGGAGATGATTGTGTATACTAAGTCCCGAGCAGGGTCAGAAGTAGTCTACGAGCTTAAACGCGGGAAAGAAATTTTTAACCGCAGCGTAGTCCCTCGGCCCAATCCGCCGGAAGGAAGCGGCCCGGTCGGTTTTATTCCAGCAATCATCGCCGAAACGACTTATCCATTTTTTGAGGCATTTCGACTCTCTTTTGTTTCTTTCTGGAACCGCGTTTTTGGCATTCTGTCGGCCTTTGGCTTTTTACTCAAGAGCCTGCTTAGTTCGGGGAAGTTGATTGAGGGTTTATCTGGTCCGGTGGGCATCGCAATTTTGACCCGGGATTTTACCCGACTGGGGTTTGTGTATTTAGTTCAGTTTGCGGCGGTTTTGTCAATTAATTTGGCAGTAATTAATGGCTTTCCTTTTCCGGCCCTCGATGGCGGCCGCGTTTTGTTTCTCATTATCGAAAAAATCCGCGGGGCCAAAAGCGTCAAGTGGGAACAGGTTGCGAATACCATTGGGTTTGCGCTTCTCATCTTGCTGATGGTGGCGGTAACTTTTCGCGATGTCAATCGCTTTTCCGAGCAATTCAAACGGTTATTTGAGAGCATACTATGAGGTTCCGATCGAAGATTTTAATCATATTTATTCTGGTCATATGTGTTGTCGGACTAGCGGTCTTGTATTTACGGTGGGAAGTTGCCAGTGGTGGGTCCCTTAGGGCTTTTGTAAGAGATAGTGAAGTTATTTTACAGGGAGAAGTAATTTCGTCAGAAATACGCAAGGAGGGGACAGTACCTTTTACATTTGTTACTTTTCGGCCGATACGAGTTTTTAAAGGACATCCGACTTCTGACATGCCAATTGTCCGCGGATATGCTTTGTATATGAATAGGGGCGAGGACTATTTATTGTTTTTGCACCCGCTTAATAATAGCGGAAAATACGTACTAGAGGAGGAGGTCATTGGTAAGTGGAAAGTCGAGGAGGATCCAGCAAAGGGTGTAATTGCAATAGGAACTGATCCTAGGAACACTATAATTGACTATCTAGTTATGCCTGCGGATAAGAACTTTCTAGAACTTTTGGCCAGAAGCGAAAAACGAGACTTGTTGTTAAGTGAATTAATTAGCAAAATGGGCTATAAGCCTTGACAGAGGCCGTAGAACAAAAATGGTTACTATGACCTCCTCCTACCTCCCCCTCACGAGGGGGAGAAAAGGACTCGTATGAAACAATCAGAACTTTTTACCAAAACTTCAAAGACAGTTTCTCAAGAAGAGACAAGTATCAACGCCCAGCTTTTGGAGCGCGGGGGTTTTATCCAAAAAGTCATGGCTGGGGTTCACACTTTTCTGCCCTTGGGACTGCGGGTCTTGCAAAAGATCGAGGCCATTATTCGGGAGGAGATGAATGCCATCGGCGGTCAAGAGGTACTAATGCCCTCACTCCACCCCAAAGAAAATTGGCAGAAAACCAAGCGCTGGGAAACGCTCGATGTGTTATTCAAAGTTCTGTCCCATTATGACAAGCAATATGCCCTAGGTCCCACTCATGAGGAAATTGTGGTACCCATGGCCCAGGCTTATGTTTTATCGTACGAAGATTTACCCTTTTCCGTTTACCAGATACAAACCAAGTTTCGAGACGAACCGCGCTCCAAATCCGGGCTGTTGCGCGGCCGCGAATTTCGGATGAAGGATTTATACAGCTTTCATGCCGACGAAAAAAATTTTGAAAGTTATTATGACACAGTTACCAAGGCTTATCACAAGATTTTTGGCCGCCTTGGTCTTAAGGCCATCTATACCGAAGCTTCCGGCGGCACTTTCAGCAAATTCTCGCACGAGTTTCAAGTACCCATTAAAACGGGTGAAGATAAGATTTACCTCTGTCAAAAATGCGGCCTTGCAAAAAACAAAGAAATTTTTTTAGAAAATGCAAAGTGTACAAATTGCGGCAAGACCAAATGGCAGGACATAAAAGCTTCAGAGGTAGGCAATATTTTTTCTTTGAAAACCAAATTTTCTGAAAGCTTCAATTTGCTTTACACTACAAAGGATGGCACCAAAAGGCCAGTCATCATGGGCTGTTACGGGATTGGTTCTTCCCGGGTCATGGGGACAATTGTTGAAGCGCATCACGATGAAAGAGGGATTATTTGGCCCGAGAGCGTAGCGCCGTTTCGAGTGCATTTGTTGGAGTTGACCCCTCACCCCTCGCCCCTCCGACCTCAGGTCGGAGCACCCTCTCCCGTCGTAAAGATCTCGCGAAGCGAGACAAGGGGAGAGGGGAAAGCGGAAAAAGTCTATAGCGCTTTACAAAAAGCTGGAATCGAGGTACTCTATGATGATAGGGAGGAAACAGCGGGCGTAAAGTTTGCGGATGCGGATTTACTGGGAATTCCCTATCGCGTGGTGGTGTCAGAGAAGACCGGAGAGAAGGTGGAGATGAAAAAACGAAATGCGGAGGAGGCCGAGCTGGTTGACTTGAAGCAACTTATATCAAAAATCAAATAGCTAACACCAAAATGACAACAAAAGTTGTCATTCTGAGGCCGCCCGCCGCGGCGGGCGGACGAAGAATCTCACGAGATCCTTCTCCGTCCGCTTGAGGCGGACGGAATCAGGATGACAGACAGAAGTCATTTTAATTTTATTTTATGGCTCTCTCTGACAAAATTTTCGGCAAGTTTTCCAAAGACATTGGCATTGATCTAGGGACGGCTAATACTTTGGTCTATGTGCGCGGTAAAGGGATTGTGATCAATGAACCGTCGGTTGTCGCCCTTAACACCAAGACTAAACAGATTTTGGCAATCGGCAACGAAGCCAAAAAAATGGTGGGTCGAACCCCGGCTCACATTGTGGCAACGAGGCCCCTAACCGATGGAGTGATTTCGGACTTTGAAGTTACCGAACAGATGCTGCGGTATTTTATTGATAAAGTTCACCAGCAAGTCTTTAACTTTTTGTCACGGCCTCGCGTGGTAATTGGGATTCCCTCCGGGGTTACGGAGGTCGAAAAGCGGGCAGTTCAGGACGCAACTCTTAACGCGGGGGCGAGATTAGCATTTTTGATTGAAGAACCAATGGCCGCAGCCATTGGCGCAAGGTTGCCGGTGCAAGATCCTTCGGGATCTATGATTGTTGACATCGGCGGAGGAACAACAGAGATTGCCGTGATTTCTTTGGGTGGAATCGTTGTTTCCAAAAGCATTCGGGTGGCCGGAGATGAGATGAACAGAAATATTATTCAGTTTGCGCGGGACGAATTTAATCTTATGCTAGGCGAGCGCACGGCCGAAGAAGTCAAAATTAAAATTGGTTCGGCCTACCTGCTCAAAGAACGAATGGAGACCAAGATGCGCGGCCGAGATTTGGTGACTGGTCTTCCCAAAGAAGTCAGCGTCAGTGACGAGCAGATCCGCATGGCGCTTTCCCGATCCGTGCGCATGATTGTCAATTCGGTCCGGGCGGCAATTGAAGAAACCCCTCCCGAGCTGGTCGCAGATATTATGCAACGCGGCATTGTCCTTGCGGGAGGAGGGGCACTGTTGCGGGGAATTGATCAATTGCTCGCCCGCGAAACCCAAATGCCGGTCATGGTTGCCGATGACCCATTGACTACGGTCGTGCGAGGGACGGGCGTGGTTTTGGAGGATCTGGAAACTTTGCGTGAGGTTTTGGTTCTTACCGAATTTGAACAAATTTCCAGGTGATTCATGCGGCAGCCATTGGTCCATCTTATACTTGCCTTTTTAGTCCTTGGATCATTTGTGTTCTTAAATCTGGTAGGATTTTTGGCTCCGGTTTTGGATATTGGCCGGTTGGCGGTTGATTTTTTGACTTTCCCTCTGGTTAAAGGGTTTGCCAAATTTAAGGAGGCAATTTACCTGGTTTTAGAAATTCAGGATCTATCTAAGCGAAACGAAATTTTGACCAAGCAAATCCAAGAACTAACTGCCGAGCTAGCGGTGTTGGAAAAAGCGAAACTCGAAAACCGTTTTCTTCGTGAGGCTTTAGGTTTTAAGGCCGAGCACCTTTATCCTCTCGTTGCGGCAGAGATTATTGCCTGGGATCAATTGAATGTCGGCGAGAAAGTTACCCTTAATCGCGGTACCAGACATGGAGTAGGATTAGGGGCACCAGTGGTGGCAGCCGGAGGAATCTTGGTAGGTGTTATTTCTCAAGTGGCTGAGCATACTAGTCAAATGGAGCTTCTAACTTCATCAGCAGTTACGATCAATGCCGAGGTTGCAGCGTCAGGGACAAGCGGCATCGTGCGCGGAGAGCATGGTTTGGGGTTAACTTTTGATCTAGTTTCGCAGACTGAAA
Organism: uncultured Candidatus Saccharibacteria bacterium; assembly: GCA_964414215.1. GTDB lineage: Bacteria > Patescibacteriota > Doudnabacteria > UBA920 > 2-01-FULL-46-14 > CAYPVQ01. Next base: position 451 of record CAYPVQ010000039.1, on the reverse strand, counting down.
TTCTCAAGGTTGGCGATAAAGTGTTAACTTCGGGTTTGGGCGGCCAATTTCCCAAAAATTTACTGATTGGGGAGATTGACAAAATTCGTTCTGCCGAATCAGAGCTTTTTCAAAAAGCCAGTGTACTACCGGCTACCAATTTGCGCAGCCTGCGCTTTGTCTTTGTAATCCAAAAATAAATGGCCAAAAAATATTTCGTTAGTTTTATTTACCTTTTGGTTTTGTTTTTAGTCCAAGTCGCCGCAACCGAAGTGTTTAGCGAGAACCTTCACCTGATTCCGCAACTCACGCTGCTGTTCGTCGTAGTTTTTGCACTAACGCATACTCTGGTTGAGACTTTGTGGCTAAGTTTTGTCTCTGGGTTTTTGTTAGAGTTTTTTTCTGGAGCATTTTCTGGTTCCCAAATTTTCGCTGTGGTTGCGGTTGGTCTGGTGGTGTATTTTCTCACGCG
>CAYPVQ010000038.1:0-10389 GCA_964414215.1 uncultured Candidatus Saccharibacteria bacterium | reverse complement strand
ATATTTGTCCGGATCAACTGGCAGGAGCACAATCTTGGGATAAATCTTGCGCGCGTCCCAAACAGTGGTGCCAAGTTTAATCCCTAATCTTTTTGCCTCAACCGAAGGCGCGATAATAATGCCGCCCAAATGCTCGCAGACCCCCACCGGTACCCCACGCAAATGCGGATTGGCCTGCTGTTCCACAGAGGCAAAGTAGGAGTTCATGTCGAGGTGGAGAATGATTTTGTGGGTTGACATAACGGCTTAAAATTGCTTACACTTAAACCCTTAACACGGAAAAGGAGGAAGACCCATGAAACTGGCATTATACAGCATTTGTACCTTGCTTACTGGCCTTAAAGCGGCCTTCCGGCTCGCTCGAGATCATGACATCGGATTTATCGAGATCTTCCCGTATCGTCTGACCACTGTCGAAGCTCTAAAGCGATGGCAAAAAGAATTTGGGGTAAAAATCTTCGGCATCGACGAACGGTTCACCTGGAACAAAACCCCTCTGCAGGTTGCGAAGGCCGAATATGAAGCGATCGAATGGGGTTTTGCGTCTGCCTGGTGGGTCATGTTCGGTCGAGGCGACGACGAACGATCGCTTAACATGGTCAGAGAATTAAACCGAATTTCTCTTGAGAAATCCATGCCCTACTGGCTTCTTCACCCAGACGTTATCCAGCAGATGGGAACTGATACTTTTGAATACTGGCGGACACGTATTCCCATCGCTGTCGAGAACGAACGGCCGAAGAAGGAAGGCGGAAGGATTGTCTGGAATCCATACCTAATAGCCGAAAAGTATAGGCCATTAGGGTGCAAACTCGTTCTGGATCCGCGACATATCCAGATAACCAACCGAATCAAGGGCCTTAAGATGGACCAGTTCCAAGTGTTTCGGGAGGTCCAGCCTGATATTCTCCATTTCAACTATGGTGAGTACGAAGGCTACGGAATGCCGCCGCCCGAGGTCCTAGAGCAATGGCTTAAGGAATTCCAAAGGCACCAGCCAGAATTCCTAGTTCTAGAAATCAACCCATCTCTTCAGCCCAAACGGCGGCTACGAGAGACCAACGAGATGTTGAGGCCGTGGATTCTTGAGGCTTCTCGCGACACTCAGGATCGCAAAGAGAAACTTGCGGCTTGAGCCGACTCGTTGGAATTAAGGCCCAAGCAGAGTGGTACCCTCTGCCCTAAGGACCCGATGTCGTCAGTATCTCACCAGAAGCCTCGGCTCATTTTCCTTCGGGAGGATATGTCGGGGCTTCAAATTTTTAAGGAAAGAGATTCTTCCTCCCTCTGGTCGTCAGAATGACATCGTTTTCTTTGTCATTCTGATCTGCCGAAGGCAGAGAAGAATCTGTGAGATCCTTCGGGCTTTGCCCTCAGGATGACAGGAAAGGAGAACTGTCATTCTAAAGCCGATCAAGATGACAATACAAAATGGGCTGTCATTCTGAGGAAACCGCGAAGCGGCTGACGAAGAATCTCATTCGTACCAATCTTCAGACAAATCTTTCCATTCCGGATTCTCTCTTTCAATCAAAGCAATTTTCTTCCTCCTTAACCAACCTTTAATCTGCTTCTCTCTAGCAATGGCAGCTTCGATGCTATTTGTAGTATCATAATAAACTAGTTTGGTAATATTGTATTTTGTAGTGAAACCCGGTACTAATTTCTGTTTATGCTCAAAAACCCGTTTTACTAAATTTCCGGTAACACCCGTGTACAAAGTGCGAGACTTATTGGTCATAATATAAATGTAATAATCCTTCATAAGAGATCCTTCGCTTCGCTCAGGATGACAAATTTACTATAATATAAATATGAGTATGCCCAAACCCGAACTAGTTCTCTCCAACACGACTTCTTTTTTTATAGGCGGCTTGCCCGCCCTTTTTCGAAATGCCAAAAAATACGGGTTTAAATATGTGGAGATTGTCCCCTACCGCTGGACTACTTCACAGCAAATTCTCGCTTTAGAAAAAAAGTATGGGGTTATGATCGCAGGGATTCATCTGCCGGACGCTTGGAAATCTTATCTTTCCGCCGTGCCACATGAACCGACTCTTTTTGGCAAACTCGCCAAAATCGCTTTTCATTTTTACCTGGGCAATGCAATCCAAAGTCAAGGATGGCAAATCGCAAAGGCTCTTGCGCCCCGGCGGCCTTATCTTATCTTTCATACCAACATGGTCACGGAAATGGGTCCAAAATTCTCCGAGATTAGCAAAAACTTTTACACTGTGATCGAAAACATTCCCTATCAAGACAACCCCAAAGAATTTTTCTGGAATCCGGTAAAAATTCGGGAAGAACTAAAAGAGCAAAACATATCAGGCGGTTTGGTCTTTGACCCTGGACATTTCAATCAAACCCGAAAAAAACTCCCCCAGTTAAATCTTCTGGAAATATATAAGCAAGCCGCCCCAGAAGTTATTCATATTTCTTACAATAGCCGCGGCATCCACACTCTGCCCAATAGAAAAGAGCAACAAGAACTCATCGCGATGCTAAAGATTCATCCACCCAAATATATCACCCTCGAAACCAACCCATGGGTAAGTGTCAAAAAAGGCAAAAAACTTTTGGAAAGAATTATTCAAAAATCTACCCCCTCTCAATCTCCCCCCAAAGATTCTTCAGTATTTCCTTCTCCCCTTGAGGGAGAAGGTGCTCCGACCCGGGTCGGAGCGGATGAGGGGTCACGTTTCGACCTCTCCCGCCCCTCGACTAGCTCGGGGCACCCTCCCCACGCCTGGGGAGGGAGGGAAATAAGGTAGGAAACTCTGTTCAAGGGGGAGAAAAAGTGGGGGTATAATGATCTTCTACCCACCATTGCAAAGTCTCGGTGTTAAACCCCAATTTCCAGGCATTTGCTTCGTCAGAAACTGAAAAAAAGTAGATCCTGACGGCGCCTTCTTTAATCGTATGCACCAGATTGACCTTGAGAATTTTATACTGGCGCTTGCCCCATTTGATAACGCGCGGGAAAACACCGCCTTGGCTAAAGGATGCAATAATTTCAACTGACTCTGTCTGTTGCATATTGTCATTCTGGAGCCCTCCGAAGGAGGGCGATAGAATCCGACACGAAGTGTCGTCCTGATGAGGATCTATAATTCATCATACAAGTCTTTCCATTCAGGATTACTTTTCTCGATCAAGGCAATCTTTTTTCGCCTTACCAAGTTTTTAATAGCTTTCTCTCTAACAATAGCCGATTCGATACTGTCTGTTGTTTCGTAATGAACTAGTTTGTTAATGTTGTATTTTTTAGTGAAACCTTCTACTACTTTATTCTTGTGCTGCCATACTCGTCCCTTTAACCCACTGGTAACACCGGTATACAAGGTGGTATTCCCTTTGTTTGTCATTATGTAAACACTGTAGATCCTATCGCTCACCATTGTCATTCTGGAGCGTAGCGATAGAATCTCGAGATCCTATCGTCGCTTCGCTCCTCCAGGATGACACCCTTGGTGTCAATTGAACACTACATGATACAAGTTGTCGTTGACTATTACAGGAATACCCTTGATACCCTGGACTTCTTCTATCACCTTGGAAACGGGACACGTATGTAGAACCCGTCCTTTGCATTTAGCACAAATGTTTTTGAGAAGAGTAATTGCTTGAAGTTTGGTTTGGTCTAATTGTGTCATATTTTTATTCCAGCTGACGAATCACGCCGACGACTTTCCCCTGCACAGTCCATTCGTCTTGCGGATAAATATTTTCGTATTTGGGATTTTCTGGCTTAAGGTATCGCCGGCCCCCAATTTCAATAAACCGCTTGACGGTTGCTTCATCATGCAAAAGGGCCACGACAATATCGCCAGACCGAACTTCGCGGGTCGGCTTCACAATCACCAAATCTCCTTCCAGAATTCCTGCCCCAATCATGCTGTCGCCTCGAACCTGGAGCAAAAAAACGTCTTTTCGGCCACGCAGAAAAGACTGCGGTAAATTGACCCATTCTGCAATATTCTCTTCCACCATAACTGGCATGCCGGCTTGAATCCGTCCCAAAACTGGCACATTCAGAACCCCGGCCTGAATTTGGTTGCCAAACTCGTCGCGGACCGCAATCCCCCGCGCTGTCCCGTCGCGCTTCAAAAAGCCCTTTTCCTGCAAAGCCGCCAAAAGCTTAGCTACGGCATTTTTGGACTTAACTCTCAAGGCCTTGGCCATTTCCGAAACCGTGGGCGGAAGACCTTTTTCGCGAACCGAGTCAGTAATATAATCTAAAAGTTGTTTTTGCCGTTTGGTTATTTCCATACTTCTATGGTAAACGTTCGTTCACCTATTGTCAACCCCGTTAGACAATACTTTATCCACATTATTTTATCTTGCTGTTCTAAAACCTCAATAAAAACGAGGTAAAATTCTGCTTGCCAATTATGGTCTAACGGGGTCAACCCCTAGAGTTGTGGATAACTTTCCCGAAATAAAAAACCCCTTTCATCCGGGGTTTTTTATTTTTTAGGCCAAATTAAACTGTCTCTTCCTCGTCTCCCTCTATGCCACCTTCCTCTTTTGGTGGCGTCTCCTGCATGTCGCCTTCATCCTGCAGGTAGAACTCACTCATATTAGTTCTCCTTCTTGCTTAATTAAAAACTGCCCTAAATATAAATACCGCACTTCAAGCTGTCAAGTTTATGTACTGTTAGCGGCGGTTTAGTAAAAATTTCAAGAGTTCCAGCAGCTGCTGCCAAATATTTTTCAAAATTGGCACAGAGGCAGGCAGTAAGACGATCAAAAGGATAAGATAAATTAGCTGCTTGCGCAAGACCTTATAAATTCCAATGATAATCAAGATAGCCAAGGCCAGCGAGACTAGACCATGGACTTTTGGAGGAAAGTAACTTAAGAATTGATTATAAATTGAATATACAGAGTCGAAGGAGAACATTTTATTTGAGAGTGTTAAAAACCACGAGGTGAGGGTAGTCCAAAATGTCGCGGATAAATCTATCATTCATCAGCTGTCGGTACTCGTATTCCTCAGTATTCATCACGGAGTAATTAATTTCCTGTCCCGTGAGTTTTTCGATCTCAGCCAAAGTTTTTTGTAAGCGCAGGTGGTTAATTCCCTCTCCCACCACCAGCAAGTCCACGGGGAGTTGAGGTTCAAGCGTAAAAATGCCGCTTAAGATCGCCAATTTTAAATTGGGAATCCGTTTCAAGATTTTGCTAACCTGATCTTCGGCTTTCTCTTCACTCTCCGCGACTAAATCTTCCAATTCGTCATAGAGCCGGAAATAGGGATTGATCCGAAAAAACCGAGTATGTCTGCGACTTGCCATATTTAAAACCTGCGCTCTGGTAAACTCGCGCAAGGCTTGAACAAGTAGTGGATTTTTCGCTCCGGTCACTATCCGCAACTCGGATGTCGAAAAACTTCTTTTGGGAAAAGCAAAGAAAATCCCCAGCAGGCGCTCTTTCAATTTCGTATTGAGGAGGTTTTCGAGCATGCCCAGTATATCAACTTTCAGAGTTCATCCGCCCCCCTAGACGGGCGGATGAACATTTTCAATTAAACCGGCAAAACTAAAAAGCTTTTCCAAAATCAGACTATCCGGATCAGGAGTGGTTAAAAAACTGAAAGTTGTATTACTGGGCATGCCTCAAGTTTAACACACTAACCATTTGCCTTGCAATGTCAAATTAAGTTATACTGCTTACGACATGAGACTGCAAACCAACGTGGGGCAAATTTTCCTGACCCACCCCAAAGACCAAAACTATACCTCTCTCTACCAGGAGGCGTTTTCGAAACACGGACAATCAGTTGAACTTTTTGCGACCTTGGAAATCATGAGTCCGGAGCCGAACTCCTTAAACCGCCGGAAAACGGAATGCGAAAAACTCACCCAGGCTTTAGTCGGAGCCTTTAAAAGAACCTATATTGCCGCAAGCAATATTGACCACGATACTTTTGAGCGGGCCTTAGCCGCCATCAATGCTACACTCTCACGCCTCGCTGGCAGAAGTCAGCTCAATTGGTACGGCCGATTCAATGCCGCGGTGGGAGCGGTTTTCCAAAATCAATTAGCCATCTCCACCACTGGCAATGCCGTGGTTTATCTCGTAAGAAAAGGAGAATATACGCTTTTAAGCGAAGACCTGGCCGAAGCCAATCGGCCCCTTAAAATTTTTTCTAATTACAGCGGCGGCCGGATCGCGGAAGGTGACAGGATTATTTTGAGTACTAACCAACTCTTTAATTATCTCTCCCTCGATCGCCTTCAGGAGTTTCTCGCCGAGGAAACTTTAGAAGAAACTTGTCAAGAACTGATTACTGCCCTGCAAGAGATCAAAACCACGGGCTTCGCTACCTTTATTTTTGAAATTACAGGTGAGGGCCAAAAAGCCCTGATTGAGAAGCCTCAACCTCAGCGCACGATCGAGCAGGCTCTGCAAAGAACCGTGGGGATTAAAGCCACGAAAACTAAGACTAGCCTAAACCTGCTCCTCTCCCTCGGGAAATTTCTCTGGGGTCTTCTGACTAACCTCTTAGGCTCTCTCCTGGCTCTAGTTATTAATTTTTTCCGGAGGCGCCCCAAAAAATATCTCTTTACCGCCATCGGGATAGTTCTGGTGTTTCTGCTTATCAATATTGTGGCAGCCACTTGGAATAAGTCAGCCCAAGAAAAACAAAACCGGGTAAGTTCCACCATTTTCCAAGTGCAAGAAATGCCCGACGAAGCCGAAGCCTCCCGAATTTATAATGACGAAAATAAAGTTTTAACACTTATTACCGAGGCCGAAACACTCTTAACTAAAATTGACAAAAAAAATAGCTCCCCATACCAAGCGCAGGAAGACCGACTCAATACCCTCAAAAACAAGGTCCGCAAAGAAGTCCGCGTTGACAACCCCACGATCCTTACCCAATTTCCCCATATCCCTACCACCATCGTCCGCTCCCCAAACGGAATCTTGGGTTGGAATCGCAACTCGCTAACTTTAGGTTTTTTCGACTTTCGGTTAGGAGAAACCCGTACCCTACTCAAAAATCAAACTACCGGGCATTTGGTTGATGTGGAATTTTTAGGAAGCCCTCACGGCTATGTATTCCTCACCAAAGACGGGAGAATGGAAAAATTAAGTTTGGATCAAGATCAACTCATAAAATTCGACCCTGATGCCCAAGTTGTTGACTTAAACAAAGCAAAAATTCAGTCCCTTAAAGTTTTAGGCGAAGGAACTTTGGCAAGATTCTATCTTTTGGATCTTAATCAAAATCAAATCTGGCGGCTGCGCACTACCGAAACCGCGATTGCGAGTGCGGAAAAGTGGCTAAAGAGCGAAAATAATAATCTTCAGGGCGCCCGGGATATGGGAGTGGATGGCGGTATTTATCTTCTGTACCCTGACCGCGTGGAAAAATACTTTAATGGCCTGCGCCAAAACTTTGAGCTCCAAGAAGTTTCCCCACCGCTTAAAAACAGCAGTAAAATCTTTACCAAAGCCGATTACCAATTTCTCTATATCCTTGATCCAGAAAACTTGCGGGTCTTAATCTTTACCAAAACTGGTAAACTCCAAAACCAAATCCTCTCACCCAAATTCCACGACCTCGCCGACCTTTATGTTGACGAAAAAAACCGGCTAATGTACGTGCTTGCTGGTTCTGAACTGCTGCAGATGAATTTGAAGCAGTAGCTTCAAATTCATCCTGACGAATGTCAGGATCCAGTTCTCTGGATCCCCAATCAGAGCCTACCCCGTACTCGATACGGGGTCGAGGATGACACTAAAATAGCTTTGCTATTTTAGTGTCACTTTTGCTCCTGCCTCCCGCCTCGCAGGCTCGGTCGCCGATGAGGCGACTTCAAAATTCTACTTAAGTGTTATCTTGGCTCCGGCCTCTTCCAACTTCTTTTTTAGCTCCTCGGCCTCGGCTTTGGGCACGTTTTCCTTCACGGGCTTGGGGGCAGCGTCCACAATATCCTTGGCTTCCTTGAGACCCTTGCCAGTTATCTCCCGCACTACTTTGATTACGGCAATTTTGTTTTGACCAACTTCCGAAAGCTCTATCGTATAATCAGTTTTTTCTTCCCCGACCTCTGTCGGAGCCCCGACTTGGGTCGGCGCCGCTGTCATCACCGGTGCTGCCGCTGATACGCCAAATTTCTCTTCCAAAACTTTTACTAACTCGGAAAGCTCCAGGACAGAGAGCTTTTCAATTTGTTCGACCAAGGCTTTGAATTTTTCTGGCACAGCTTTTTGTTCTGTATTTTGCACTATTTCTTCTGCCATATTTACTTAAAACTTAATAATTAAATTTCCAATGACAAATCAAATCCCTGCCTCGCCGGCAGGCAGGCAAAGCCCAAATGACTAAACGGCTTGCTTTGACATTTAATCATTTGACATTGCTTTGACATTTGAGCTTTGAAATTTGATATTCAAGACCTAAATTCCTTAACCGCGCTTAAAACATTTAAAAGGCCTCTCATGTTCCCACTTAACACCGATACCAATCCCCGCAGCGGCCCGGCAATTACTGATACCAACTGTCCGCGCAATTCCAGTTTTCCGGGCAAGCTAGCCAGCTTCTTCACCGCCGTCATATCAATAAATTTCTGATCCAAGATTCCAGCAACTAGCTTGAGCTGCTCATGCTTCTTAGCGAAGGCCTGCAAAATTCTCGCGGAAGCAACTTCATCCTCGGCACTAAAACTCACCGACAGCGGAACTTGATAATTAAATTCTTTCAGGTCAATGCCAATTTGCTTTAGGGCGCGCTTTAGAAGGGTGAGTTTGACCACTTGGTGCTTGACCTTTTCCTTGCGCAAAGTGGCGCGCAATTCTTGTAAATCGCGCGTAGGCAGCCCCTGATACTCGGTAAAAACGACGCCCTGAGCGCTTTTTATCTCCTGGGCTAAATCCTTCACAATATTCTTCTTTTGTTCGAGTGTAAGCATACTGTTTAGGGTCTTAAAAAAAATCTCGGCACTTGCCGAGAAGAGCCCATAAATGGGCAAACTACCTGTAGTTCGCTGATTTATCAGCCTTTCCTCGGCAGGCATGCCCCGAACCGAAGCTTGCTTCTGGTTCTGGGGATTCTTAAATCCGATCTTGATCTCGGATCCCTGCGGTCTTTGGATTATTGAACTGTAACAGTAGTATTATAACAACTTAAAAAAAGCTGTCAAATGGATGTACTAGACGGGTACATCGGTAACACTTTGTGGTATTTGAAGGTGAAGCTAATGGGAGGCAGATAATTCAGGGCTTGGTGAGGTCTTCTGAAGTTGTATTCAATGAGCCACTCGGTCAAGTTGCGATTAAAAACAAGGGTGTCCGCCGTCATGTTGCCCAGCGAAATAAACTCGTCTTGCAGCGTCCGGTTGAATCGCTCGTTGACCGCGTTGTCCGTGGGAGTTTTGATTCGGGACCAGTAATGCTCAAGCCCCAGATCCTGGCAGGCTGTCTCAAAGTGCCGGTGGAATTCAGATCCATTGTCAGTTTGAACATTCTCAATCCTGCCGTCAAGCAGGAGACGGAGCCGATAAAGGAAGTCCCGGGCAGACGCCGAACTGTGGCTCGCGTACATCCTGGCAAAGGCCACCTTGGTATGCCGGTCAATAGCGGTCAGAATGAAGCGCTTCTGTCCCTGCCAGTATTTGACAATGGTATCCAGGCAGAGGAGAAAGCCAGAGAGGGGCTTGCGTTTGAGTTCGGTGATCTTCTTCCGAGTATGGGCCAAGCTCCGTTTTCGATTGATTCTGGCCTGTTTTGCGGGGTTGTAGTAGAGACCACAGGCTTGAATGATGCATTGGATTTTCCAGGCCGAGATGGTTACATCATCCGGATGTTTCCTGCGGTAGAGCTCTAAAAGCTTCATTTTGCCATAGCACAAATGCTGCCTTCGGAGATAGACGACATTCGCGTACTGGCGAGCTGTGTATTCCCGCCTTCTCGTGTGATGGGGAGCCCGGGATTCATCTTCCAGGCCCCGGAGGAAGTCTTGCTCAAACCGGGCTACCCACTTGTAGAAGGTCTTACGGGCGATGCCGAAGTGACGGGCAGTCAGGGATACATCCTTGCGGTTTTTCTCCCAGAAGATGATCCATTCTAAGCGACCGCGAGCTGCTCTCGACAGCCGAAGAAGCTCTGCTATCTTTCGCCACCTGATGTGGCGATGACGCAGCTTGTGCCTGCGGGAAAAATATGTCGGTTTAAATGAAGCCCAGAGCCAACGTCTGGCCTCTTCAGTGACGGTTGATGCCATAGGTAGTCTGTGAAGAATTAGGCGTGGAACCCCGGGGAGGCTCCACCTTCACAGTGTTACCTATGTATCTCATCTTTTCCAGTCTCCTCTTACTATACAGGTATACAGGCTCGAAAAGGCTAAAACTTCGCTTACACCTAAATAGGGACATGACC
>CAYPVQ010000037.1:7319-10497 GCA_964414215.1 uncultured Candidatus Saccharibacteria bacterium | reverse complement strand
TTGATTTTTTCGCATATAGCGTTTTTGCCGCTGTCCCATTCGGATTTTGTGAAGTAAACAAACTTGGTGGTGGCTATGCCGTGCTGGAGATAAAACTCCTTGGTCAAAACTTTGTCCATCGCGATGGCCGAAGACGTGACATCACAGCCCACGTAGGGGACGTCGAAAATTTCGAACAAGCCCTGGATCGTCCCGTCCTCGCCATAGGAGCCGTGGAAAGCCGGGAAAGCGAGGTCAATGATAATCTTTCTGCCAAAAAGACCCTTTTGCTTAAACACCATCCTCCCGACCCCCTCTCTTTCTCCCCCTTGATAAGGGGGAGATGAAGAGGGGGTAGATTCCTCCAAGTCCAGATAATATCTTCCAAACTTTTTTGGATCAATTTTGATTTGGGAGTCAGTGAAAGTTTTTAAAGTCCCGAGCTCCTCGCCCAAAAGCCACTCTCCTTTTTTACTCAAATAAACTGGCACGACATTGTAACCCAGACCTTTCAAGCCAGAAATAATTAACTGGCCGGTGATTATCGAGACATCATGCTCTGGGCTGCGGCTGCCAAAAAACACGCCTATGGTCATAGGATGATTGTATCTTATAAATAATTATCCGGCCAGTCATTTTGGAAAAGGATAACATCGCCGGGTTTGAGGAGTTTGGCTAAAGCTTCATGCGCGGAGGACGTATTGTCAAACCAAATAATCTGCGGTTTGTCATTCCCGCGAAGGCGGGAATCCAGGCTGGATTCCCGGGTCTCGCTTCGCTCGCCCGAGGATGACACAGAAAGAACACCTTCTTCAATAAATGGTGTAACCGAGTTTTTGATTAAAATCACTATATCCGCGGCCTTGCTCAATTGCCTTCCGATCTCTGTGTGTATTTCTGGTGACCGCTCCCCCATCTCGACCAACCCCGGCGTTAGAAAAATTTTTCTCTTGTCTTTAAACTGGCTTAAAACTTTAATCGCCTCCCTCACCCCATCCGGATTGCCATTATAACTGTCGTCAATAACTAAAATGCCATTTGGATTCTCGATCGGCTCCAGCCGGTGCGGAATGGGTTTGATTTGAGAAAAACCCTTGAGAATTTCCGCATCCGTCATTTCAAGCTCTCTTGCGATCGAGCAAGCCGCGTTTATCATGCCCTTGGCATAATCCCCAAGTAATAACTCCCCCTCTCCCCCTCTTAAAATAAGAGGGGGTAGGGGGGCGTTATTTTTGCTGTAAAACAAGACTTTATGACCTCCGACGAACTTTTTATAATTTTCCCTCACCCGCTCATCGTCCCGGTTTAACACCACCAGGGCATCGGGTGCAGAATTCTCGACAATTTCAAATTTCGCCCCGACCGTGTTCTCAATACTGCCAAATCTCTCAAGATGCGCCTCATTGATGCCAGTCAAAATCGCAATATCCGGCCGCGCAAGTTCACACAAAGTTTTAATGTCTCCGCGGCGATAAGCGCCCATTTCGACAATAAAAATTTCTGTTTGCGCCGTGAGTTCTTTCAAGATTAATCTTCCAATGCCGACTTCGGTATTCACGCTGTCCGGCGTTTTCAAGACTTTGAATTTCACCTCAAGAACTGCGGCCAAAACCTCTTTCATGGTAGTTTTGCCGTAACTTCCGGTAATGCCGATGATTTTCAGGTTTTGAAATTTTTTAAGCTTGCGTTTGGCTCGGGCGATGATTATGCTTTTTAATACAAAATCCGGGGGGCGCAAAAGCATAGTGGCAGCCGCCAAAAAAAGGAAATGAATGTAAGACAAAAGCCCAAAAACAACGAGGGCGATTAGGCCGTCTGCCAAAAAAGCGGCGACTAAAGCCTGCAGAACAAGAGCTGTGAGAAACAAAGCTTTGGCCTTGGCAGTCCAGACCAGTTCTTTGCGCGGCGGAAATTTGGGATGCCCGAAAGTTTTGCCGATCAAAGCCAAAAACCTCCGCAGGTCGTAATTTTCGAGCTGGAATAGGTAGAGTTGGTATTTGATTGTTTTCAAAGGGTTCATCTCAAAAATTCAACAAGATATTTAACGAACTCCTCGCTCTTATCCACAAAACTAAAATGCCCGGCGTTTTTAAGAATCAGGAATTGGGAATTGGGAATTGGGAAGCTCATTTTTCGGCCAAGCTCAAGGGGAACTTCTTTGTCACGCTCCCCCCAGACAAGGAGCGTCGGGATATTAATTTTTGAAAGCAAAACCGTCAAGTCCTCATTAACTGTATTTAAAAAAGTTTGTCTAAGCCCCGGCGTAGCGACATAATCCTCGGCGCCCATAACCCTATATAATTTGGCGCGGAGCGGCTGCATGAAACCAAAATTAAAGAGCGGCTTCAAGATTTTGGCAACAGTATTTTTTAGTAATTTTGCTGGCGGTTCGACTCTAATGCCCGCGCTATCCACTAGCACTAATTTGTGGACCAAATCCGGCCTCGTGGCGGCCAATTTTATCGCAACCCTCCCGCCAAACGAATGCCCCACGACAGCTGTTTCTCCCCCTGTCCGCTCCGCCTGAAGCGGACGGATAGGGGGAGATTGAGAGGGGGTGGATTTCCCGACTACCTTCTCAATAAACTCCTCAACAATCTCCGCATAATCCCCCACCGTAAACGCCCTTTTTGGCGCCTCTGATTTCCCAAACCCGGGCAAATCGAGCGCGTAAATATTATAGTCTTTCCCGTCATTGCGAGCGGAGCGAAGCAATCCCCCAACTGCTCCATCCCAGACCCTTCCCTCGCTCCTCCAGCCATGTAAAAAAACAACCGCAGAAGCGGCATCTTCCCTTCCTGCAACATAGTAGTTAACCAATAAATTATTTATTACAATCTGCTTTTCTTGCATGTGCTTCTGGTCATTGCGAGCGTTAGCGAAGCAATCTCACTTTAGAGATAGATTGCTTCGGCCTTTGGCCTCGCAATGACAGACTAAACCGGCCGCAATTCCTTCTTCCCCACAAATTCCCGCAAAACTTTAGGGATTTTTACCGAGCCGTCTTTTTGTTGATTATTTTCCAAAATGGCAATGAGAATTCGGGGGCTGGCGATCATGGTGTTGTTTAGGGCATGGACAAACTTTAGTCCTCCTCCCTTCTCTCGATAGCGAATGTTCAGACGCCTCGATTGCCAATCGGTCATGTTGGAGTTGGAATGCGTCTCGCCATAGCTATTTCGCGCCGGCATCCAGGTTT
>CAYPVQ010000037.1:0-7309 GCA_964414215.1 uncultured Candidatus Saccharibacteria bacterium | reverse complement strand
GTACATTTTGTATTTACCCGCACCCATGTCCGCAGTCGCTATTTGAATTACCCGATACGGCAAATTTAACTCCTGCAAAAATTCTTCCGCTGTCTTATTCATTTCCTGAAACCACTTTTCTGACTCATCTAAATCATTTTTGCACAGCACGACCTGTTCGACTTTCATAAACTCGTGAATGCGGTAAACGCCTTTGGTGTCTTTGCCATAGCCGCCTACTTCGCGCCGATAGCAAGGTGAAATAGCACAAAGCTTTACTGGCAAGTCTTTCTCATTCAAAGTTTCATCTGCATGATAGGCCAGAAGTGACGGTTCCGAAGTGCCAACCAGATATTTGAGCTCCTTCCGGAACTCCCCCTTTGCCCCCTCTGAACTCCCCCCCACCCCCTCTTTAGTTAAAGAGGGGGGGGAAGGGGGGAGTTCGGGGGAATATTCCTCAACCTGATAGATTTCCTCGCGAGCGCTCGGAAAATGCCCGCTGCCAACCAGGGCAAACTCGCGCACCAAGGTCGGGGTCACCATTGGCGTAAAACCTTTCTGAATCAGCTTGCGAAGGGCAAGGTTCAAAAGCCCGAGATGCAAAAGCACGGCTTCATTTTTGAGGAAATATCCGCGAAAACCGGCAACTTTTACTCCTCTTTCCAGATCTAGAATTCCTAATTTTTGGCCAAGCTCAATGTGGTCTTTGACCGGAAAATCAAACTTTGGTAAATCTCCCCACTCCGCGACAAGTTTATAATCCTGTTCACCGCCAATCGGGGTATCGGGCGAGGGGAGATTGGGAACAAGAAGCATAAGTAGATTGAATTGGCTCTCAACCTTCGCAAGTTTTGCTTCCAGCTTGCCAAGTTCTGTTTTTAATTTCTTTCCCCTTCTGACGTCTCGCTTTTGCGATACCTGTTTGCGCTCCTTGCGCAGGGCATCAATTTTCGTAATCAACTCCCGCCGCTCTTCGTCAATCATCAGCAGGTTGTCCAAATCCAAATCAATGGCCTTGTCTTTGACGGCTTTTTTTACAACGTCTTGATTTTCGCGAATAAATTTGATGTCGAGCATATTCCTAAACCCTGTCATTCTGAGTCCGATGATGACACTAAGTGTTTAGCCACGGTTCTAATTTTAAAAGTAATTCTTGGCAGGCCTTTAAGCGATGATCAACTTGGATTAGTTGGTCTTGGGATAATTCTGAATAATATTTACTAAATTGGGGTAGAAACATAACGGAACGGTATGGAAAATTAGGAATTCTAATTGCGCTTGGCCTGTTTGGGATTAAAACCTCTGTCTTTGATTCAACACTAATGCAATCTCGCTCGTGTGGGAAATATACCACATTTACTATTCTAAATCTTCCGGTCCTTTCTTTCTCCGGGATTCCTTCAAGCTCTCGAAAAACTTTTTCAATTCTATCCTCATCTGTTCCATGAAGTCCAACCCAACGTCTCGAGTTAACACCTGGCTCTCCTCCTAGCGCGTCGACTTCAAGTCCTCCATCGTCCGCGAGTGTTGGGTATTCTGTTCTTTCGGCGTAGAATCTAGCTTTTTGCAGGGCAATTTCTTCAAACGTCTCCCCAATTTCCAGCGGTTCATCGAGAAATCCAATGTCCTTCAGAGTCACAAGTTCTAAATTTGAATGAACTAAATATTTTTTGTAATCCGCAATTTTCGCTTGATTGGTTGTACCGAGAAGGAGTTTCATAAGGGATATTCTGTCATTGCGAGGAGTCCGCCTCGGGCGGACGACGAAGCAATCTATTTGCGGTGGGATTGCTTCGCTTAAGCTCGCAATGACACAATAAATCATAATCCCAACTCCCCCGCAATCCCCTGCATCTGCCGAAGGCAGATCCCCAACATTTCATCAAGCTTAATCTCCAATAAAGATTCACACTGCAGCATTATCTCCCGATCCGCTCCCGCGGCAAACGATTTGGATTTAAACTTCTTCATCGCCCCGTCCACAGTGACTTCGGATAATCTCTTATTCGGCATAACCAAAGCGCAGGCTACTAAAAATCCCGTAAAAGTTTCACCACAGTACAAGGCTTTATCCAGCAAAGTTACGGGCTTAATCCCATGCTCGGGATTGTGAATCTTAACAGCGTTACAGACTTCCTCGTCGATTCCAGCATTTTTTAATATCTCGTAGCCTTTTAGCGAGTGCTCCTTCGGATCTTTGGTTTCATCATAATCAATATCATGCAGGAGTCCCGCAATTCCCCATTTGTCCTCGTCCTCTCCGAATTTCCTCGCCAGTCCTTTCATAAAAGCCTCTGTCGCCAAAAGGTGCTTCAAAAGGTTTGGGGTTTTGACGTGTTGATGTAGTAATTCTAAAGCTTGGTCCCTGGTCATAATTTGCATTCATAACTCCTCCCCTCCTCCTCTTATCTTAAGAGGACGAGTTCCCTCTCTTAGATTAAGAGAGGGTTAGGGTGAGTTATTTTTCTTTCATCGGCGGGAAAATTACCCCTTCTCTGATAGATTTGTCGCCGGGAGGGTAAAGTAAAGTAAACAGCCGCTCGCTAAGGCCAAAACCGGCTGCCGGAGGCATTCCGAATTCCATAGCCTCAAGGTAATCCTCGTCCAACATTTGTGCCTCCTTATCACCTGCCTCCCGGAGCTTCATCTGCTCCTCAAACCTTTTTTTCTGATCAGTTGGATCATTCAATTCTCCAAAACCTTTACCAAACTCCGTATAATAGGCAAATACCTGCATTCTCTGAACCAGTTTTGGATTGCCCGGGACGCGTTTGGCTAATGGCTCCAGTTCAACGGGCTGATTTACAAGAAATTTCGGTGTTTGTTCTTCTCCTCTCTTTTCAGCTTCTATTGATCTATCGGTCCTCTCTTTTTTAAATATCAAATCTATTAAACGCCCCCGATGCGCAAAATCCTCGTATTTAATTTCCTTTTTATCCGCGTATTTTTTCAAATCTTTGTCAGATGCTTTTTCCAAATCAATATCTGTCCACTTCTTGAACAAATCAAGATAATTAACCATCTCCCATTTTCCACTCCAATCACATATCATCCCCGGTGCTTTTTCCACTCTATTAGATTTAATTTTGAGTGTACCAAAAGTTTTCTTGATAACGTACTGGTACATTTCACAGACGAAATCCATTAACATTTCAATGTCTGCGTATGCCCAGTAAAATTCCATTTGAGTGTATTCTTGCAAATGAGTGGAAGAAATGCCCTCGTTTCGGAAAATCCTACCGATTTCGAAAACTTTTTCGTATCCTCCGACTAGGAGACGTTTCAAGGGCAGCTCCAAAGAAATCCTAAGATAAAAATCTCTATCTAGAGCATTATAATGAGTAACGAATGGCTTGGCCTCTGCGCCACCAGGCACATTTTCTAATATTGGAGTTTCGACCTCCAGGAATCCTCTTTCACGCAAGAATTGACGTACCGAATTCCAGAAAACATCTTTTTTTCGGAACATTTCTTTTACGTCTGGATTGACTAGCAAATCCAAATACCGCTTGCGAAGCCTGGTTTCAATGTCGGTAAGCCCATGCCACTTTTCGGGAAGAGCGCGCAGGCTTTTGGCCAAAAGCCTGTAATCTTTAACCAAAAGGGTGGGCTCCCCTCTTTTGGTTTTGAAAAGCGCGCCGCTTGCCTCCACAAAATCCCCGATATCAAAAAACTTCCCAAACTCCGCAAATTTCTCCTTGGGCAGCTCGTCCTCCCGAAGCATAAACTGAATACTACCGCTACCGTCCTCGAGGTTGCCAAAAATCAAACCGCCGTGCCCGCGGATAGCCCGGATACGTCCAGCTAGGGTAATTTTCTTTTTGTTTCTCGAAAGGGAAGCAAAATTTTCAAGCGCCTCATCAATTGTGTGGGTTCTTTTGGAAGTCGCCGGATAGGGATCGATCCCCGATTTTCGCAAAACCTCCAGCTTCTTCAAGCGATCCCGATAAAGTTGTTCTTGTTTTTCCGTCATGTTTGCTAAATTATAACATGAATAGATGTAAAATCAAAATAACCCCGTCGAATCAGAGGGTAAGGGGAGATGCCTGTCTGCCGGCGAGGCAGGGAGGAGGTATTCTTATCAAAACGAAAACTAAATTATCTCTACAATCTCGTACATGACCTTTCCCGACGGGGTCTCTACCTCAACCCTATCTCCTGGTTTGGCACCGATCAACTTTTGCCCCACCAAAGATTCATTCGAGATCCGGCCTTCTGCGGGATTGGCCTCGTTTGAGCCCACAATGGTATAGATCTTCTCCTGGCCATTGGCTTGAAGTTTCACCGTTGAGCCAATGGAAACAATGTTCCGGTTGCCGTCGGTTTTGATAACTTCTGCATTCTTGATCGTCTCCATGAGCTCTTGAATCCGGCCTTCGATAAACGCTTGTTCTTCTTTGGCTTGGGCATAATCCGCGTTTTCCGTGAGGTCACCGTGCGCAACCGCCTCTTGAATGCGCTCGATAATTTCTTTGCGTCGCTCATTCACTAAGATCTCAAGCTCTTTTTTCAGTTTTGCTAACCCCGCCGCAGTCAAGAGATACTTTTTCATGTATAATACAATACTATCTAGTCATAAACCTGTCAACCCCGTTAGACAATAGTGCTGGTTTTTGCCCAATTTGTTGCAAAAAAGCTTTTCGAAAGAGCCGTAAATCAGGACCTTGCTTGCCGATTATTGTCTAACGGGGTCAAATGCACTATCCACTACGTTTTGCAAAAGCATAGCAACCGTCACCGGCCCCACCCCTCCGGGAACTGGCGAGAGAAGCTTGCTTTTTGGTAAAACCGACTCAATATCCACGTCACCCCGAAGCTCTCTCCCGGTTTCTGAAACCGCCGTTCCCGCATCAATCACCACCGCGCCTTCCTTGATCATTTCCGCGGTAATTAATCCGGGTTTGCCTACCCCAGTAATAATCACGTCAGCCTTCCTCGCTAATTTTGGTAAATTTTCTGTATAACGGTTCGCCAATTCAAAATTAATTTTGCGATTAAGGAGAATCGCTGCTAAAGGTTTGCCAACCAGCTCCCCAGAGCCCACAATTAAAATATTTGCTTTAGCCAAATTAATTTTGTAGAATTCCAAAATCTTAAAAACCGCGGCCGCGGCAGGTGGCAAAAAAACTTTTTCGCCTTTGATTAGTTTCTGCTTGTTAATCGTCGTCAGGCAATCAACATCAAGTTCCGGGAAAATCGTATCAAGGACTGCTTGGCCATCTAAATGTTGAGGCAGGGGCAACTGAACTAAAATTCCGTGAACCTGTGGCTCCTGATTAAACTTCCTAATCTCTTGCTGTAATTCAGATTGGATAATGGTTTGAGGATAGTTTTTGACTTTCACTTCTATCCCGATCTCTTCCCCTGCTTCTTGTTTCTTCTTGATGTAGACAAGCGATGAGGGATTTTGGCCAATCAGAAAAACAACCAGCTTTGGCTTGACTCCTAAATCAGAAATCTGCAATCTCAAATTTCCTAGGATTTCCTCTGCAATTTTTTTTCCGTCAACGATAATCGCTGTCATGTCATAAAAAAAGAAGGACTATGCAGCACGGAGTTTGGCGAAACCGGGACCAAAGTATTAGGGTCCCGTAGAGGCAAGAGCTCGCCTCTTCACAACAACTCGCTTAAGCTTTACAGCCCACAATGCTGCTCTATAATGTACCAAAAGCGGCAGGAAGTCAACCCTCTTACCTAAACCAAAAATTAAATCTTTATGTTCATAACCTGTCTACAACCTGTTAATATCATTTCGCTTGCACAGAACAAATGAAAAAAGGATAAAGTAGTAAACCACTCATCCTTTCTTCAAGGTGGAGAATATCCCTTTTTCGAAAACGCGCTTAACTGTCTTCTACCGGGTCATGCAGCGGACAAATACTTTCGTATTTGAACCACCACGCGCTTTCGGCGTAAAACTACCCGCCATTCAATCAGCCTTGCGGCTGACTGAACTTATGAGCGAAACTGCATTTCTGCAATCCCGAAGTGTCTCGTTTTCAAAGAGGTATCCCCCACGAGATTATTTTACAGGATAAGTTTTCTGTGTCAATCAAATAAAATTTTGGCTTAAATAAAACAAAAAAAATCCAAATGTTAATAATCTGTTTACAACTTGTGTGTAAGCATGTGTAAGCAGTGGACGAATTGCCCCGGCTTCTTTCTCCCCCTGTCCCGACCTCAAGTCGGGATAAGGGGAGACTAAGAGGGGGTTAAAATACTATTGAATCTTATTGAACGTAAAATACCTTAACTTGCCGACCGGAATTTTATAATACTGCTCCAAAACCATGCGCGAGTTCGCGAATACGGCCTTCGACCAGTCAAATCCCAATTTCTGACCAGCTTCCTTGATTGCCGCTTCGCTAAGCCCTTCCAGCTCCACATATGTCGGCACTCTCGGCCAAGTGTCAATATCAACCGTTACTTCCCCAAATTTGAAAGTTCGGCGCTTTTTCTCTTGGACGCGATGCCTCCGCAGTTCCAACTTTTCCAAAAAAGCTTGAGCCTTTTCCGCATCGTCTATTCCAAATTCGATCTCTTCAGTCCCCATCGCCGTCGCCGCCTCAAGATTTTTGTAGGTTAATCGAGCTTCACCTTCTCCCTGCACGGGAGAAGGTGGCCGAAGGCCGGATGAGGGGGTTCGCTCCCTAATTCTCACAAACGTTTTCCCTTCCCCTGCCCACTTCCCTTCCGCGTCATAAAAAATCTTTTCATGCAAAATGTTCTCGCCCAAATCCTCGGCGCCCAATTCTTTAAGCTTTTGAATCAAAGCCGCTTTATCTATTTCCAAAAACTTTGCCTCAATTTCTCTATTGTTCATGATTTTTCCCGCTTAAACTTGTTTTTTAACCACAGAACTATTTTTTCCCAAAATAAAATCCTAACTCCAAAAAATCCCAAACCCACAAACACAAGCCACGAACCGGGCGTCAGCGGCGTAAAAAAGGCGATTAGCCCGATTAAAATTAACACTACACCGATGCCTTTTTTGACCTTTGGATTCCTCCATAATCTTTTCAGCGATTCCTTTAGTCGATGAAATTTCTCCTGAATTTCGGGGTCTTGCATAGCGTCATCATATCAGGATTTCCCTACCCTGGCGAGGGGAGGGAGAAAGGGAGAGGTTGCAACGCCCAAACCGCCATTTTTGCCGTTGGACAGCCACTGTACGATCGTATAGTAGCTGTACAAAGCGCGGGTATCCATAGACTAGGTTTTTAATTCTAAAGGGCCAAATGGCAGGAAATGGCCCTTTAGCTGTAGTCAACTTAATTATATTTCCTAGCGAGGCCACGCGAAAACTTGTTTTCGTGATGGCCGAGCGACG
>CAYPVQ010000036.1:0-10824 GCA_964414215.1 uncultured Candidatus Saccharibacteria bacterium | reverse complement strand
AGTAACAAGAACATCACTCCGTCAGAAATCTCAATTCTGACGTGTTTAATAATGTAGTGGTTATGTAGCTTGCAGGCATGGGGATTTCTGACGGGGTTCACTCCCGATGCCAAACAGAGGTATTGGCTCGAAAGTGTCTTAACCGTTTAGCAAGAAATCTTCTGTGATGTTTTGTTACTGGGCATAAAATAAGGGCAGGATGGTAAACAAAATCATGGCCGCGATCATGATTATGGCTAAAATGAAGAAAATTTTCTGCAAAACTTTGCGGTTGAGCATATTTTTTACGCTATCGTTTGAGGAGGGCCAAAAACGCTTCTTGGGGGATTTCGACCCTGCCAAAGGACTTTAAGCGCTTCTTGCCCTTTTTTTGTTTTTTAAGCAATTTCATCTTGCGGGTGACATCGCCGCCGTAGAGTTTGGCGGTAACATCTTTGCGCAGCGCTGGAATGGTTTCGCGAGCGATGATCTTCCCGCCAATTGCGGCTTGGAGCGCCACTGGAAACTGCTGTTTGGGGATGAGGGCCTTGAGTTTCTCTACCGTGTCCCGACCCTCGCTCTCCGCGAAATCGCGATAACTAATGAAAGACAGCGCGTCTACTCGCTCGCCTGCAACCAAAATGTCAACCTTCACCAAATCCGCGATTCGATAATCAAGAAGTTCATAATTCATCGAGGCATAACCGGATGAGACACTCTTTAGTTTATCATAAAAATCACTAATGATGTTGGCAAGCGGGATCTCGAAATGTAATTTTAATCGCCCGGGACCGAGATAGTTTGAATTTCTAAAAACCCCTCGCCTGGTGGTGACAAGATGCATAACCGCACCCAAGGATTTTTCAGGAGTGAGGATATCAAGTCTCACCCAAGGCTCAAGAATACTTTCCATCTCCGAAGGATCAGGAAGCGCGGATGGGGAATAGATGAGCGACCCCTCCTCCTCACCCCTGCCCTCTCCCCCTTTGGGGGAGAGGGAGCAAGGGTGAGGGGTTCTTTTTTTTACCACATACGCTACTGACGGACTCGTCAGCACCAAATCCAAACCAAACTCTCGCGACAATCTTTCTTGCACAATGTCCATATGCAAAAGCCCCAAGAATCCGGTGCGGAATCCGAAACCTAAAGAGGCGATGTTTTCGGGCTCAAATGTTAGGGAGGCGTCATTGAGTTTAAGTTTTTCCAAGGCATCGCGGAGCTTCCCATAATCATCTCCAGACGCGGGGAAGAGCGAAGCAAACACCATGGGCTTCACCTCTTTATATCCTGGCAGAGCTTTGATTTCATGGAACTCCCCTTTTGCCCCCTCTTTAGCAAAGAGAGGGTGGGGAGAGTTCTTGTTGGCCAAGGTTATAGTATCTCCTACCCGTACTTTATTCACCTCTCGTAATCCGGTGACTATATATCCGACCTCCCCAGCCGAAAGAGAATCGGTTTTGTGAAATTCGGGATCAAAATAACCAACTTCGATGCTCTGCGCCTCTGCACCGGTGGCAATTATCCTGATTTTTTTACCTGCGTTAATCCGGCCGTTTACCACTCGGACATAAGCAACCACGCCGCGGTGTTTGTCATATTTCGAATCAAAGATCAGGGCCTGCAAAGGGGCTAACTTATCCCCTGCCGGGGCTGGGATCTTTTCAATAACTTTTTCTAAAATTTGCTCAACATTCTGGCCAGTCTTTGCTGACACAAATAAAATTTCCGAGCCCATAAATGGGCGCGCTACCGTAGCGTGCTGATTTATCAGCTCTCTTATTTCCGAAGCTGTTCTTTCCGGGTCTGCATTAGGCAAATCAATTTTGTTGACCACGGGAATAATCACTAAGTTGTGCTCCCGGGCCAGATTGACATTGGCCAAAGTCTGCGCCTGAATCCCTTGAGTGGCATCAACAACTAGGATTGCCCCTTCACACGCCGCCAAGGACCGGCTAACTTCGTACGAGAAATCAACGTGGCCAGGAGTATCTATCAGATTCAGTTGGTAAACTGAATCTGCAAATCCTAAATCCCAAGCACCAAATCCCAATTTGGAATTTGAATTTTGGAATTTATCCGCCTCCGCCCTAATACCACGGGCTTGCCCGTGGTTGAAGGGCGGTACGGGTGAGGCACGGGAGGGTAAAACATCGTCTGGCTTCGGCGGATTCCGCGCGAGATCCGAGGCGGATAAACCCGCCGCAGTTCCGTCCGCCCTAGGCGGGTGGACGAAGGCGGGTATGGGGTACCACGGCTTCCCGGCCGTCGTAGCCATAGGGGCTACTATGGCGGAGTCGGCTAGCCGTGGGGCTCCATTTGGAATTTGAGATTTGTTATTTGGAATTTTATAAGTCATCCTCACTGGCTGAAGCTTAATCGTAATCCCCCGCTCGCGCTCGAGATCCATCTGGTCAAGAACTTGTTCCCGCATTTTTCTTTTCTCAATCGTGCCGGTAATTTCCAAAAGCCGATCCGCGAGTGTGCTCTTTCCATGATCGATGTGAGCTATGATACAAAAGTTTCGAATATTTTCTTGCTCCATACTTTCAAAATTATACCATAAAAACTAAAGGCCCAGAAACAAGACCGGAAAAATCCTGATCTTTGCTTCTAGGCCCCGAGGGATCTTTTGCCGTTAGCGCATGGCTACTTGCCGCGTCCGCCAAAACGCAACGTGAGCCGCTCGGCAAGTGTCCTCAACGCGGCAAGGTCCTTTTCGTGCTCATCGGTGAGGAAATTTGCCAGCCCCTCAAACATTCTCAAAAAGTCATCGGCTAACCTCGCCGCGGGCGCGGAAACCACAGATCCCGTTCGGGATGCGGCAACGGCTTTTGCACGCACAACCACTGCCTTAGTCACCTCACTCTTTCTGGCTCTAGGCTTGCGCTTTTTAGCTCTTGGCGGTTCTTTCAAAACTTCAGTTTGAGACGATCCCGTGACCACCTCCAGCTCCTCCCATGAATTCACCCCAGCATCGAGGACCTTCTTAAGAAGCGATACATGCGGAAAGCCCCTTTCGAGTTGTCGCTTGAATGTTTTCCGGTCATTCTCTTCCCCCTTGAACCAGCGATACACAGTCCGCAAGGAAGAGACTGTGTTCGTGATCATAGAAGAAAGGTTACCCTTGTGTCCCTTTTTGGGCTCGGCCACTGTGGCTACTGTTTTCCCGTGCGGCACTAACTGGCAAGTCCCGTCCAGAAACGTGAATTTTATCTCCGGCCGATCCAAAAGCATGCTACCTTTGGCTATCTCGGTAAGACGTCCTAATTTAGACATTTTGCTCTCTCCTTTCGTATCGTCTTTACCTTTCGGTCGTGTGTTGATATCATCAGCAAAGAGCTCAATCCCAAATGCTTTAGCGATGTGTAAAATATCCTGGGTGGAAAAATTTGGTGTTTGCTCCCTGATCTCTTTTATAGCCGCGTCGCTCTCACTTGATGGGATAATGTTCCTAAATTTTCTTGCGACTCGAAAGAGTATCTTCTTTACTATTCCTGAGCCAGAGCGAGTCATAGGGCTGTCTGGTTCTTCTGGTAAAGTTTTAGGAACAGTGGCCCCCTCTAGTGGCGGGGGTAGGGAAGATAGATCCATATGTTTAAGCCCTAATTTCCTTACGACCTCAAACTCCATCTCCCCTGGCATTTGCGACAGGATATCGCGGGTGAACTGTTCAATTCTATTTCCAGGAATCTTGCCGTTAGAGTATTCTTGGGCCTTAGCGGCCCATATTCTTTCTGCTTCTGCCACACTTTCTTCTATGGATCGCATTGGCCCTCCTTTCCTTTAGAAAAAACATGGCTCTCTAAAATTTCACTCCCACTTGATACCTTAGCTTATAACAATCAAAAATAGGTGTCAAAATTCACCACTCTTAATGAAGCTCCTCGGAGCAGAGCTCCGAGGTATCCAAAGCGGAATTCTCCGAAGCCTGGAACCCTCCTTCGTCCGCCCTAGGCGGACTACGGAGGGTTCTCCTCGCCTTGCCTACTCCGCCGAAGCAGCTGCTTCGGCTGCGAAGGCCGGACATCCTCGCGGCAAGCCGCGAGGTATTCGGCGAAGGAGAATAAAACAAGGCCGAAGCGGGGGGGTATCACGCTTCGGCCCTTAGGGCAGTTCAAGCAAACTAATGCCTGCTGCCCCAGGTTGTACGAAATTCCGTAAAAATTTTGAGCTCAAAAATTGTTTTTGTCCGGTTAGTCTAGAAATTAACCCACCTTGCAAAGTTGCGCTGGGTACACTAAGATAAATATGGTCGGTAAACATCTAGGAAATTATTAAATTGCCACATTTTCGTCGATCGACGATTTTATGACAATCAAATATTACTCGGAACAATACAAAAGAAAACGGGATAGGCTCAAAGAACGACAAACCCCCCTCAACTACTCTCTAGGCCACGCCATCTTGGATATTCTCCTCGACCTGGGAGAAAGCAGTCCAATCTTTGGTAATCCGTGGAAACACTTCGACCGCTGGGCAAAAGGAATCCCTAAACCACCCCGCTGGAGGTACAAACGTGCGCTTCGCTACCTCGAAAAAATTGGCCAGGTCAAACTCGTAGACCGTAAGGGAGAAACATTCGCGGAACTCACTAAAAAAGGAGAATTACGAGCACTCCTCAATCGGCTAGAAAAGGATTTTAAAAAATCTGCTTTACCCTCGAGCTGGGATGGAAAATGGCGAATTGTCATTTGGGATATTCCGGAATCATCCCGTAAGCAGAGAAACATTACAAGATACTTTCTAAAAGATCTAGGATTTTACCTACTCCAGAAAAGTGTTTTCATAACCCCTTTCCCCATCCCTGCTTCAGCTGTCCAGTACCTGCGGGAGTCACAATTGCTCAAATTTATCCGCTTTCTTAGGGTTGACCAAATTGATGATGACCGATTTTTACGCCGACATTTCGGAGTCAAAACGAAAGAATAATCACCAAATAACCCCATTGCTCCATTTTCGTCGATCGACGAAAATGGAGCAATGGGGAATTCTGCTGTCCTGACCGGCTGGCAAGTGCAGCTAAAAAATATAGCGAGTCAAGTAAATAAGAAAAAAGGCCGAGGGTCTTCCAGAAGACTCTCGGCCTATCCTGGGGGAGTACCGCGGCCCCCTACTTACGATTTTTTTGGTTACTGTTAGGAGCGACCTCCACTCTGACGTAGCTGATACGCTGGATTTCAGACTTGGGGATATAACGCGTCGTACCCCCACTGTCAACGGTCATCACATGCCCATCTCCGGTGTCAACTGCTCGCTCGACACGGTCTTGTAGTACCGACCCGTCGCGCTTATAAACAATTCCGCTCATGTTGCCCTCCTTATAGGCTGAGTGAGTTTATCCTACACAACAAAAATCTTACCTTACTTGCGATTTAACTCTTTAACTCTTCCTTTGCAAGTCTCGTCCGAAGCATTTCGTCAGCGAGCTCTCTTGGTCCCCCGATCGAATTGGGGGTAACTGTGAGTTCACGCTGAAGATGACTATGACTTGGGTCCGGTATCAGATGGGTCATGTCGGCCCAACTTTCCTGAAATTTCATCCAATACCTTATTTCAGTTTCACTACTCGAATTCCTGTTATTCATAATTTGATCCTCCTTCAAAACTTCTACCTCCACAATAAAAAAAATCCTCTCTGAACAATAAGGAAAAATTGGCGAAAAGAATTGCCGAAGCCCTTGGACTTCGGCAAGACTTAGTTACCTCGACCTTCCGGATAGAGCCCAATATTGGGAATCTGGAACTGTCGGTGTGAAAGAGTAAGAACTCTGGCCTCAGAGGTAAGCGGCGCGAAGACTAGCCAAAATTTATAGATTTCCCCTTGTCCAAGACCTCTTTGACTAGTCGTCCCGTCCTCTTTTTCGGGCAACTCTGCAAGGTCCTTTGCAAGAGGATAGGTGGTCTGATTTTGATCGACCAGCCAAATTTCCCGGTTTGATGCCTGAAGGAGTACTCCTGATCCGTCATACCTTCCCTCGTAGCCGTAGGAGTAGTACACCCCAGTTTTGCCTTTACATCCGATTCGTATAAAAGTAAAGGAGCTGCTTACTTTTATACCTTCAACCCAGAAATTTGTGTTTTCTCGGCCTTCCACCCATTGTGGTTCTGAACGGAAAGGGATAATTCGAGCGGGTACTGGCTTTTTGACTGCTGTTTTAGGGAGAGGTAGTCCCCCGCGAGCCAAATATTCGCGGGCTAGTTCAGGAGTCAGCTCTTGGAGTGGAACCCCAAGTTGCGGATGGTGAGTGGCAGGCAAGGGTAATAACTCAATCTTCCCATCCTGTTCCACATATGCCTTGAAGCGGGGTTCTCCATTTTTCGTGGGATTGAAAAGGTAACCGGCTTGATCAGCTTTTACTGACAAAAAATACATGATAACCGCCCAGCCGACAAGCAATGAAGTAAAGAGCACCAAAGCCCTTTTCCGTCTTAGAGTAATCCAGTACCAAAGGATCATTGGAAAAATGGAATACACTACTGCGGCAAGGACCAACGCCAGAGCAGTGACGAGATAAGGAACAGATATTCCTCCTGTTTCAAGCAATCCTTGATGGATTCTGGAATAAATCCATTTGAGCCAAAGGACCTCGGCAAACAAGAAGAATATATAGAGGGATAGAAAAATCAGGAAGATCCTCTTTACCACTGGTAGGATGCTAGTAAAAATGTCCCGAAACCTTTGAAATCCTGGAACTAGTACTTTAACTAGGGCCATATTCCTCTCCTATCTATTCTGCCTCTTGGCAGAGACACCAACAATCAGTCCGAGAATTGCGACATTCAGCAACATTCCCAGGAAAAACCATTTCACCGGGTCCCGACCCCTAACCTTGGCGATTTCAGCAGCAATTGCCCCGACGACTACGCTAATCAGAAGCCAAATGACATATCCATTCATAATTCCTCCAATTTTTTCTCAAAAACTCATTGCTGTTGAAATAATAAAAAAATCCCTCCCCGAATAATAAGGAAAAATTGGCGAAAAAACTGTTATACTAAAACAGGCCTCGGATTTCTGAAAAAATCTCGAGACCTGACGGCTTTGCTTCCCACCCTGACGTCGAAGAGAATTTAGCTCTTTGTGTTCCTTCCGACATACTCCTGAAGAGACTCGTCGGGCCGTTTCGATTGATTAAGGAGTTGAATCAACTCCCTATCGCCAATCAACGTGCCCCTTCGGTCAATGCTTAGCATTTGCCCACTATAGACTTCGGCGACGATAAAATCGCCAGTGGGGTTAGTCTGAAATCTCAGTTGAACGCAATCTCCCATCTTTTTTTCTGACATTTTCCTTCCTCCTTTGTTTCTACCTCCACAATAAAAAAATCCCTCCCCGAATAATAAGGAAAAATTGGCGAAAAAAAGTTTAAGTATTGTGCGGGAAATTTGTACAGCTACTGTACGATCGTACAGTGCTTGTACAGAGCAGCGTTTAGACCAGTCTTTCGAGAATCACGATATTCATATCGCGCGGGCGGCGCAGCGACACGTGAAATTTGCTTACCCCGCCGCTGAATTTGATGTCCAAGTGACGCCCCAGACGCTTTTTGAGGACGATATTGAGGGGCGAGATGATTTTGCTTTGCAGCTCGTTGCGGTCGGCGGCATAGGAAGAACTTGGCAATTTGTCATTTGCCACTGGTTGGTCCAAAGCGTTAAAAAGCAAAGTTAAAACTTCTGCAGTGGCCTTGGCACTTTTGAGATCATTACTAGTTAGCCGCTGGCCCTTGATAAAAATTTCTTGATTTATATTGTCTATGGCAAGGTCAGCCTGGTGGATAACTTTCTCTAAATCGCCGTTTTTAACCAAGACGGTTTCTTCTTGACCTCTGTGCCAGAGTTTAGCTAGCACTGAACCATCGGGAATCACGTCAGACCGGATCCCACTTCCCAGGTCCTGCTCTAGCACAGCACCCCGTCTTTCTAAACCGTCAATTTCCGAAAAGTAATCAATCACCAAATCTTCGTTATTATTGCTGTTGAAAATATCCAAAAATTCAGAGATCCGTTCCCGACTTCCGTGGGGCGTATACAATACCACATCCCCGCCCCCTCCGCCCGTGATTTTTACCGCACAAGGAAATTCTCTTTGGCCTAAAACGAAAAGCCCAAACAATCTGTCAATCACCGAAGTTGAAACTCCCATATAGGAAAGAACTTGGTGATAAAAATTGATATTGGAAAAAAAACCGCTCAAAAGCTCTTCTTGCGGTCCATCTCGAAAAATACTAAGCAAGAGCTTGACACTGTCCAAACTTAGAATCGAAAGCGAATCAACATAATTTAGCCACAGATCCTTACCCGAACGTTGAAAAAGATAATTCTCCTTGACCAATTGCCTTAAGGTTTTAGACGAAAAACTAATGGCAAAAAAATTAAGCAACTGATGTGTATTTTCCCGAATCCACCTTGTACTTTTGATCATCGTTCCAGTGTGGGCCCGCTGGCCCGTATATATTAGCGCAAAAATAAACGGCCAATCCGGCAGGAAGTTTTGGGGAGAATCTATTAAATTGGAAAATTTAATTCCCCGATACTGATAATCAAAAAATCCGCTGCGGTTAGGTGGAGTTCTAGGCGTATAAGAGTACAGCACTGGTAATTCTGATCCCAAAAGCGATACATAAGAACTGGCCCCGAAGCAATGCCTTCTTGGGTCAGGCTGTCAAGCAGCCAAGCCAGGCGGAAAATTTGATCAAATTCTGAACGAGCGAATTGGGAATTCTCAGGATCAAACTCACTCCAGCTGTTGATCTGCTCTTTCGTAATAACCTCGAAATAATAAGCCAAAGCAGTGACCAAAGCTGAAGACATGGCAGCTGACACAGCGAGGCCGCAAAAGGGAGGAGACTCGGAAAAAAATTTGGCCTCCAGGCCACTTAAATCCTGACTGTAAAATTTTTTAAACAATTCGGTAATTTTCTTCTCCATTGCCGAATACACTGAATCTCCTGAAGAGATTGTCTCAAAGTTTTGTTTGGAAGACAGAAAGACTTTCAGATCGCGACTGATTCGAAATGGAGCACCCAACTGCCCTTGGCTAAGGCCGCAATAAATCCTTAAGGGTAAATTTTGTTTGACTCCAGGTCCGCCATATAGAACCACATGCTCTCCCACAATCCAAAAATTCGCTGGGCAAGACACCACCAAAAAACAGCGACAGAAGAAGCCTTCGTAAACTTCCCGAAATCGCTGCTTGAGCGCTTGACTATTCGATTTGATGCGGGTAGCCATAAATTAGCTACCTCCTGCCCTGATTCTAGCTAAAGAAAACCAAGCTTGTCAAGTTAGAAAACCATTTTTTTAAGATGACTAAAACTTGCCTAGACTCGGGAAGCTTGGTTAGTAAACCGGTCAGAAGATAAACCGCAACCGAAACGATTAAAGCTGAAATCGTCTGAATGGCTACGCCAAGATAAGTTTGCATATTAACCAGCGGGGCTACGGCATAAAGGGTCAGGTAAGTCGCAATACCCATAATCACTGAAGCCACACTAATCTTAATGACCCGCAAAATTAAAAACTCATCATCCAAATCGCCGAGACGGCGATGCAGAATCACAAGCAAAATCAGCATTTGAATGATGGCCGAAACTGAAAAAGCTATAGCAAAAATGTAAGGGCTGGCAAACGCGCGCAAACTTATCGCCAAGAAGACATTCACTGTTGCGGCAACCAACCCCACCACCACTGGAATAATCGTATTTTGCATGGCATAAAAACTCCTGCTTAAAAAAGGAATTAAACTTTGGGCAAACAGGGAAAGCGTAAAAAAACCAAGCGTCTGGGCAGTAGCGCGCGTATCCGCAAAAGTAAATTTGGTCCCCTCGATTGCGCCAGGAATAAGCCTTGTGATCTGGGCGCGCAGCAAAAGCATCAAGACAGAAATTGGGATCATCAAAAACAAAATCTGGACCGTGGTTTGGGAAAAAAAATTTTTAAATCCCTCGCGGTCCCCCTTGCTAAAAAATTCAGCCATCGTTGGAAAAGCCGCAATCGCAAATGAGGTGGCAAAAATTCCCAAAGGGACGGTTTCTAAATCGAAAGCTATATAAAAAATTGCCAGAGTTCCGGCGGGAAGGAAACTGCCAATGATTGAGGTCACTAAAAGACTAATTTGTCCTAAATCCATGCCAATGATACGGGGCAAAAATAGTTTGCCGATCTTTTTGACGCCGGGGTGACCTAGGTCAAATTGTGCAAACGGCCGCAAGCCCAAGCGCCAAACTTGGGGAAGCTGCCATAAAAAATGAATCAAAGCGCCAATCACGACGGCAAAACCTATGGCGGAAAGGCCAAATCGAGGATAAAAAAATACTACTCCGACAATAATGGCCAGATTATAAAAAAGCGGGGCAATGGCAGCTGCCAAGAATCTCTTAAAAGAATGCAAAATCGCGGTGGCAACACTCGAAAGACTAAAAAACAGAGGGGAAAGCATTAAAATTCGGGTCAAGGCTGCGGTTTGCGCTTGGGCTTCAGGATTAAAGCCGGGAGCAATAATTTTTACAATCGGCCCCGCCAGGAGTATTCCTAAAGCCGCAAACAGCGCCATGACCAAAAGGGTAAAATTAAAAACGGTTGAAGCAACTTTTAAAGCAGATTCTCGGTCGCGTTCCAAATACTGCACAAACACCGGAATAAACGCCACCGAAAGTGTTCCTAAAATCAGTAAATTAAAAATCAGGTCGGGAAGCCGCAAAGCGGCCACATAAATATCAAACTCTTGGGAAGCCCCAAGAGTATGAGAAAACGCAATCACACGCAAGAGTCCTAAAATTTTGGAGAGGATGGAAAAAACCGCGATTAGAAGTGTCGCCTTTAACACCGTGACCATAATTTTAC
>CAYPVQ010000035.1:0-10887 GCA_964414215.1 uncultured Candidatus Saccharibacteria bacterium | reverse complement strand
ACACCCGTGGTATCCTTCATTTCTTCGGCGGAATCCGCCGAAGCACCCTCCTTCGTCCGCCTTAGGCGGACTACGGAGGGTCGAAACCTTCGCATTCATCCTCGGGCTTACGCCCGAGGTCTTCTGCGAAGGCGGATAAACTCAATCGGCATCCTGCTTAAAACCATCAACATCATCCTCACTGGCCGAGGGCAGTGACTTAATCTTGACATGCTTTTGGTTTTGCTGTTAGACTACTCTCAAATAAAAACCAAGAGATGTACCAGGGATCTAAGGGGGAGAAATGAACTTTATCGAGATACAGCAGTTTGGCTGGAACACAGGAACAGTTTCTGCATTAGCTATCCTCATCTTCACTATTTTCCAGGTGTGGGCGCTTTTCAGAATCATAACCCCCGTTGCGCTCTTTCTTTATATCTCGATTATCGTCCTGTGGTTTTACTACCGAAGGACCGCATCCAAACAAGCCTCTTTGTAAGGAGTATACTATGAAACCTGAAGAGATACAGAAGTATCTAGATTTTGGTCTAGAACTGGCGATGAAAGCTGGGAAAATCCACATGAAATGGCGCCCTAATCCGGAAACTCAAATAAAGGCAGACCGGACACCGGTGACCAATGCGGATAAGGAGTGCGCGATACTGATCAGAGAGGAAATCGGAGCATCTTTTCCCGACCACGGCATATACACAGAAGAAAGTAGCGAAACACCGGGCAATCCCCGCTGGATAGCTGACGAGGTAGACGGCACATATCCATTCAGCCGGGGTTATTCGGATGATTTCTGCTTCAACCTCGCGTTCGAAGAGAACGGGGTTTTGCTATTCGGTATAACTTATGCTCCGGCGAAGAACCTTTTGTATCAGGCAGTACTAGGAAGAGGCGCTTCGTGCAACGGACATGTAATCTCTGGTTCTTTAGTCGTGGAACCGCCCGGTGCAGTCATTTACATCGGCTCGGGAAAGAAAGCTCCTATAAGTGACATCCCGTTCGTCTTCAAAGCCTATGACTTGCGCATGCTCCATGTGCGGACTGGGTGTCATGGCATGATGCTTGCATACGCGGCCGAAGGCAAGATCGACGCCTTTTTGGCGACGGATGCGGAAATTGAGGACATTGCTTCTGCGGCCATCCTCGCCGAGGAAGCAGGGCTCAAACTGACCAACAGGAGAGGCGAGCCCTGGACCATCCGAGATCGCTTCTGCCTCGCGGCAAACCCAGTGTTGCACGCAAGGCTCTCCAGTGCTTTCCGGCTTCCGATCCGGTAGCAGTTTACTGACCGTTTCCAAAACGCTGACGATTCTTCTGGAATCGTCAGCGTTTTTTATCTAAAAAAAATAGGGATACTTGCGCTTTCGCACGAAGGCGCAAGTATCCCTTTAAATCTGCTAGAGCTTCAACTCAAGAAGCTCGAGCTGCAGCAGGGCCTGGAATGTCACAGCGATGGTTTTGTTGTCATGCACCTCCCCTCGCTTGATCATTTCCACCCATTTGGCCAGATCTATGACCTTGGACTCTAGAAACTCGGTACGGCCAGGATCAGGGTCCTGCCGCAGGCGGCAAGCGGTAGCTTTTACGGCATAATGTCCGACAGTGTAGCTGGCCGGGTCGAAAAAGTTAACACCTGGCTTAATCATGCTGACTTGGCCGACATATCCACTTTCGGCGAGCAGCTCTTTGCCGGCAACCTGCACAGGGGTTTCTCCGTGCCGAGCGTTTCCACCAGGCAGTTCCCAGATCACGTCCGGCTGGGGCCAGGGGCGCCATTGACTAATCACGACCACTTGTCGGTCAGGGGTTAGCGCAAAAACGATCGTAGGCGCATCAGGCAACGTGGTCGCGTAACCGTACCAGGGGGCCGTCCTCACCTCACCACCCTTATCCTGATACTCGAAATCGCGGTGGCCGATGCCGCGCCCGTAAAAGTACTCGGTATCCATTACAAACTCACCAACAGCTGTCGGAACATGCATTTCTAACCCTCCTGATTGGTAGTGATGGTATAACAGGCAGGAATCAATGTCTGATTTACCCTCCTGTCCAATTTTAAAAGCACATACAACAGGCCAATAATATTAAAGCCTGATGAATAATTATAGTTGACCTGCTCCAAAAGCGTCAATTCATTTACCTTATCTTTGTGGATAATTTAGACAATAAATCTCATAAATAAGCCAAAATGTGTGAATTTTTGATACCTCTTGACACTTTCTGACACCAATTGATATGATTTGAACATAAGGTCTATTAGGTTTTGGGCCTGACTAGAGTCAAAAATTAGAGAAGTAGTCAGGCCCAAGTCATAATTAAAAGCAAATAAAATGCCTGAAATAAACGCCAACGAAGTCTATACCCCAAAAGAGACTGAAGTCCTGCTAAAGGTCAGCACTAGTACGATCAAACGAATGCTCAAGAAAGGACTCATTAGCGCAAACAAAGTTGGCGGGCAATACCGAATTTTAGGAAAAGAAATTTTACGTCTGGTCTCTCCAGAAATCGAGCGGGAAGCAGAAAAAGCTTATATGAAAGTCAAACGGAAAGTCGTAGAGGTAATTAACAAGTGGTGAGCCTTTGGGGTCGCCATCCTGATCCGCCGAAGGCGGAGAAGGATCCCGTGAAAAAAAGAGATTCTTCGGCCCCGATCCGGATCGGGGCTTCAGAATGACAATTCATAGCATGGACAAGCATTCAAAAATCTACATCGCCGGACACACTGGCCTGGTAGGATCAGCCCTAGTCCGAGCACTGCAAGCTCAAGGATATAATAATTTAGTTTCGCGCACCCATCAAGAATTGGATTTAACCGATCAGCAGGCAGCCACTCATTTTTTTTCTCAAGAAAAACCAGAATACGTATTTCTGGCTGCTGCTCGGGTGGGGGGAATCAAAGCCAATATTGAGTATCCAGCGCGATTTTTATACGAAAATTTACTAATTCAAAACAATGTGATCCACGGAGCCTATAAAACCGATGTTAAGAAATTATTATTTTTCTCTTCCGCTTGTGTTTATCCAAAAGACTGTCCGCAACCCATGAAAGAGGATGAGATTCTCTCTGGTTATTTTGAACCAACCAATGAGGCTTACGCAATTGCGAAAATCACCGGAATGAAAATGTGCGAATATTATAACCAGCAATATGGTACAAAATTTTTTTCCGTAATTCCGGCAAATCTTTACGGGCCAAATGACAATTTTGTTCCCGAATCCTCGCACGTCATCCCGGCTTTAATCAAGAAATTCCACGAAGCCAAAGTCAAAAACGAACCAACGGTTACCCTCTGGGGCAGCGGGGCGGCGATCCGAGAATTTTTATGGGCTGATGATTTAGCTCATGCCGCTCTGCAATTGGTGAATGAAAACATCACGGGTTTTTTGAATATCGGCTCAGGGGAAGGAATAACGATCAAAGACTTAGCCGAACTGGTCAAAAAAATTGTCGGCTTTAGAGGTCGAATCAACTGGGATCAGAACAAGCCCGATGGTATGCCCAGAAAAATTCTGGACATAAGCAAAATCAAATCCTTGGGATGGGCAGCGGAAACTAGCCTTGAACAAGGACTCAAAAAAGAATACGAATGGTTTTTAACAAATATCGCCAAAAACAATGACCAGTAATTTTACCCCGCACCACGAGAATGCCCCGTCCGTCAGGACCGAGGATGAATCGAGTCTTTCGCGGCAAAGCGAAGCGAGAAGCGCCCCAATGCCGCTCGCGACGTCACGTCGGAGTGGTGCGGGGTTTACTGACAAATTTCTTGCCGCCCTCCACCTCCTCAAGCAGGCTTTTGGGAAATTTAAGTTCCAGATTATTCTCCTCACCGCTCTGGGTTTCCTAGGTGGCCTGCTGGAGGGCTTGGGAATAAACGCCCTCATTCCCCTCTTCTCCTTTGTTGTCAAGGATGCGCCCCGGGGCACTGACCTTTTTTCCCGCGCCATACAGAGGCTCTTTGCGAGCCTGGACCTTGAGTTTAATTTTCTGTTTCTGTTGATCTTTATGGCTGCGATGTTTGCGCTCAAGGCCGCCATTTTGTTTCTTGCCCAATACATCAATGCCAAAATCTCCACCAACTACGAAAAACAAATTCGCACCACCCTTTTTGCCGAAACCCTCACCACCACCTGGCCGCACCTTTTGACGCAAAAAATCGGGCATCTGGAAAAAGTGCTCATGGACCACGTAGGTTTTACCGCCAATGCGCTGACTTACTTAAGCGGCATCATCCTGCTGCTAACCGGCCTTTCGATGTATATCTTTGTAGCACTCAATATCTCGGTAGTAATCACCCTCTCCACTCTGGCTTTGGGAGGCGTGCTGTTTTTATTTTTCAAACCGTTTCTCTACAAAACGCGGCGGGTATCCGAAACTGTTTCGCAAACCGGAAAAGCCGCCGCCCACCACATCAACGAAAACATGATCGGACTTAAGACCGTCAAAGCTCTGGGAGCCGAAGCGGTAATAGCCCGGAGGGGAGAGGAATATTTTGACGAACTTCGTCAAGCGCGAGTCAAACTTACGCTTTACGAGAATACGGTCAGTGCCGTGTTTCAGCCCATCAGCATCATCTTTATCCTCATTGTCTTTGCCGTCTCTTACCAAACGCCGGAATTTAATTTCGCCTCCTTTGCGGTAATCATGTACCTTATCCAAAAAATGTTTGCCTACGTGCAATCCATGCAAAGCAAATTCCACACCATCAACGGCTATGTCCCCTACCTGCAAAGCGTGATTTCCTATCAGCAGGCGGCCGTACTATACCGCGAACCCAATGACGGACAGAATCTATTTGCCTTTGAGCACGGCCTCGAATTCAAAAACGTGAGATTTTCCTACCAAAACAAAAAGCAAGCAGTCCTGGGGGGCATTAATTTTCACATCCGCAGAGGCGAAATGGTCGGCCTCATCGGCCCCTCGGGTGCGGGCAAGACCACAATTGTTGATCTCCTCCTGCGGCTGTTTACCCCGACCTCCGGCCAAATTCTAATTAACGGCCAAGACATCCAAAAGATTGATCTGAAAAGCTGGCGCCAAAATATCGCCTATGTTTCCCAAGAGATCTTTTTGCTCAACGACACAATTGAAAATAATATTAAATTTTACGACTCTGCCATCACCAAACCCCAGATTGCAGAAGCGGCCAAAATGGCAAACATTTATGACTTTGTGACGGCACAGCCGGAAAAATGGCAAACGATTGTCGGGGAACGAGGAGTCTTGCTATCCGCGGGGCAACGTCAGCGCATTATCCTAGCCCGCGCCTTGGCCCGAAAACCCGCTATCCTAATTTTGGATGAAGCGACGAGCGCTTTGGACGGCGAATCAGAAATCCTGGTACAAAAATCTCTTCAGGACCTCAAAGGCAAAATCACGGTGATTGCCATTGCCCACCGCCTCTCAACAGTCAGGAATTCTGACCGCTTGCTCGTGCTGGAAAAAGGCCAAATTTTGGAACAAGGAAAACCAGAAAAACTCCTCAAAGACAAAACTTCATACTTTTACAAAGTGTTTAATATCCTAGAAGGAGTAAGGACATGAACAAACCAACCCGAGCTTTAATTTTCTGCGGCAATGGATTTGCGTTCAATGAAATTTTTCGCCCCATAATTGAAGAGCTCTCCCCGCACCACGAGCTCCGGGTTCTGCTAGCCGACTCTTATCTGGCCGACCATTCCCTGCAAACCGTCCGGGAGTTTTTGGCGGCGGGAAAAATTGCTTCTTCCCAAATCATTCACCCTTTTGGGGAAGGACAGTCAAATTTCAGTCATCACAAGAGCATGGTAGAAATTCTGAAACCCTTGCAATCTCAGGAATTTGATCTCCTCATTTTGGGAAGTGACTTTTATCTTTTTGACCGTTATTTAATTCAAATGCTAAGAAGTGCAAGAACCAAAGCCGTCGTAGTCCAAACTGGGGTCTTGCAGCAAGTCTTAGAAGAGCACCGCAAACGGCATGGGCTTCTCCAAAGAAAACCCAATCGTTTCGCTCCAGCTCTTCCGTCAGGCACGGGAACTCGAAGAAACCTTTTTGAGCGAACCTTAAAAAGGCTTAAGATGGAATTTCGACTCCGCTCAAATCTTTTTTGGAACCACTACTTCTGGCCTTTTTGGTTTATCAAAACCTTTTTCCCTCCTAGTCCTTATGATATTTTAGGTTTTACCATTGGTCTCGCGGACGTAGTAATTTGTTATGACAGTTTGGAAATGCAAGCTCTCAAAGAAGTAGTACCCGCTGTCAGAAAGGTATATCTCGCAGCCCATCCTTCTACAAATTCCTGTCATTGCAGTCAAAACCAAAATGCTAAAAATAATCTCTACGCGCTTCTAGCTGGACCCATCGAGGAGGAAATGTCCCAAGTGATTCTTGAACGTTGGGTGCGGATTATCGTCGCTGCGGCAAATTACCTAGGACCTACTGTCGTCACTTTACGTTTTCATCCCCGAACCCAAAAAAGTCTTCACTGGCCTAAATTAATCCAGGAAAGATTAAAAATGCACCTGCCCGATAGACTGGAAATTGTTGATTCCATGAAAATCTCCCTTCCGGACAGCGTTTGTGATTACGGGGCAGTCATTGGTGCCATGTCTGGGTCACTGCGCACCGCTCGGGTCGTGTGTAAGGAGATTCCGGTGATTGGCCTTCCGAATATGAGCACTCTCTACGAAGCAGGTGACGAATGGATTTTGGGCAATACCGAAGGAATTAATCTAGTTTTGGACAGCGAAGAACTGCAAGCCCGACATTTTGAGGTTCCGAAATTTAATTTTCAAAATCGCCCGAAAGTGACGCAAATCCTTGCAAACTTATGATCATTACCAAAACTCCATTTCGCATCTCGTTTTTTGGCGGAGGAACAGATTATCCTGTCTGGTTTAGGGAGCATGGCGGAGCAGTGTTGTCTACTACAATTAATAAGTACTGCTATATTACCTGCCGCCCGCTTCCACCCTTTTTTGACTACAAAAGTCGCATTGTCTGGTCACATATCGAAATGGTCAAGAATCATGATGAAATCGTCCATCCGGCAGTGCGAGGGATCCTGAAGCATTTTAACTTTAATGAGGGGGTCGAAATTACTCACAATGCTGATCTCCCGGCCCGTACTGGCTTGGGTGCCGGATCTTCATTCGTCGTAGGGTTACTGCAAGCCTTACATAGCCTGCAAGGCACCCTGCTTTCCAAAGAAGAACTTGCCAAAATGGCTATTGCAACTGAACAAGATGTGCTACGGGAAAATGTCGGTTGTCAAGATCAAATTGCGGCGGCTTTTGGAGGTCTCAATAAAATTGAATTTGACAAACAGGGAGGCTTTCATATTAGTCCAGTTACGCTCCTCCAAGAGAAGCTTCAGATTCTAAAAAATCACTTGATGCTAATCTTTACCGGGTTTTCCCATACTGCTTCAGATATTGCCGCAGAACAAATTAAAACCACCTCCCAAAAAGAGCAAGAATTGCGAACCATGCAACAAATGGTTGATGAGGCTTTGAAGATCTTACATTCTGATCAAGATCTTAGCGATTTTGGAAGATTGCTACACGAATCTTGGCAGCTCAAACGTACTCTCACCGACAAAATTTCTACTCCCAAAATTGACCAAATTTATGAAACAGCCCGCGAAGCTGGGGCCCTTGGAGGAAAACTCTTGGGGGCAGGAGGAGGAGGCTTTATGCTTATGTTTGTAAAACCAGAAAAGCAACCAGTTGTCCGCACGGCCCTGCGCGGCCTTTTGGAGGTACCTTTTGATTTTGAAAATGCAGGCACCCAAGTAATTTTTTATAAACCAAATCACTAAAGTCCCATGAGCACTGATGTAGTAATTTTGTGTGGAGGACAAGGAACAAGGCTTAAGGAAATTCTGCCCGTTCGACCCAAACCGATGGCGGAATTTAATAATCGCCCATTCTTGGACATAATAATTGAACAATTTTTAAACTCCGGGTTTAATCATCATATCCTTTGTCTGGGATATGGGGCAGACTTTATCAAAGACTATTATAAGCAAAGTCCT
Organism: uncultured Candidatus Saccharibacteria bacterium; assembly: GCA_964414215.1. Taxonomy (GTDB): domain Bacteria; phylum Patescibacteriota; class Doudnabacteria; order UBA920; family 2-01-FULL-46-14; genus CAYPVQ01. Next base: position 2,878 of record CAYPVQ010000035.1, on the reverse strand, counting down.
TTTAAATCACATATGGTATTTTCCCAAGAAGCCATTCCCCTGGGCACGGCTGGAGCAGTAAAAAATGCTCAAAATTTGATTCAAACTGATCATTTCTTTGTGCTGAATGGGGACTCGTATTGTTCCGCTGATCTTAAGGCTTTCTTGAATTTCCATGAGGGCAAACAAGATGCCTTAGCTTCCCTGATTCTTGCTCCTCGAGACGAACGACTCGATACTGGCGGGATAATGATTGATCATACGAACCACCTCGTAACCGCTTTCCAGGAAAAAGCAGACAACCAAACCGCCGCTTACATCAGTGCCGGGATTTATCTTTTTAATAAAACCACTCTTGATCAGATCCCGCGAAACCAGAATTACTCCCTTGAATCTTCTCTCTTTCCAAAGCTTGTAGGTCGAGGTCTTTACGGATTTATCACCACCGAACCAGTAATTGATATTGGTACTCCCGAACGTTATCAATATGCCCAAAAATATTTTCAAAAACGCTAAAGTCTTAGTCGCCGGAGGAACCGGCATGATTGGCTTGCAACTGGTAAAACTCTTGCAGGAAAGGGAAGCAAAAGTGCGAATTGTGTCATTGGATGATCCAAAGCGAGCTCCTATAGGCACAGAATTTTTGCGCCTTGATTTAACCAGTTTGGAAAATTGTGTCAAAGCCTGCGAGAGTATGGATTATGTTTTTAACTTAACCGCCATCAAAGGTTCACCGGCCGCGGTCAAAGCTCATCCCTCAAGCTTCTTTATACCCATGCTAATGTGCAACACCAATTTGGCAGAAGCGGCACGCCGGGCCCGCGTCAAATGGTATCTTTACACGAGTACGGTAGGAGTGTATCCCCCGGCTGAAATCTTTCATGAGGATGACGTGTGGAAAGGGTTTCCTTCAGAGAATGATAAATTTGCGGGGTGGGCGAAGCGCATGGGAGAGCTGCAGCTGGAGGCCTATGCGATTGAATATGGGCAAAAAAAATATTCCGTCATCCGGCCAGCAAATGTCTATGGCCCATATGACAATTTTAATCCTAAAAATTCTATGGTGATTCCCTCTCTCATAAAGCGCGCCCTTGACGGCGAAGACCCGTTTGTGGTCTGGGGCGACGGCACTCCCATTCGCGATTTTGTTTACTCTCGGGATGTCGCCCGCGCCATGCTCTTTGCAGTAGAAAATAAGATCGCCGAACCTGTAAATATTGGCAGTGGAAAAGGAATTTCAATCAAGAAACTTGTCGAAATTATCATCAATAATTTAGAAAAGAAACCCAAGGTTGTATGGGATGCCACTAAACCCAAAGGAGACGCAATCCGCGTAATGGATATCTCCCGAATCACAAGTTACGGATTCAAAGATGAAGTTTCATTTGAACAAGGAATTAAAGAAGTCATGCAGTGGTATAAAGAGAATAAAGATCAGTTAGATATTGGCTATAACATTTTTGATCAAAATGAGCAACCGTCTTGAAAATCGAACTGCTTTAGTCACTGGTGGTAGCCGAGGCTTGGGCAAGGCCATTGCTTTAGCTTTGGCTCGGGAAGGAGCTCAAATAATTGTTTGTGCCAGAAATACCGAAGCCTTAAATAAGGTAAAATCAGAAATCAAGAATTTGGGTCAGGAAGCTTACCACGCCACTCTTGATGCGACCGACGCTGGTGAAGTTGCCAAGTTTTTCCAAGAAGTCGTGGAGAAAATTGGGCGCCTCGATATCCTAGTTAACAATGTCGGGGGGGTAGAAAAATACGGAAGCTTTTTAGACCTAGAAGATCGGGACTGGCAACGCTCGTGGAATTTAAATTTTATGACCATGGTTCATTTCACAAGACAAGCCATCCCTTGGCTTAAAAAATCTCCTGCCCCCCGGATCATTAATCTCTGCACAGTTCCGGCCCGAGAGCCAGGATCCTATAATCCCCATTACTCGGCTGCCAAAGCCGCGATGCTCAATCTTAATAAGCATCTTGCTAATCTCCTTGCGCCTAACCAGATTCTCGTAAATGCGATCTGTCCTGCTTCAATCCGGAGTGAGGCCTGGGAGAAGAAGGTTGAGGAAAGAGCTAAGTCCTTAAATATTTCCCATGAAGAAGCCCGCAAACTCCAAGAGGAAGAAGATCAAAAAAAAGTTCCTCTGGGTCGGATTGGACGGCCGGAAGACGTGGCAAGGGTGGTTTGTTTTCTGGCTTCGGATCAAGCAGGTTTCCTGACCGGCAGTTGCATTAATGTAGACGGCGGTGTTGTTAAATCAATATTTTAATTAACCTTTAATTTAAACCTATGGCCAAGAAAAAAGTTTTAATCACCGGCGCTAGCGGATTCATTGGTCGCAATCTCTTTGAACGACTCTCGGGAAGAAAGGACCTGGAAGTCTGGGGAACCTATTTTACCGAAAAAGTTTTTGACCACCCCAATCTTATCCAAGCCGATTTAACCAACAAAAAAGAAGTTGATGAGGTGGTGCGAGGCTACGATGTTGTAATTCAAGCTGCAGCCAATACCTCGGGAGCAAAAGACGTGATCGAACGACCCTACCTTCACGTTACCGATAATGTGGTGATGAATGCGCTTATTTTCCAAGCCGCTTTTGACCACCACATTCCCCAAGTAATTTTCTTTAGCTGCACGGTCATGTATCCGTCGCAGGATGCGCCCATCAAGGAGACTGACCTCGATCTTAATGCGGAGATGTATGAAAAATATTTTGGCGGCGGCTGGATGAAAGTTTATGTCGAAAAATTATGTGAATTTCATTCGCGTCATGGCCGCAACAAATAGACAGTCATTAGGCATTCCAATATTTACGGCCCTTATGATCGCTTCAATTTGGATAAATCTCATGTCTTTGCAGCCACCATTACCAAAGTCATGACTGCTCAAGATAAA
>CAYPVQ010000034.1:0-10991 GCA_964414215.1 uncultured Candidatus Saccharibacteria bacterium | reverse complement strand
AAAGAAATAATTGTTGTGGATGATGGATCAACAGATAATTCAAAATTTAAAATCCTGAAATTTACCCCCTCACCCTTCCCTCTCCCTGCCTCGCCGGCAGGCAGGCCGCAAGGGGCGAGGGTTTTATTCCACGAAAAAAACAGGGGTAAGGGGGCAGCGATTAGGACTGGACTCAAGGAGGCAACCGGTGATTATGTCATTATCCAAGACGCAGACTTGGAATATGATCCAGCAAACATTCCTGCTCTAGTAAAAGCACTTGATTATCCAGAGGTCCAAGTGGTCTATGGGTCGCGAAACTTAAAACCAGCAAGGCGAGGTTATCCACACTATGTTTTTGGGGTTACGGTCTTGACTACTCTAACAAATTTACTTTATGGCTCACGCCTTACTGATATTTATACCGGGTATAAACTTTTTCCCACCGCACTTTTGCGCGAGACCCCCTGGGTAAGCCAAGGATTTGAATTTGAAGCAGAAATTACTGTAAAAATTCTGAAAAAAGCCCTAAAAATCAAAGAGGCCCCGATAAACTATTATCCCCGAAGTTTTTCGGAAGGCAAAAAGATTAGTTTTCTTGACGGCCTTATTGGTTTGTGGACAATCCTCAAAAATCGTTTATAATAATCCTATATGAAAAGAGTAGTACTAATCGCGGTAATTGTGATCGTGGCCGGGGCAGCCTGGTTCCTCTCAAAAACTGAACGCAAACCAATTACTCCCCAAAGGCCAATTACTGAAGAAACCGGCGAGAGCGAGAGTGTGGTGAGTTATACTGACAATGGTTACTCCCCTAACCAAATTCGAGTTAAACTTGGCACAAGAGTCACATTCAAAAACGAGGCCTCCGGAAGCCTAATGTGGACAGCCTCAAACTTACATCCGACTCACACAATTTTACCGGAATTTGATCCGCTAGAAGGAGTTGCAAGCGGTCAGTCTTATTCCTTCATTTTTACCAAAACCGGCACTTGGCTTTATCATAATCACTTAAAACCTAGTGACAGTGGTTCAGTAATTGTGGAGTAAAAACGGTCGAAATTTATTAATTAAAAAGGAATCTTCAATGACTTGTGAAGTTTGCAACGGTCCCACCGAAGGCTACAAGTGTGACATGTGTGGCGCTGAGTCAGCCGAGCACGACGAGCAGCATGGCTGTGGGGGAGACCACTGCGTTCCAAAGTGTACGAGCTGCAGTGAAGCTCAAACCAAGTGTAGTTGTGCTCCGCAAACAGCTTAGTATATTTCTGGGCCGGGTGAGTATGTACCGGCTAATGCTTGTCTACCTTTTAGGCCTGGTCACAGCAGCCATTGTTTTGAGTACTCTCACTCTCCTGCCTTTTAAGCCCCTCGATATTTTTTTCAGCGGGGCTTTTTTGGTCGTGGTTTGTATTTTTAGCAATAAAATTTTTGCCGCATTTTTTAAGACCCGTCCAAACCTGGAATCCCGCTCCATCACTGCCCTAATCTTAACTTTAATAATCGGCCCAGTACCGCTTTTCCAAAACTTCGGATTTTTAACTCTGGCGGGTGCGGCGGCCATGGCTTCGAAATATTTACTAGTTATCAAGAGAAGGCACATTTTTAACCCCGCGGCATTCGGGGTACTGGCGACTGCCCTGGTTTTAGGACAAGGAGCAAGCTGGTGGGTCGGCAATAAATTTTTGGTTCCCTTTGTTATTTTAGGCGGCCTCATCATGCTTCGAAAAATTCACCGCTTTCATCTTTTGTTTAGTTTTCTGATCCCCTACTTGGCTGTATCTACCCTACTCGGGACGCCCCTAAAAAATTTGTTGCTCTTCTCGCCCCTGCTATTTTTTAGTTTGGTAATGCTTCCCGAGCCTCTTACGGCTCCCCAAGAAAAGAATTTACGGGTAGCGTACGGAATTTTTATCGCCTTTGCTTTAGTTTTCTTCCAAAAATTTTTCCCTAGTCTCCCCTACTCTCTGGAACTCTCGCTTCTGGGCGGTAATCTTTTGACCAGACTTTTATACCCCGATCCCCGAGTTAAGGCGACTCTTACGATCAAACAAAAACTTGACACGAATATTTTTGGCTTTTGGTTTGAGCCAGAAAAAACCTTTTCTTTTCTTCCCGGGCAATTCCTCGAATGGACTCTCCCTCACCCTCATCCTGACAGCCGAGGATTCAGGCGCTATTTTACAATTGCCTCCTCGCCAACCGAGTCCAAACTTTTGCTCGCCACCCGAATTGGGGGAGATCGAAACAGTAGCTACAAAAACGCGCTAAATAATATTAAGGCGGGAGATGAGATTATTATCTCGAATCGGGAGGGCGAGTTCACCTTACCTAAAGATGCAAAAATCCCTTTAGCCTTTATTGCCGGCGGCATTGGGATAACCCCTTTTCGCAGCATTATTAAATATCTTCTGGATGCCAAGCAAAAGCGGGACATTGTTTTGCTTTATAGTAACCGCAGCGCAGCGGACATAGTTTTTCGCGAGATTTTTGAGGAAGCTTCGGAGAAGTTTAGCTTAAAAACTGTTTACGTCAATACTGATACCCTTGAAGGATACATTGATCCTCCTCTAATAAAGTACCATGTTCCGGATTGGCCCAAGCGCTTGTTTTATATTTCCGGCCCTGAACCCATGGTTTTAGCCTTTGCAAAAATGCTTGACCAAATGGGAGTCAAAAGACAAAATCTCAAACGGGATTATTTCCCTGGCTATACAGAAACTCACCAAGCGTGATATAATCTCCCTATGGATCAAAGCGCTAAAATCGGTCCCAAAGAAATTTTTTTGCACCTTTTGGCAATTCTTACACTTTATTTTAGTGCGGGAAGTTTTTTAGCATTAGTTTTTCAGTATATTAATTATTGGTTTCCTGATCCTTTGGAAGGACCGAGGTTTCATGGATTTGGGGCAATTCGATTTGCCCTCTCCTCACTAATTGTGGTTTTTCCCGCATATCTTTTGACCACCAGATACTTAAATAAAATATATTTAAGCAATCCGATCATCAGCCAAATGCGCATCCGCAAGTGGCTTATATATTTTACCTTGTTTGCAGCGGCCCTCATCATGATCGGAGATTTTGTAGCTTTGGTTAACGGCCTTTTGGGAGGAGAACTCACCACCCGTTTTATTTTGAAAGTTATAACCGTGTTCTTTGTGGCGGCTTCAGTTTTTTATTATTACCGCTTCGATTTACAATGGACTAAAGGGCAATGAAATATTTTGTTTATCTAATAATCTTGGTCGTCACAGCAAGCGTGGTTACGGGGTTTTTTATCGTCGGCTCTCCAAAAGAACAACGATTGTACCGGTTTGACGAACAAAGGATTTCCGACCTGCAGACCATCCAATCCGAAATCATCAACTATTGGCAGGGCAAAGAAAAATTACCAGCCGAACTCTCTGTACTGCGTGATGATATTCGCGGGATAAATATTCCCAAAGATCCAGCCAGCGGTGCGGAATATATCTACGAAATAAGAGGGTCGGAGAGTTTCGCACTTTGTGCTACATTTGATCGGCCAAGCTCCTCACAGTCAGAGCTAAAAGTTCCTCGTCCGGTTGAACCGTACCAAGCCCAAAACTGGGAACACGAAGCTGGCTATGTTTGTTTTGGACGAACCATTGATAAAGACCTCTACAGAAGCGGCTCTTGACGAATTTTCTTTTCTGCGCTAAGCTACCCTACAGCAGTGCGAACAGTTGAAAAAACTGCATTTGAATCTTAACAAGTTAGCAAGAAGTTAGTGTGGTTTTGTTCGGCCCCTACTTAGTGCTAAACGAAGGATCAGTAAAGTGGCAAAAAAGCTTTACGTAGGGAGTCTTCCTTACAAAACCACAGATAGTGATCTCCAGCAGCTTTTCTCACAAGCTGGAACAGTCACTTCTGCCACTGTCATTTCTGACAAATTCACTGGCCGTTCCAAAGGCTTTGGATTTGTCGAGATGGCTTCCGATGAGGAAGCAGCGAAGGCCGTTGAGATGTTCAATGGCCATGAGCTAGATGGCAGAAATATTGTGGTCAACGAAGCTCGTCCCTTGCAGCCCCGCGCGCCTCGCGCCGGCGGTGGGTTCGGACGACGCCGAGATAGTTATTAACTGTCTCCAAAACCCCCCTCCGATCTAGATCGGAGGGGGTTTGTTTAAAACCTAAAACAGTTAGACCATGCACCACTCAATTGTTTTCGATCAACATTTTTTGCACCAAGTCGAGCTTGCCCTTATAATAATCGCCATGGTTGCCCATGTGTATTGGTATCGAAAAGAAATGCTCTGAAAATCTTTGCTACATTGCTCCTGCTGGGGGAGGTCCACCGCCCGCCGCGCCAGGCCTTTTGACCGCTGACCAATAGGTCCACAGTCCCCAGACTCCCAAGACTAAGTGAATTACACTAATCCACGACGGCAAATCAACCAAATTTAAGATATTTGTCCATCCAAAGAATCCAATCAGGGCGAGGACTATGCCGACAATCCCTACCCACATGGCATAGCCTTGAGCGTGGGTTTTGGCGAACCAAACCCCAAGCGCTCCCGAAGCGATGTGAAATATGCCGTGTACTGGAAGAAGCTTGATTGGCTCAACGAAAAAATTGAGTACTCCGACAATGATCAACACCCAACCAACTAACATTGCAAAAGTTTTGGCCATATTTATTCTTCACCCCCTTTCTGCCCTAATTATACCCTTAAATCTTGTGTGGATAAGTCACTTGGTCAATGACCAAGTGAGTCTTGTGGCAAATCAGTTGCAAGAAATTGCCCGGATAAGCTAATATTATCCTATGTCAGCTATTACCTTTGCCATAATAAGCGCTCTCGTAGCCATTTTTTATGGCTTATTTTTAATAGTGCAAATCCTCAAAAAACCGGAGGGCGACCAGAAGATGCGCGAAATTGCGGCTGCGATTCAGGAGGGGGCAGGGGCGTACCTGGCGCGTCAATACAAGACTGTTAGCGTGGTAGCAGTAGTGATTTTTGCCGCCATTTGGGCGTTTTTAGATTCAACCACGGCTGTTGCTTTCTTGATTGGCGCTGTCGCTTCGGCTCTTGCCGGATTTATCGGAATGAGTGTGTCGGTGAGAGCCAATATCCGCACAACCGAAGCGGCCAAGCAGGGCCTAGCACCCGCTTTTAATCTCGCCTTCAAAGGCGGATCCGTAACCGGATTCCTGGTAGTTGGGCTGGCGTTGCTTTCGGTAGCAGGATTCTATGCCGCAACAGGAGATCTAAAAGCTCTAATCGGTCTCGGCTTTGGCGGATCGCTAATTTCGGTTTTTGCCAGACTGGGAGGCGGGATTTTTACTAAGGCCGCTGACGTAGGCGCGGACTTGGTCGGCAAAGTAGAGGTCGGGATCCCCGAGGACGATCCGCGCAATCCGGCCGTGATTGCGGATAACGTCGGCGACAATGTGGGCGACGACGCAGGCATGGCCGCGGATTTGTTTGAGACTTATGCCGTGTCGCTAGTGGCAGTGATGCTTTTGGGGAGCCTGTTGTTTCCGGGGCACGGATCAGCCATTATTTATCCCCTGGTTTTGGGGGGCGTGGCGATCATCGCTTCGATCGTCGGTACATTATTTGTTAAACTGCCGCGTTCTGGCAGTATTATGACTGCTCTTTACAAAGGCTTAGCAATAAGCGGTGTTTTAAGCGCTCTGGCTTTTTCCGTTGTAACCGAATTTACTTTTTCACCAAGTTTATGTATACCTGATTGTGATTATCAATATCTAAGCCAGGTTGAGCAACTACCTAAACCTATAAATTTATTTATGTCCGCTCTTAGCGGGCTAGCAGTCGCCATAGGAATGTTCGCAATTACCGAATATTACACTTCCAAAAAGTTTCGCCCAGTCAAGGCCATTGCCAAATCAGCCACGACGGGACACGGAACCAATATCATTACCGGCCTCGCGTATAGCATGGAGTCCACTGCACTTCCGGCATTATTGATAGTCGCCGGGGTATTAACAAGTTTTTGGCTCGCGGGAATTTACGGAGTGGCAATCGCGACTTTGGCGCTCCTGTCGCTGACAGGAATTATCGTCGCGGTTGACGCCTTTGGTCCCATTACAGACAATGCTGGCGGGATTGCGGAAATGGCGGGATTGCCGGATTCGGTGAGAGCGGTCACTGATCCTTTGGATGCGGTTGGCAACACCACCAAGGCTGTGACCAAAGGTTATGCCATTGCCTCGGCTGGACTCGCGGCTTTGGTCCTTTTTACCGCATACACGCAAGAGCTGCAAGCTTTGGGGGCAAAAATCAGCTTTGAACTTTCTAATGTCAAAGTTCTCGCCGGTTTACTAATTGGCGGCTTGTTGCCTTATCTTTTTGGCTCAATTGCCATGCGAGCAGTCGGCAAGACCGCTGGAGCGGTTGTCGAGGAAGTGCGGCGGCAGTTTCGCGAGATTGCGGGCTTGATGGAAGGGGTGGCAAAGCCTGATTATGCGCGGGCCGTGGACATTGTAACCAAGGCCTCAATTCGGGAAATGATTGTGCCCGCTCTTATACCAGTTGTAGTACCGATTCTCGTGGGATTTTTGCTTGGCCCGCAAGCCTTGGGCGGCCTGCTGGTCGGCTCGATTGTCACCGGCCTGTTTGTGGCAATCTCCATGACTTCTGGCGGGGCAGCTTGGGACAATGCCAAGAAATATATCGAAGAAGGCAATTACGGCGGTAAAGGCTCGCCCGCCCACGCCGCCGCCATCACCGGCGACACGGTCGGCGATCCGTACAAGGACACGGCCGGCCCGGCCATTAACCCGATGATTAAAGTCGTAAATATCGTGGCGCTGTTGATCGTAAAATTCTTGGTGAAATGAAGCTCCTCGGAGCAGAGCTCCGAGGTATCCAAAGCGGAATTCTCCGAAGCCTGGAACCCTCCTTCGTCCGCCCTAGGCGGACTACGGAGGGTTCTCCTCGCCTTCATCCTCGCGGCAAGCCGCGAGGTATTCGGCGAAGGAGAATAAAAAATGTCCGTGAAAGAGACGGCCGTATTATTTACTAGCAATGGTCAAATATTATTCAGAAACTTATAGGCGGAAGGTAGAATGGGAGAAACGGGGACGGATTCCCGTTAATTACTCCATCGCCCGGGCGATTTTGGATTTGATGCTTGATTTGGGTGAACAAATGTCTCTCGTCGGCATGTCTTATAAAAGTTTCAATCGGTGGGCAATGGGGTATCCCCAACCGCCGAGATGGCGTTATAATCGAGCGATTAAATTCCTAGAACAAACCGGAAAGATTAAAAATGTCAAAAAGGGTGATTCTATATTTATCGAACTTACCAAGAAAGGCAAAATTCAAGCACTACTTGATCGCTTACGCATGGGCATGGCTGAAGCAAAGAAAAAGAGGTGGGACGGTAAATGGAGATTGATTATTTGGGATATTCCCGAATCATCAAGGCTCCAGCGAAACCGCATAAGAAAATTTGTCAAAAAAATGGGTTTCTATCGCCTCCAACATAGTGTGTTCATTATTCCCCACGAATTACCCAGAGCCGCAGTCGCATACCTCCATGAAACAGGTCTAATAAACTATATAAGGTTTTTAAGGGTTGATGTGCTTGATTATGCAAAAGATTTGCTGAAATATTTTGGTATTAGAAATTGATTGTGAATGATACGGCCGTACCGAATACAATCAAACCAAGAACAAGAGTATCCGCATTTGTAAATGCGGGACGGAACTTCTATAATCCAAAAAGAAAGGGGGTGAAACGAATGTTAGCCAATGCACCGATTGTTTCAAGTGTGCCCGTAGATGATCTGGACCGGACGAAAAAGTTTTACCAGCAGGACACATGATGTTTGACTGCGGTGGAGGCACCACACTTTTAATTTACGAGACCAAAGCCAGGCGGGGTGAGAACACGCAAGCCGGATTCTGGGTAGACAATTTGGAGGCCGAGATGGCTGACCTGCGGAGCCGAGGCGTGGTTTTTGAGGAGTATGATTTTCCGGGACTCAAGACTGTAATTGGTATAAAATTTCTACAAAAAAATACAGAACCGGGGGCAGAAGTTCCAAGGTTCTAACTTGGAATTTATGCTCCCGGTTTATTTTTACTCGGGCAAAGACGGCCGCTTCAGGCAGAGACCTCGACGTGGGATTCAGCAGTCTGCTGATTGGTATCGGTCGCGCTGCGGATCACTGGTTCAACAAGAAATTCACGGATTCGGTTTATGAACCTTTGCCGTCCGTCATCGTTATCCCAAAGAACAATTCCTTGTTTGACTTGGTTTTTGGTGAGTCCTAATGCTCGGGCTGCCTTTCTGATCAGTAAACTCGGCCACCAAGCCTTGAACTTGCCTACCGGTATTCCGAGCGCGGCCGCTGCTGCCACTGCAAAGAGGCATCCATTGCCATTTTTGTCTCTCCATTCGCCGAAAGTGATTTCGGTTCCAGGATTTGCGATGGCTTCAAGGACTCGAGGTCGTACGAATGGGCTAACTTCCTCCGTAAAAAGCCAAAACAGCCTATCCCAATCCATCATAATATCCTCCGATCTGCCTAAGAATGCTTCAGGTAAAGCGGTCAGCAGGCGACTGCCTGTCTTTATAGAAAACCACACGGCTTTCTACCTATGACCGCTTTACCTTTTGTTCGGGTGAACAGAAAAAAAGTATCATGTCATCACAGCTTTGTCAAATGGAGGTATGTGGATTATTCAAGTTTGTAGAATAGGTGACCAAAAGAGCAAGAATAAATGTTATTCAATCGTCCCGCCGCCGAGAACTTTTTCGCCATCATAGAAAACAATGGCCTGGCTCGGCGACTAATCCGATGATTAAAATCATCAATATAGTCTCGCTTTTGATCGTAAAATCTTTGGTGTGATAAAAAACGTTAAAAAAGACAAGGGCTTGGCCTGCCACGGAGGTGAAAGACCAAGCCCTTTTTTGTTGCACGCGGTTTGCTGGCCTAGTATAGGACAATAGGCCATTTCTTTATGAGTACATTGCCGAGTTGGTCCGACCCTGAAAGGTCGGGCGGCAGAGCGTCTGTGACTTTCAGAAGCCTCCCGAGAGCGTCGAACTCCCGCATTTCTATGCGGGCTTTCTGACCGCGGCCGGAGGGATTGACCGTGTAATATACCCGTAACCCCCCTGTGCGCGTATCCTGTATCGTCATGCCATTAACCAGGCTGAAGGTCTGCCTGGACTGCGACAAGATTGTTACTCTGGGGGAGTATGGGTCTTGGGTAAGCTCGATTATCGCGATCTTTCCCGGCTCTACTTGTTCCTTGCCTGTTGAAAAATCAATGTAACGGAGCTCCGGGGAGACCACGACCATCCGGTTGTCCTGGTCGAAGGCCAAGCCAGTTGGATAAATTCTGTTCTGGCTCACCCTCGCTACGACTTCTCCGAAGCCGTACGGCGTCTTGAAGTCAGGAAGCCGGAGACGCGCCACTGTTCCATAAAAGGGGCTGACGCCATAAAGTGTGCGAGTGGCATCATATGTTAACGCTGACATTCCTGCACCCCCGTAGATGATCGCGTTTCGGGGCGTTAGAATTCCCTCATCCGTGATCCGGAAGGAATTCATTACCCCCAAGGGGTGATACGTGCTTACCAAATTCAGATTCCCTGACGTGGTAATGGCAGTCCCCCATGTCTGATCCGTGATCTCACTGGCGAAAGAGTCTGCAATGCCGTCCCGGTTTGTGTCCTCAATCGTGAACACATACCCATAGACCGAGTACACGAGGGCCTTATAGGGGCCCAGGAGATGAAGCGCTGTCGGCGCAAGCAGGAAGCGCGCAAAGACGACTTTTGCGTCGAAGACGCCATCACCGTCGATATCGTAAAGCTTGCTCACGGCTCCGTTTGTCATGTCAACGGACCAGAGCGGTACTGTGATTGCATCATCAATCGCCGCGGCATTGATCGTAGGAAGCACGGCAGTTTCTTCAGCGGCGGTGAATTGCGCTTGTGAAGTGTCGGAGCAGCACGGGCCGATTCTTTCAGCCAAAGCCTGCCTCGAACGCTCATACTCTTTGATCATCCACTCTGGAGAGAGTGGCTTGACATCCTTGGAATAGAGGCCGCAGGAAACCGCGGCCAAAAAAAAGAACAAAACAAATCGCTTCATCGGATCACTCCTTCAGGTTTTTAGGTTATGTCATACCAAGAGACTATTCTCCTGGCATGAATCGATAGTATATCACAAATGCCCTCGCGTGTCAACTTGTAAGTGTTTATAATTCCTCCGCCGAGGACTTTGTCAGACTCATAAAAGACAATGGCCTGACTCGGCGATTAATTTAATTATAAAGGTAGTAAATATTGTCGCGCTTTTGATTGTGAGGTTTTTGGTATGATACCCCAGTAAAAAGAAAAGGGCTATATCTAACACGATACAACAAAGACCTAGCCCTTTTTTGAAGCTTACGATTTTTGGCCTAGTACAAAACATTAGGCCATTGGTCCGAAAGCAGTACTCGAGAGGGAGAAAAGCCCCGATCTTTACCCTGAAATGGTTTGGAAGCGATTGGCCAGAATCCCTACAGATTCCGCCGCAATGTAGTAGCGCCCGCTCATCGGATCTCTGATCACTTCAACGCAGGCCCCAAGCGGGCCACTTTTACTGTTGAGCTTTCCCTTTGACAACCATTTTTTGACCGTCCAGGGAGAGACGCCTATCATTGGGGCAGCTTCGAGTATTGTATAAAACAGTCGACCATTAATCTCTTTTGGCATGGCTCCTCCAATTCTTGTTTATACGGTTTCCAAAATTTTGTTCAGCTTATCTTCTGACATGCCGATTTAGTTTAATATGTTAATCTTAATCAACTCATAACGCAGTGTCAATTGTTTGCACAATTCTCAATAATCCCTCCGCCGAGGACTCGGTCGGCGTCATAAAACACGATTGATTGGCCGGGGGCGAGGGCGAATTGGGGATAGTCGAATTTCACCCTCACCCTACCCCTCTCCCGTCCAGGGAGAGGGGAAATTGCGCAACGCTGGTCTGGTTGTTGGTAGCGGATTTTGGCAGCGCA
>CAYPVQ010000033.1:0-11653 GCA_964414215.1 uncultured Candidatus Saccharibacteria bacterium | reverse complement strand
CACTAACTTACCATCAACCAAGACTGCTCCACCAACTCCGGTACCCAAAGTTAAAGCGACAACATTCTTTTTTCCGCGCGCCTGCCCAAACCGAGCTTCGGCGCGCAAAAAGCAGTTTGCATCATTATCCATCTTGACTGGCACACGAAACTTTTTGAGAAGAGCCTGCCGCAGGCCAAAATTATTTAAAAATTTCAGGTTTGGACTATTGAGAATCACCCCTCGCCTAGTATCCTGCGCGCCAGCTACCGCAACCCCAATCCCATTTATCTCCCTTGCGCCCCTTTCTCCTATTAATTTTTTAACCAATGCGGTTACAGTTTTTAAAAATTTCCCCCGGCTCTTGGGAGTCGCCATTGTCTCGGTTTGCAAAATCTTTCCGCCCGACCACAAAATCCCCTCCATCTTTGTCCCGCCAACATCTATGCCAACGATTGTCATTGATTAACGATTATAATTATCAATTATTGATTATCTTTCTCGCCGCTTCCCACATTTCCGGATGCCCAAGGTTACGAGCCCAGTACCACCATTCTACTCCCCATAAATAATTTTCGGCAAATCCAACGCGCCTGGCGTAATCTATGTATTCCCAAAAGACTTCAGGATTCATCAAGGCGGCTTGTTCTGGCCAAGGGGTATGGTAAGGATCAGTTGAGAACCATGGTTCAGCCTGTAATTCCACTCCAATAAATCTATCGGCCTTGGTAAAAGTTTTTACAACCCCGGCTTTAAAGCGATAAAGCTGCGGCGGAATAGGATAGCGAATATATTTGTGCTTTTGGTGATGATAGACTTTGCGGTACATGGTTGAGCCAAAAATCTCTCCTCCGCTCATGGCGACTGGCAACCATGCGCCTTTTTCTCCGCTATCGGTCACCACAATGGGCCTTAAATCCAAACTTTTTACCAAGGCTAACTCTTGCTGGTAAAAATCTCGAGAGATCTTTGGGCAATTGGGTCCGTATTCAAAAAACGGTTCATTCTCAATCTGCCAATATTTGACGGCTGTGTTATTTCGGTAATGCAAAACCACCTCTCTAATATATTCCAATACTTTTTGACTTTTGATATTTAATTTTTGATTTCGAACCCATTCGGGTTCGTGGCATTCTGGCCAGCGCGGTTGCTTGAGGCCGATGACCAAAATCACTTTTGCGCCATTCTTTCGCGCCTCCCCCAAAAGATAATCATAGTCTGCAAAATTAAATTTCCCGCGCTCTCGCTCAACCGTCTGCCAGTAAACGGGAATGCGCAAAATTTTTGGTCGAAAATCTGTCAAAACCTCCCGGAAATTTTTTTGCCAGTCTAAACCTAAAAACTGGGCTTGCAAGATGGAATAATTTAGTCCCCAAGTAACCTCCTTCGCCGGAGAAAATTGGAAAAACAAAAGGAGAACCACGGCTAAGAAAAACGCCAAAAAAATCTTCATCGCACTAATAAAATTAAACCCAAAGTAATAAACATAATGGCCAGAATCTTTTGCAGCAAAATTGCGGCACTGATTTTTTCTTTGAGAATCTTCGGAAAATATTTGGACAGGAGGATCGTGAGGATCAGCAAAAACGCGTATTGGGTCCCCTGCAAAGCATTAACAATCGTCACACTTCCTATGGCAATCGCATAATTTTGCAAAAGGCCAGCAGTCCCGCCAGAAACTCTTGCGCCATAATACAAAACCTTGTTTCCGCCCGTAGTTTCGCGCGGGACCCGCATAATGTGTCTTCGACTTTTTGGCGGAATCAAAAAACTTAAAGCGACCAGAAGAAAGCCCAGCCTCGTCCAAATTAAGCCTGAAACAAAATTGGTTTGGTCAAAAATATATTTTGTCAAAGTAAAAGAGAGAGCAAACAAGAATGCGGCAATTAAACTATTTTTCAAAGCCTGAGGGTGCCAAGCCCCGTCTTCTTGCTTGAAAGAAATAGTAACTGCGCCGGCTACGAGGAAGACAAAAGCCAAAAGTTGAAAACTAGTTAAACGTTCTCCCAAAAGAAAATAAGCCAAAATCAGGGTAAAAACTGGCACAAATCCGCCTTCAATGGGAAGAAGCCTCGAGATTGAAGTCTCTTGGGTGGCTCGATATAAAAAATACAAAGCGATAATAAAACTTCCTCCCCCAACAATCGCGATCAACAGATCAGCAAATGACAAAAACTTTAAACCAAAGGGGATCAGGAGCCAAGTCAAGGGACCAGTGATCCCAATGTAAAAAGCATAAGCAATCGGGTGCTTGACTGCTTTAGTTAACAAAAATTTATCAACCACTGCGTTAAGCGCAAACAACAGATAGGCAGTGATGGCAATCCAAATAAACATGGCTTATGACCCCCTCTCCCTGCCCGTCCGGCAGGAGGGTTTCTCCCCCTTTCCGCCGGAGGCGTGCGCCCGAGGCCCATCCGCCTCCGGCGGAGATCCGCCTTTGGCGGAGAGGGGAAGACCTGCCCAGTAGCGTGCCGATTTATCGGCTCTGCTATTGGGGTGAAGAGGGGGTAGCGAATTACTTTTACAAACCTTGGCATAAAACCGAGCGCTCTTCCTAATGCGTCTTGGCAATGTCGGATCATCAAAATCAACCTCCACAAGCCCAAATTTCCACTGATACCCATCTTCCCACTCAAAATTATCCAGCAAAGACCAGTGCAGATACCCTTTGACTCTCACTCCGGCTTTAATCGCGCGATGAATGGCAGTTAGGTATTCGCCAAGAAATTGTTTGCGCTGCTGATCTTGCGCGTCAGCTAAGCCATTTTCGGTAATGTAAATTGGTAAATTTTTTTCTTTGAGCTTCAAAAGCACTTGGTAAAGCGCATGCCCATGAATCGGCCAGCCCCGGTCAGTTAAAATGCCAGGATGCTTTGTGCTCTCCACAAATCCAGTGCCAAGGCGCGGAGTAAATTTTAAGTGAACATCAAAATAGTGATTAACGCCAATAAAGTCATTGAGAGTATGCCGGTAGGTAAAATCATATTCAACCCAATTTAAAAACTTCACAATTTGTTTATCCCAAAAGCTTTCGCTTCGCTCGGGCCTGCGCCAAGAAAAATTTTGCGCAAAACCGACTTGCGCCTCCGGATAATAAGCATGAATGATTTCGTAAGCGTAATTGTGGGCAGAAAGCAGATGACGATAAACCGCAATGGTCTTGCGGAGATTTTGCGCAAAAGGAGGAAAGATCTTGGCCAAATACCCCAAAACCGTGTAGAGGTTAGGCTCATTGATCGTCACCCAAAAATCAATAAATTGCCCTAAGCTTTGGGCAATTTTCGAAACATAATTTCCAAAATACTCAACTGCGTCCCGCTTGGCCCACCCCCCCGAAGCAGCAAACCACTGGGGATTAGTAAAGTGATGCAGAGTAACAAAAGTGGTAAAGCCCTGGTCTTTTAAAAACTTTAAGACATGAAAATAATGCTCGAGCGCTTCTTCATCCCATTCCCCCGCCTTTGGCTCCAATCTGCTCCACTCCAGCGAGAGACGATGAGCATTGTGATTTAATTTCTTGGCAAGCAAAAAATCTTGCTCATAGCGATGATAATGATCACAAGCTGTACCCGCTTTGGGAACTTTATCCGCGAGCGCCCAGTCATTATTCGTAATTCCGCCCTCGACTTGATAAGCCGCGGTCGAAGCACCCCACAAAAACCCTGGTGGAAATTTCAATACTTTGTTTCCGAATTTTTTAGACGTAAAACTTTTGTACCAAAGGATTAATTCTAGTTACTATTTCGTAATTTATCGTATCGGCCATTTTGGCTAAATCGTCTATCGTAATCTCATTATAACCTTGTTTACCAATCAAGACTACTTCATCTCCCGGTTTTACCGCCGGTATGTCTGTTACGTCAATTGCGGTCATGTCCATAGACACCCTCCCTGCCACCTTGGCTTTTTGGCCACGAACCAGGACATGACCAATATTAGAAAACCGCCGATCAAACCCGTGCCAGTAGCCAATTGGCAAAATTGCCAATTTAGAATCGCGTCTCAAGCGCTCGGAGCGATAGTAACCAACTGTCTCGCCCTTTTTTGCTTTTTTGATTTCGTTAATTTTGGTTTTCCAGGAAAGCGCGGGGCGCAAATGGATTTTTTTTGCATAAACCCGCTTGGTTTCATCAGTTGGCCATAAACCATACAAGCCAATGCCGATCCTGACTAAATCAAAATGCGCTTGGGGGAAGTTGAGGGTCCCGCCGGTCGCGGCGGCATGTAGCATAGGCCTATAACCCGCCTTGCGAAATAACAAAGTGGCCTGCTGAAATTCTTTAATCTGCTGTACGGTAAAATTTTTATCCTTGGGATAGTAGGCTTTGGCAAAGTGGGTGTACAAGCCTTGCACTTCCAGATGACTGGCTTTTTTGAGAAGTTCCATGACTTTTGGCAAATCTCGCACTAGAAAGCCTTGTCTATTAAGACCTGTTTCAATTTTGATGTGAATAGAACACCTCTGGTTTTTTTGAGCGAGAACTTTCGCATTTTCAAATGTCGAAATAGTTAGGGAAATTTTCTGCTTCGCTGCGACGGCAAAATTGTCCGGCAAGGTAAACCCCATAACCAAGATGGGACAAGATATCCGATTTTGCCTCAAAGTGCTTGCCTCGGTTATAGAATCAACTCCCAGCCAATCTACTCCTAAGTGATGGAGTATTTTAGAAAATCCAATTAATCCATGTCCATAGGCATTGGATTTTACCACTCCCAAAAGTCGAGTCTCGGGTTTTAAAAGTTTTCTAAAAGCTTGGTAATTATTCTTTACCGCGCTTTTAGAAATTTCTATCCAAGTCCGATATTTTTCACTCGCAATTTTACTCATGGAAAATTCCTGAAAATATGATTGTGGTTCACAGAGCTTGCTATGCATCCGAACTTCGAGCGAAGCGAGAAGTGCATGGTGCATAGCCCCACGGGGAATCGAACCCCGGTTTTGGCGCTGAGAACGCCACGTCCTAGCCGCTAGACGATGGGGCCGTGCTTTCTAAATTATATTGCGGTTTTGAGATTTTATCTAGTGCACCAAAAGTTCCGCGGCTTTTTCGGGATGAGCCATGATTTTGTAGACAATTTTTTCCATAGCCATGGCCCGCGAACCTTTGACCAGGATTACATCGCGCGGCTGCACGAGATCTTTTACGACCGAGGCTGCATCCTCGGCCTGATTAAATTCCAAAACCTGACCTTGAGCATAACCCATATGGACAGCTTGATCGGAAATAAACTTCGCTCTGGCGCCAATGGTTACCAAGAGATTTATGCCAAAGTCCACTACCCCTGCTCCGACAAGCCTGTGGCCTTCTTCAGTAAATTCACCAAGTTCAGTCATATCGCCTAAAACCGCAATCTTGCGCCGGCCTTCCAAAGCTGCCAAAACCTCGAGGGAGGCGAGGGTTGAAGCCGGAGCGGCATTGTAGGTATCGTCTAAAATCAGGCAGGATTTAATCCCAGAGAGCAACTGCAAGCGACCAGGCAGACTTTGGTAGTCCTCAAGAGCTTTGCTAATCTCGACCAAATTAAGATTTAGTGCTACCCCTACCGCAGCGGCCGCTAGCGCCGCATAAACATTTGCTTTTCCGGGAGCCTTCGGTAAATGCACGGGTACCAGATTTCCGGCATGACGAATTTTGAAAACTGAACCCTCCTGTGTGTAAGACACTTCCTCTCCTTTGATCTCGGCCTGCTCGTCAAATCCGAAATAAATGACCCGCTCCTTTTTGTGTTTTTGCACCATTTCGCGTACGCGCTCATCATCATAATTTAAAATTGCGGTGCCTCCTACAGGCAAAACCGAGATGAGCTTGGATTTCTCGGCAATAATTTTCTCGATCTTGCCAAAATATTCAAGATGTGAGGGCCCCACTGCAGTCACAACTGAAATCGTAGGTTTGACAAATGACACCAGATAAGAAATATCGCCGACCCGATCAGCGCCCATTTCCAAGATCAGAACCGAAGGATAATTATGAGGCCAAAGAAATACCCAAAGCCCTTGGAAAATCACCTGCAACCAGCGCCAGAGATTGGCATCTGCTGACCTGGCGCCAATGATACTCAAAGGCACGCCAATATCAGTATTGTAATTCCCTTCACTCTTTTGTACCCTAAACTTTTGCGAAACCACAGCAAAGATTGCTTCTTTAGTCGAAGTTTTTCCTACACTGCCCGTGATCGCGATGACTAGAGGCCTATACTTCCAAAGAATCAATCGCGACAAAATCCGCAGTAAGTTTCGCAAAATTTTTTTCACCCCGTTAGAAATCCCTATGCTTAATAATAATCATAATGTTTTCCGGTTTTCCCGTCAGAAGTAAGATTTCTAACGGGGTCACCTTGTAGTTGGCACTTGAAAATAATTAAGCAAATATCGCGCCATCTCCCCAAATGCGGGGGCGGCCGTACTTTCGGCAAAACGCACGGTTTTGGGATTACGGATGATCACCACCATGGCAAAGGCGGGATTATCAACTGGGGCAAAGCCCGCGAAAGTCCCAATCGTCACATTGGGATCATAGCCTGGGCCATCAGTTCTGGCCACTTGCGCCGTACCAGTTTTTCCGGCCACATAGTAACCAGGAACCCCCGCTCGTTTCCCATGCCCTTTCTCCACTACCGAAACTAACATCGCTGCCAAAGTATTTGCCGCCTTTGTAGAAATAATCTGCCCCGCTTCTTGCGGTTCAAAATTTTCCACCAAGCCTGTCGGGTAGCGAATGCTCTCCACCAAATAGGGCTTCATCATTTTACCCTGATTGGCAATCGCCGCAAAGGCCCTTGCTAGCTGCAAAGGGGTCACCGTAATTCCCTGGCCAAAGGAAGCTGTGGCATAATGCACTGCTCCCCCGCGATACAAATTTTCAATATCGCCCGGGCTTTCCGCGGGCAAGGTAAGGTTAGCTTGCTTGCCAAACCCAAACTTTTCCACTGTCTCGAGAAACCTCGCCCGCCCAGTTTTGGTTTGCGCATAGATTGCCCCAGTGTTAATGGACTGCTCCAAGACTTGAGCCATGGTCTGCCTGCCGTAAATCTTGTTATTGGCGTTTCGGATGACAAACTCATCCAAAGCCACCGACCCGGTATCTTCATAAGTTTCCTCCGCGGTTAAGACTTCGGCATTAAGGGCCGCCGCCATGGTAATCGGTTTAAAAACTGATCCCGGTTCATAGGCGTCGGAAACCGCGCGGTTTCGGAACACGGCAGGATCGGGAACTTTACTAAAACTATTCGGATCAAAATTCGGAAAATTGGCCATGGCTAAAATTTTGCCCGTGCGCGGTTCTAAAATTACTAAACTTCCGGAGTCTGCCTGGTGCTTCTCCACTGTCTCCTTGAGCACCCCTTCGGCGCGAAACTGAATCGCGCGATTTATCGTTAAGACAATATCTGATCCGTCTTGAGCCGGTTCGAGTTTTCTTACGCCTCCAGTAATCCAGCGGCCGCGGATGTCTTTATCAAGAGTCAAAAATCCTGATTGGCCGGCAAGCTCGCTCTCAAATTTTTCTTCAATCCCGTATTGTCCCGCTCGCTCCTTGTCGCGGTACCCGACAAAACCTAAGACCTGGGAAGCAAATTCTTTTTCGGGATAGAGGCGATAAGTTTCCGCCTGCAGATAAATCCCCTTTAATTTTAATTCCGCAATCCTTGCCGAAACCGACTCTGGTAATTCTTTTTTTATAGCCACCCACTTACGCTCGTTGTCCGCTAAGCGTTCCAAAACCTCGCCCTTGCGCATTTCCAGGATCGAAGCTAGGGTCGCGGCGGTTTTTTCTTTGTCTTCGATCTCGGGCGGCACAGCGTAGACTAAATCTTTGGTGGTATTGGTTACAACCGACACCAGTTTTTCCCCCGAAGCTCCTTCATTCACGAAAATTTCGCCTCGGATCGGGATTAAGGTTTTGTAAAGCTGATGCTGGTTCTCGGCTAAGTTCTTGTAAAACTCGTGGCTCAAGACAGAAAGTGCAAAAAGCCGCACGGTGACGGCGGCTATTAAAACAGCGAAGACAATATGGAGAGCAAACAAGCGCGATCTCATGGTTTACCCCGTTAGAAATCCTGTGTTTAACAGGACTAATAACGGATTTCACAATAACTGAAAATAGTTAAGATTTCTAACGGGGCTTATTCTTCATACGCATAGCCCGACAAGCCTTTAAGATAATTCACTCCCCCACTGGGCACTAAATTTAGGGTCTTCACTATGGCTTCGAGATTTTGGATAGATTTCAAGGCCGCGGCCTCCAGTTCTAGGCGGGCATGACTCTCCTTAAGTTCTAGAAGTTTAGCCTCCAGTTTCTTGATTTCGTAACCTTTGGTAGAAAGACTATTAACCTGGACCAAATAGACAATGCCGATAATTATTAACAAAACTCCTATCCAGAGATTCGATTTTGTTTTTGCCTGCCCCGAAGCGTTCCGCCCCCGGCGGATCTGCTTCGAGGTTTGGATTGCGCTCGGCAGATCAATAGTCAGCGCAAAATATCTTCCCATATACAGCAGAGACTTTTTAATTTTTTACAATTTTTGTACTACCCGCAACTTAGCGGAGTGCGAACGCGGATTAAGTTTTATTTCTTGGAGGCTGGCCATGACCGGTTTTTTGGTTAAAATGCGAAGGCTAGCTTTGGCATCACAGCGACAAACGGGAAATGAGACTGGGCAAATGCAGTCTTTAGTATTTTGCACAAAAAAAATCTTGACAATCCGGTCTTCCAAAGAATGAAAAGAGATCACCACTAACCTTCCACCTTTCGCTAAAAGGTCCAAGGCTTGCGGCAAGGCCTTTTCTAAATTTTTAAGCTCCTCATTGACTTCAATTCTTAAAGCTTGAAAGATGCGGCGGGCCGTGTCACCAGCGCGGAACCGTAAATTACCTGGCAAAGCTTTCTTGATAAGCTCAAATAGTTCTGTAGTAGTTTCAAAGTGCTTGGATTTTCTAGTTTCGACTACTGCCCTGGCAATTTTTTTGGCAAACCGGTGCTCTTCGCCGTATTTTCTGAAAATATCGATGAGGCCTTTTTCAGAGTAAACATTTACAATATCCGCCGCTGTTTTGCGTTTTTCGCTTTGCGTTTTGCGTTCTCTGTCATACCTCATATCCAGCGGTCCATCTTTCTGAAAAGAAAATCCCCGCTTCGGATCATCCAACTGATGACTTCCAAGGCCTAAATCAAAGAGTATGCCATCAACTTCCGCAAATCCCGCATCTTCGGCAATCTCTTTTAAATCTGCAAAATTTCCCTGAACAACCTTTAGTCTGTCATTGCGAGAATCCGCCGCAGGCGGGGACGAAGCAATCTTATTATTCATCAATGGGATTGCTTCGCTTGCGCTCGCAATGACGGATGGTAGATCTCGGTCAATTCCCAACAAAATCCCCCCACGATCCATGATTACTTTTGCATGCCCTCCTTCGCCAATTGTCGCGTCAATATATTTCTTTCCGGCTTTTGGATCTAAAAATTTTATAACTTCTTGTAAAAGAACAGGAATATGCATCGCTTTACGAATTACGAATTTTTACCAATATACGAATCTTCCGAAACCCCCACTCTTTCTCCCCCTGTCCCGCCTAGCGGGATAGGGGGAGATGAAGAGGGGGTATTCGTATATTTGCTCTGGTTTATAATTCGTAAGGCTTACACAATCTGCTCCAATGCCTCTGCGATATCTCCCGAGGCTTTTTCGGTTCCGGCCTTATACTTCTGCCACTTTTCTTCATCCCAAATTTCTAACCGGTTATAAAGGCCGGCCACCGCGACTTTTTTCTTAATCCCGGCAAACTTTCGCAAATAATCAGGCAGGATAATCCGGCCAAGTTTATCAAGCCCGACATCCATAGCCCCAGCCAACATCAGGCGCGAAAACGCTCGGGTATTAGCGCGACTGATGGGTAGACTGGCCAGTTTGGTCGCCAAATTTTGCCACTCCTTTGCAGTGTATAAGAAAAGGGCGCTGTCCAGTCCTCGTGTGACCACGGCTCCGCGGCTAAGCGAGGCGCGAAATTTAACGGGGATGGACAGCCTTCCTTTCTCATCCACTGTCAAGGAGTATTCGCCAATGAACATTTATGGAGAACTGATAACTCATAATTCATAACTTATTACTAAGTTATTGGTTATCAATTATCAGTTATTAATTATTAGTTTCCCACATATCCCCACTCTTTTCCACAAAATACCACTATAACTCTATTATATCCCACTTAAAATAACTGTCAACCCCGTTTCATAAACAAAAAGCGCCACATAAGGCGCTATAAGTCAAATTCTCTACTCCCTCTCTTTCATCCGCCCAAACCCGACTGTATCCTTCCCCCACTCCTTGGGAATGCCGATTAATCTCCCGCGTTTAATCGTAAATTCGCCGTATTTATTATTGATTTTATCCATGGCGTTAACTAACCATCGTGGCTTTTTATATTTTTCGAATAGTGGTTCTTGTTCTCCGCCAAAGGCGGATCTCCTCCGGAGGAGGATGGGCCTCGGGCGCACGCCTCTGGCGGAAAACAACGGCTCTAAAGCCTCGTCAAATTTTAATCCTGATACTGATATTCCCATGATTTTAATCGGACGGGGGGCGATCAACTTGTCATTGCGAGCGAAGCGAAGCAATCCCATGGTTTTTGAGATTGCTTCGTCACTCCGTTCCTCGCAATGACAACTTTTAGCAAAAATCCCCCACGCCGCCTTATATATCTCCCGCCCGTCATTTATTAATTCTGTAATTTTGTGCTGTTTATGAAAACTCGACCCCCTCCCCACCTCCCCCTTAGCAAGGGGGAGGAAGGAGGGAGTAGAATGAAAATAATGAATCACATTCCCCTGCGCTCCCTGCTTACGCATTCTTCTTCCAATCTTTTCGGCCAGTTTATACATTAACTTCTTTATATCCCGAACATCACTTATGACTTTGGGGAGGGTATAGCTATGTCCGATGGATTTGATTTGTTCTGTTGACAAAATCGACCTCTCCCTTTCTCCCTCCCCATCTCCTGGGGAGGGAAATAAAAACGAACCCCTCTCTCCAGGAGATGGAGAGAGGATGGGAGAGAGGTCGAAATTTGCAAGCTTATGCAGCTCATACCCCAATATCCCAAACTGATTGAGTAAATTCGCCACTGGATACTGCGCCAATTCTTTCAAACTAAAAATTCCCAAGAGATTAAGTGAACGCTCCAGCCGATGCGCAATTCCCGGAATATCGGTCAATTTTAAATGGTCATATAAGAGTACGACATCTTCTGGTCTAATAACGCAAACCCTATCTAAAAAGCTTTTGTCATTCTGGAGGCCCGAAGGGCCGATAGAATCTCTTGAGATCCTATCGCTTCGCTCCAGGATGACAGGAGCCGAAGGGATAATTCCTCCATCGAGATCCGCCGCAATCTTCGCAATCAACCTATTTGGCCCGATCCCGATTGAACAGGAAACCCAGTCCCCCACCTCTTGCCGCAACCGCTGTTTGATTTCTAATCCCACCAATAAAGCATCATCATAACTCTTGCAAATCCCGGTCAAATCGGCAAACGCCTCATCAATGCTCGCTTTCTCAACCTTGTCAGTATAGTCCATCAAAATCCGCAAGAATCCCGCGGTCACGTGCCGGTATTTATCTGGATCAACCGGCAAGAGCACAAGCTTGGGATAAATCTTGCGCGCGTCCCAAA
>CAYPVQ010000032.1:10529-11867 GCA_964414215.1 uncultured Candidatus Saccharibacteria bacterium | reverse complement strand
CTCAAGCGACGCCCCTGCTCGGGTGTTCGGGGTAGCTAGCCCTCCTTCGCCCTAGGTGACAGATTGACTGTCGTGAGATCGAGCTCCTGATCCGCCGCAAGTTTCGCGCAATTCTCCCACGTTTCCCTTAGGCAACGAAGGAAACTCCGTTTTCTAAACTTGTCTAGCTCAAGCGTCCTGATCAGTTCCTGGGGAATCAGTTTAGGAAAGGTCTTATTAAGGGCCTGTTTGTCATATCTCACGAAGCAAGGTATGAATGAAACGTACACCTCTCCTTGCTGTCGAAATGCGGTGACTTGAATGCCTCGCACGGGCACATTTTCTCGCTCTGGTTCCGTAAGGATACAGAGACTTAAATCGTGATACCAGGACTTTGCGATGAGTCCCTTGACTGCTGCGAATTCCTTCACGACCTGCGTAATCTGATCACCGAAAGGAACTTCATGTGGTTCGAGATTGGAATACATATATCCTCCTAAGCGAGTGTAAAAATATTTTTTTCTCTGTCTTGGTCTGGGACAACAAGAAGTGTCTTACTTTCTAGTTACCTCGTGCCCTCCAAACCTATTTCGCAATAACGATACAATCTTATTAGAAAACTTGTTTTGATTCTTTTTCTGGCTTGACTCAAGGCGGACTTTGAAGGCGTTTTCAATGACGCGAACATCAACCTTCAGTCTTTTGGCAGTCTTGATAGCCCATTCGCCTTCGCCGGTGTGGTGAATGTAGCCTGCGATTTTGCGCAAATCTTCTTTTTCAAAAATATCGCGTGCTAGAGAAATAAGCCACGAACTAACGACCGAGCCTTTTTCCCAGATGCGCGCGACTTCGGCCAAATCAATTTTGGGATTCCACTTGTTCAGCACCGCAAAGCCCTCGGCAATTGCTTCCATCATGCCATATTCAATCCCATTGTGAACCATTTTCACAAAGTGGCCGGCGCCCGAGGGTCCTACCCAACCATAATGCAACCCCTCCCGGTCCGCCTGGGGACGGACTACCCTCCTCTCGCCAGGGGAGGGGGGAGCCGCGAGGGCTTGGAAAATTGGTTCAACCTTTTTGAATACTTTCTTGTCTCCGCCGACCATCAAAGAAAACCCGTTTTTCTCGCCCCAGACTCCGCCCGAAGTGCCGCAGTCCAAGAAATGAATTTTGCGGCGCGCCAATTTCTTGGCACGTCTTATCGAATCTTGGTAAAAAGAATTGCCGCCATCAATGATAATGTCTCTCTTCGATAAGCTCGGGGTCAGTTCTTTTATGAATTGACCAGTAGTCTCGCCCGAGGGAAGCATCAGCCAGATAATTCTGGGAGATTCTAAATTAGAAACTAAATCCTCA
>CAYPVQ010000032.1:0-10519 GCA_964414215.1 uncultured Candidatus Saccharibacteria bacterium | reverse complement strand
GCGGGCGCGTCATGGCAGAAATAAGGTCTGGAATTTTTTGGAACACTAAGCTCCCGCTCCCTCTCCTTTTCTTCCTCTCCCCCGATCTCGGGGGAGAGGAGGGAGGTGAGGGGGGAAGCGCGAAAAATCTTGATAGTTTAACCCCAGGGCCAGCCGAGCGATTCCAAGCAATTACCCGAAATCCTTTCCGGTGTAGCCGGCGGGCAATTTGCCTGCCCATGCGACCGAGGCCAATTACTCCGACTGCGTGAGGTGCCATGAGCGATGATCCTTTCGAATTAATTTTTCCGCTTCTTTTGGGCCGGCGCTGCCGCTTCGGTAGATCCGTGGCAAGTGCTTCATTTTTTTTAGATAGTGCTCAAGAATGTCAATGTATTTCCAGGAATACTGGATTTCGTCACTTCTGGCAAACAGCCGCTGGTCACCTTCCAGAAAATCTAAGATGAGCCGTTCATAGGCCTCGGGAATCTCGCCGTGGAAAGCAGAGTGATAACCAAGCTCCATCGTGACGGGGTGAAGCCTGATGCCAAAGCCTGGATATTTGGCCATAAGATGCATGTAGATGCTGGACCGTAAAAGTTAAAACATTGGGCCTTACGTCCCCGCCACCGAAAAGATTTTGCATAGGATATTTGAAATGAATTGAGATTTCTGTGGTTTTGTATGGGACATCTACGCGTTTGCCAGTGCGGAGGTAAAATGGCACCTTTACCCATCGGCTGTTTTCAATAAAGAGCCGCAAAGCGGCAAAGGTTTCCACACGGGACCGCGGCGACACGTTTGGCTCTTTGCAGTATCCTTGGTATTGTCCAATCACCAGAGAGTCTTGGAGTTCGCTTGCGGAAGGCAGGTTAATAGCCCGGATGACTTTTGCCCGCTCATCGCGAATAGCTTTGGTAGAAAGGTCGCTGGGGGGTTCCATGGTGATGAGTGAGAGAAGCTGCATCATGTGATTTTGGACAAAGTCCCGCAGGGCCCCGGCTTGTTCATAGTAGCTGCCGCGATTGCCGACCCCAATTCCTTCGAGGGCATTGATTTGCACGTGATCAATAAAGTTATGATTCCAGATTGGCTCAAAAATACTATTGGCAAAGCGGACGGTTAGAAGATTTTGGACAGTTTCCTTCCCCAGATAGTGATCAATGCGGTAGATCTGCCCTTCGCCAAAATACTTGTGGAGAGTAGTGTCAAGTTTTTTCGCAGATTCCAGGTCTTGCCCGAATGGTTTTTCAATAATGACGCGAGTTTGCCGCTTGTGAATGGTGCAGCCAACCAGGAGGCCGGATTTTTTTAATTCGTGGGAGATGGTTTTGTAGTGTGAAGGCAAAGTGGCAAAGTAAAAAAGCCAGTTCGCACAGCTCGCCTGCCGGTGAGGCAGGTTGTGTCCTTGGCCTTCTAAATTTGGTAAGAGGGTTGCTAATTTTTGGAAGTCTTGGTGATTTGTAAAATTTCCCGGTTGATAGTAAATTTTTTTGGAAAAACGATTCCAAGTTTTAGCGTCAATCTCTTGGGGTCGGACTGTTTTCCGAAATTCCCGGTGGGAAAAAACACTGCGGGCAAATCCGACCACAAAAAAGATCTTCGGCAGAAGCTCGTGGTCAAAAAGGCGGTAAAGGGCAGGGATTAGGCGCTGCCGCGAAAGCTCGCCGGTGGCGCCAAAAATAATGAGAATTGTCGGGTCAACTGTTTTTTGGAGTTTATACATGAATTCAGTATAAGTATAAATAGATTGAAAAATTTAAGCAAAAATGCTACCTTTATCCTGTGTCCCCGTAGTTCAATGGATAGAACGCCACCCTTCTAAGGTGGATGTTGCAGGTTCGACTCCTGCCGGGGATACCAGAGAAAAATTATGCAAGCGGCAGAAACCGAAAACGATAGAGCACCGGTCATGATGCGGCCGGTTTAAAGGGGAGGACTGACATGAAAGAGAACGTTTCGGCGCCGACGCACCGCGAAGCGATGACCTTCGTGGAGGTGGTGGCGGTGATCCTATATATACTCGGAGCCCTTGTCGCCCTCGCAGGGTACCCGTTCGGGCTATTCGGCTCGCTTTTTGCCGGGCTCGCCATACTTGTCGCGGAAACTCGCGATGCCTTACCCGAGGAGCGGCGCACTTTCTGATTAAATATTTCAAAATGCAAAATTTTGATAATTTCGGTATCGCTCCCAAACTTTTGGAAATTTTAGCTCGGCATAAATTCCTTCACCCCACGCCGATCCAGGAACAGTCGATTCCGCCTGCGATCGCGGGCAAAGATCTCATGGGTATCGCCCAGACAGGCACAGGCAAAACTCTGGCGTTTGGCGTGCCCATGATTCAGCGCCTGGCCCAGAGCGGGGGGCGGATGACGGCCTGCGCACTGCTATTTTAATTGGCGGCGAGTCGCCGGTGCGGCAGCTGCGTGCGCTGCGGATGAAACCGCAAATCGTCATCGCCACCCCGGGCCGCCTGATTGATCATCTGCAGAGCAGACAAGTGAATTTGTCCACGGTCGGCATACTCGTGCTTGACGAGGCCGACCGGGTGCTTGATATGGGATTTGCGCCGCAGATCAAACGTATCCTCGAGCGAGTGCCGAAAAAACGGCAGACGATGCTGTTTTCGGCGACCATGCCCGACGCGATCGTGGCAATCGCCAAATCGTATATGTCCCTGCCCTTGCGCGTCGAGGTCGCGCCGTCCGGCACCGCTGTCAAAACTGTTACCCAAGAAGTTTTCTTTGTAGAAAGACAGGAAAAACTTGCGCTCCTGCGCTCGGTTTTGTCCGAATACAAAGGCAGCGTACTGATTTTTTCCCGAACCAAATACGGGGCGCAAAAAATAGCCAGGTCAGTTCGGGACATGGGACACACTGCCTCCGAGATCCACTCCAATCGTTCACTCAATCAAAGAATCCAGGCTTTGGAAGGATTCAAAATCGGCAGATACCGGGTGCTAGTGGCTACGGACATTGCGGCTCGCGGTATTGATGTAACCGGAATTGAACTCGTCTTGAACTATGACCTGCCTGCAACCGCGGAAGATTACGTGCACCGCATCGGCAGAACTGCCCGCGCCGGCCGGACCGGGCACGCCATTTCTTTCGCGACTCCGGAGCAGCGCCTTGACGTGCGGGGCATTGAGCGGCTGATCAGGAAAAATTTGCCGGTTTCCAAGACGCCGTCCTTGCCGAGGGCGAAATTTTCTCCTGAACCGCATGAGCGGCGCCAGTATCACCGCGGGCGATTTCATGGACATGTCAGTCGCGGCGGACGAAACGACCGCGACCGCCGCGGGAGCCGCGGCTGGAGTTATCGCTATTGAGGTTGACCGCCTCGTTTGATTTGCGCTATAATCATCTTGCCTGACACAGCCCCGACGCTGAAGGCTCGGGGCTCCTCCGACGGAGTCCGACACTCGTCGGAGTCGTTGGACGACCCCGAATGGCGTCGGAGCAGGTAATAATTAATAATGACAAATAGTGAGTGATACAGCACTCATGAGTTAAAACCCTTTAAACTGTGAGGGCTTTTATTGTTTGAGCTCCGACCTCCGACGTTTCGGTCGGAGCGTCGGAGTGGCAGCTATAAATATGGCCGGATTTGTTTATATTCTGGAGGATGATTTGAAGAAATACTACATTGGTAGTTGCGCTGACGTTGAGGTAAGATTCAAAAGGCATCTGGGAGGCTGGGTGTATACAACTCACAGAATGAAAAATCCGAAAGTCGTTCTTTTACAAGAATATCCAACAGTAGAAGAAGCCCGCAGAGTCGAACTCAAACTTAAAAAATTAAAAAGAAAGGATTATATAGAAAAAATTGTCAAAGACGGGCATATTAAAATAAAGCCATAGTTGTGCGGTGGGTGTAGCTCAATCGGTAGAGCGCCGCTCTGTGGCAGCGGAGGTAGCGGGATCATAGCCCGTCACCCACCCCAAAGCTATGACTTTATATGCTCTGCTCCGACGTAAAGTCGGAGAGCCGACTAAACGTCGGCTTGGCGCAGGATGTCGCGGGTTCAATTTATTCCGACCCAAAGCGTCGGAAATCCCGTCCAGCACCCTTTCAACATTACCCCCTGATGACCTTTCGACTACGCTCACCTTTCGACCAGGCTCAAGGTGACCTTGAGTCAAATCGAATAGGTCAAGGTCGCTTCGAGCAGAAGTCGAGAAGTGACCGGGAAGCCTCCGTCTTCGTCCAGACTTCGGACGGACAGGTCAGACAGTTATGAACCGCGAGGATTCGTGCGCCTACTAAGATTGACAAAATACTTAGGTGAAATTAGAGTGAAGTTATGAGTAATAATGACTTGAAACAACCTGTAACCAAAGAGTATCTCGGAGAATATACGGAAAACATCCTGCTTCCCGCGATGTCTGATATGCTAGATGAAAAGCTGAAACCCTTGCGAGATGACGTCAAAATTCTCCAAGATGATGTTAAGGCCCTGTCCGCCAAAGTCACAACCTATCTGGAACTCTCCGACAAGCGCTATCTGGAACTCAAAAATCGGGAAAAACTTTTAGCCAAGTGGATCAAGCAGATTGCAGACAAAACCGGAGTCAGCATCGATCTTGCCGAGCTTGAAAAATTTTAAACCAGCTTAACAGTTTGAAGTTCAAGGCTTAGCCATTAAATCGCCGGGGGCGGTTTTTTGCTTGCTTGGCCTCGAGTGGGGTATGATTGGGGTATGAAGAATCAAAGCAAACCCCAAACAGAAATGACCTCTGCAGACGTCATTGATTTTTATACCAAGCTAGAGAACTTGGGGATTAAAATCTGGATTGATGGCGGTTGGGCCGTTGATGCTCTATTAGGCAAGCAGACCAGGCCTCACGCAGACTTGGACATTGTCATTCAGCAAAAAGATATACAAAAGGCGCGTGAGTTACTAGAGGCACAAGGATATACAGATGTGGAGCGGGACGATACGAGTGCCTGGAATTTTGTTTTAGGTGACGACAAGGGCCACGAGATAGATTTTCATGCCTTTGTGTTTGATGATAAAGGGAATGGACTTTACGGACCAATAGAAAAGGGGGTAATGTACCCCGCCGCCTCACTTTCTGGAACTGGAACAATAAATGGGCATACGGTAAGGTGTATTTCACCAGAATATATGGTCAAATTTATTTCACCTTGGTTATATAAACTTCGTGAAAAGGATTTTAAGGACGTTTCTGCTTTGTGTGAACGGTTTGGTATAGATTATCCAGAAGAGTATGCTACCTTAAAAAATCGCCCTAAAGGTCCAAAAGACCCTGAGCGTTAGCCGAACGGGCGGGTTTTTGGTATAATGATCATTATGGATCAGATCCGAGTCGTTGAAAACCCGATTACTTTAGATGAACTTCGGGCGATTGCCAAAGAGCGGTTTGGCGATATGGTAAAAGCAGTAGTGGATTTGGAGAGAAAAAATATGGCCATAGGCGGCGAACTGCACGCGGACGAAGAAGCTATGCTTTTGGACACGGGCAGCAAGCAGGAGGATTTGTGGGGTTTTAACATTTACCTAGATCAGCCCCGTGAATCATGGTTAGAATTTGATTCAATGATAAATATTCGTCCCAGCCAAGGAAACCGTTCTCTAAATGTGGAAAACCCGGAGATACAAAAGAAAATTCAAGATATTGTTGATTCCCTGATCTCATGACTGTTCATAAAGATTTATCAAATGGCCGATGGTTTACGCTTACCCTCCCGGAACAGCTGGGGAATGTCGGGAGCGAGTTTCTGCGCTTAAGGAACTGGACAAGAAAGGGAGATCGGAAAAAAAGAGAGGCCGCTCTTGCGAGATTTTTGGAACTCATGGATCTGACTGTTTCTGATCCTCGCTGGTTTGGAAGGCGCAGACGGGAATTGGCTAGGGTCAGGGAACAGGCGCTTCTAGAGGTTGAGCGTGCGGAAGAATCGAGCCTGCAGAAGTATTTTGACCAATTCGCGCTTCTGGCTCGTCAGGGGCGTTAGAGAAGTCGCCCCCGCGGCCTCTGCTGAGGGGATAAAAGGAACCAATCAGACTTTGACAGGATTGATTGCGCAAGTATTATTCAGAGCCCTGCCTGCGGCTGGGAAATTGTGGACTTTCTTCAAGAGAAAAAGTTAATCAAGCTTGAAGGAATGACCTTGTGAATTTCGGTGGAGAGCCTCAACAGGCCGCTGGCATTTGCTACTCTTGACAGCCTTATAACCGTTGTATATACTATGGTTATGAACCCCGTTAGAAATCGAGGCTAGCGGGGCAGAGAGAAGAAATTGCATTTAGCCATTAAATAAGATAAGGATTTCTAACGGGGTGAAGACGGTAATTAATATAAAAGCAGATAAAGAGGTTAAAAGGAAGGCTCAGGAAGTTGCCAAGGAGCTTGGCGTGCCTTTCAGTACAGTAATTAATGCATATCTCAAGGAGTTTATTAGGGAAAAAGAGATTCATCTCTCCGTAGCTCCCAAAATGACTTCCAAGCTTGAACGACTGCTCGGACAGGTCGAAGAAGACGTTCGAATCGGCAGGAATATTTCCGGACCTTTTACTTCGGGGAAAGAAATGGACAAGTATCTTGATTCGTTATGATCATCCTTCTCCACAGAGATTTTGAGAAGAATTACCAGAAGTTGAAGCTAAATGAAAAGCAAAAATTTAAGGAACGGCGTGATATTTTTCAGCAAAATCCTTTCCATTCGATCCTAAATAATCACCCCTTGAAAGGAAAATATACTGGATATCGGAGTATTAATATAACCGGGGATCTAAGAGTGGTCTATAGATTACTTAATAAAGATACTGTTTTGTTTGCCACTATCGATACACATAGTAATTTGTATAAATAGCTTCTGACGTGGGGCTATTGGGGTATCAAAATCGCCCGAAAGCTATCGCCAGGCAGGCGGTTTTTTGCTTCCCGCCCCTTGGTGGGGTATGATTTGATTATGAAAAGAAGGCTTCAAAATGTCACTCTGCTTGGTCTGGATTGTGTAAATATTAAGCGCTTAATTCAAGCCGCCGAAATCTGTAAAAAAGATTTCGATTTTGGCGCCGTGAAATTACTTAGCTCATTACCAAGCAGACATGTGGATGTTGTACCAATAGAACCACTGAACTCAATTGAGGCCTATAATGATTTTATTATAGAAAAGCTAAATGATTATATTGATACTGATTTTGTTCTATTAATCCAATACGACGGATTTATCTTAAATCCTAACGCTTGGACCGACGACTATCTGAAGTATGATTATACCGGCGCTCCATGGTGGAAAAATGGGAAATTCATTGTCGGCAATGGCGGATTCAGCCTAAGAAGTAAAAAGCTCTTGGAAATGCTACAAAAAGATAAATATAAGATTACCGATAAGGACCCCGAGGATTGGTTTATTTGCGTGACTATTAGAAAGGAACTTGAAGATAGGGGAATCAAATTCGCTCCCATAGAGTTGGCTAAACAGTTCAGTTTTGAATCCAACGAGAAAGACGGGGTGGTTTGGAATGGGCAATTTGGGTTTCATGGGCTGACCTGGACAGATATTTCCGCATGGATAAAGAAACAGCCTGAATATAAACTTGAGAATAA
Organism: uncultured Candidatus Saccharibacteria bacterium; assembly: GCA_964414215.1. Classification (GTDB taxonomy): domain Bacteria; phylum Patescibacteriota; class Doudnabacteria; order UBA920; family 2-01-FULL-46-14; genus CAYPVQ01. Next base: position 2,966 of record CAYPVQ010000032.1, on the reverse strand, counting down.
GCTGGATGATTGGGCACTAAGTGTGAAAGCCAAGTTTGGGCAGAGCAATTAAGAAACCATTTCCTAGTCCTGCGCCGTCAGAGTTTTCAGTAGCCCGAGGCGGACCAGCCTTGGGTTGACAATTCCAAAGCAACTCGAAAAAGAAAAAAGAAAGGAGTAAGTATCAGAGATCTTATTACCATGGATTACGAAACTCTATTATTGCCTGAGCTTGTCGAAGGCGAAATGCCATAAATAGGTCCTCGCGAAAGCGGGGATCAGCCAAAATTTTACCCCTCGACTGAACTCGGGGAATAAAATTTGGCATTTCGTAATTCAAAGTAGGAAGAGACGAGACCGTCGATTGTCAACTTTTTCTCGGCCGAGAAAAAGTTGACAATGAGTCCTTGGATAATATTATGAGCCCATCTCAAAATTAGTTTTCTGTCATTCCAGACACCCAATCAAGTTGAGTGCATGCGTGATCTGGAATCCAGGTTTTGCCTTGTTTACTGGATTTCCGCCGCCGCAGGAAATGACAAAAAGGGGTTAAAATTGAATTTTGAGATAGCTTGTAGTGTTTTTGTTTGTGGAAAACTGATCAAGGAATGGGAGACAAGCGCAGGGAAACGGACTTTGACAAAATAGGCTCACGAGATATGATTCATGCGCAAGCTTAATCAGAAAAAATATGCTAGTTTACAAATGCGATTCTTGTGGAAAGACGATAGAAAATCATAGAAGCGGCATCCATATTGAATATGGGTGGAAGCTGGTAGCGCTTTGCCCTGCCTGCGGCTGGGAAATTGTGGACTTTCTTCAAGAGAAAAAGTTAATCAAGCTTGAAGGAATGACCTTGTGAATTTCAAAAGAAAACACTCAAAAAATAAAATTAGGTGCACTTTATGTACTCACCATCGGTGGTTAGGAAATAGCAAAGGGCGATGGAACCATAATGATTTGCGCCGATTGCAGCAGGCACAAAACTTTGCTAAAATAGAACTATGGCGATAGATTGGACAAAAATTTACGATAAATATAAGGGTTTATGGGTTGCTTTAGAAGAAGACCAGGTTACAGTTATTTCTAGTGGAAAAACCATAAGGGAAGCGTGGGAGAAAGCTCAAGAAAAGGGTTACAATAAACCTATTATGTTCAGGGTGCCTTCGGAAGTGGTTCCGTTTGTTGGTGGATTTCTTGCGTAACATGAAATTTAAATATTTTAAGTTTCCCTTACCTCAAAGATCAGTATTTTTTGGAACTTCCATTTTGAGACCAGTTATCCCCGTGGATGTAAAATTGGGGAATATGATAGTTCGATACGACGCACTCATTGATTCGGGTGCGGATTTTAATATTTTTCATGGTGAACTCGGAGAACTATTAGGGCTAGATGTTAGATCCGGCAGACAAGAAAAGTTTAACGGAATTCAGGCAAACCAGTCGTCCGAAGCATTTTTGCACGAGGTTGCAGTTTCTGTAGGAGGACGGGATTTCAGAACTACAGTATGGTTTTCCTATGATATAGCACCTCAAGGTTATGGCATTCTGGGGGAAAAAGGATTTTTTGATATTTTTGTGGTTAGGTTCGACTTGATAAAAGAAGAAGTTGAATTGAAAGACAGGAGATAAAAAATATTACATCGCCCTAAGTGTTAGTCAAGCGGGCGGTTTTTTGCCCGCCGGCCCCTTGGTAGGGTATGCTAAGGTTATGAAAGGCTATGATAAAAACTCAAGGACAATACCAACCTCAACGAGAAACTACTAGGGTTGGTGAAAATCTATATGATGTGGAGCTATTAAAACCTCTTGCCGAACAATTAGAAACTCAAGAAGTTGAATTAGGATTGTTAAAAGAAAACGTCAGTAAAGGTCATTATTTTTGGATAGATAGAAATGGAGAAAAATTAGGTCCAGCACAGGTATTAAGAGATTGGGATGCAGCCCAGCGAAATCCTGCCTGGATTGACCATATAGAAAGTATTAAAAGAGCAAATTTGGATGACCCCCTTTGGGTTACGAAAGATGGACTAGTATTTAATGGAATGCATAGGCTAAGCAGAGCTTTCATTGATAAAGTAAGTAAAGTAAAAGTTAAGGTGTTTGAAGAATTGCCCAAGTCAGCTGTTATACGTGAACCAGAACAATCTTAGTTCCAACATCCTGCACCATGTGACTCCATATGGAACGAGCGGGCGTAACGGCCTGTTTTTTCGGTTCAGTTCATTTGATAGGTCCTGGTGCGCTGACCAATTCCCTCCCTAGGCGGGCAAGTGCGCGAATTGGAGAACGCATTTTCAGAGGCTAAAGAGGCGGTTTGGCCGTTGAAAAATCGCCCCCGCGGCCTCTGCCTCGTCCCGCTAAGCGGGAGCTCGCCGCCAGACGGGGTTTTGTCCGCCAGAGGCGGATGGGGTATGATTGGGGTATGAAAATTATTTTGGGATCGCAATCGAAACGGCGGCAGGAGATTTTGAGGAACATGGGCTATGAGTTTGAAGTTTTTACGTCAGAGTTTGAGGAGAAGAATATCCGGGATCCTGATCCACAAAAGCTGACCTTGAGGCTGGCGCAGGCGAAAGCAGACATTTTGTCTAAGAAAATCACGGAACCGGCGTTGCTTATAACCGCGGATATCGTCGGAGTGTGCAATGGCGAGATTCTGGAAAAACCACAATCAAGGGAAGAAGCGCGAAGATTTCTGAAAAATCTGGGGAAGTATCCGTTGGAAACATTTTGCGCAGTGGTCGTAACCAATACTGAAAATCGAAAACGAGCGGAAGGCGTGGATAAGGCAGTTGTCTTTTTCAGGCCGATTCCGGATGCGATCGTCGAAAAGCTGGTCGATCAGCAAGACACTTATGACTATGCCGCGGGATTTACGGCTGTTGATCCTTTGATTTCCCCATATATCGAGCGGATCGAGGGGGAAGAGGAAAGCGTTTTGGGTTTGCCGAAAAGATTGACTGAAAGCCTGCTTGCACAGGCAC
>CAYPVQ010000031.1:9418-11949 GCA_964414215.1 uncultured Candidatus Saccharibacteria bacterium | reverse complement strand
CTTGCCCAATTACAACTCCGTGATAAGCTATCGACCCTTTCAACCTCTCGGACTTATTTGACGAACTCCCTCTAAACCGATACTTATTCTTATTGAAAAATTGTTGCCACTGGTGCGGTAGTAACAGCCTTCCTCGATAATACAGATAACCTTTTCCTCGCTCGATAATTTTCTCTAGTCGTGAATCTTCGGTTGCAACTGCCTTTTCCAACTCTTTGAGCAAGAAAAATTTCATCGCTGATTCTGGCCAGCCCTTAAAGGCAGCGATTTTATGCAGATTAAAATACATAACTTCGGCACAATTATTAGAAAATGTGTCAGATTTCCTCACGGCAAGCGCAACGTTAATTAAATCGTCATCAAAAAAGGGTTTATGTCCAAGGAATTCTGCTTCTTTATTCCAATGCGGAGACCACTGACACAAAACTAAACCGACGCAGCCATACTCCCAAAGTTTACTTGCTAGCTTGATATATTTGAGAGCAGTGGCTGGATTTGGAGGATTTTTTTGTTTAATTCTACTAAGTTCTTTTATGTAGACCTGATAATTATCAAACTCTTTCAAAAAACGCCCGAAATTTTTCGGAGATTTTTTGAGCCACCGGGAGATACGCGCTGGCAAAGTTTGATGAAAAGCTTTTACCGGTCGCCAATTTTCCACCGATCCATTTCGATAGAGTGAGACCGGTTCGGGAAACCGAACCTGCCCGGAAAAAACTTTTGGAGCGGCTTTTGAATACGCTCGATTCCATGCCTCAACCATAACTAACGGAAAATCCCGATTTAAAGTTTTTTCGAATTCAATCATAGCGTCGTAATCGGCCGGCTTTCTTAAGGATTCTCACAATCCCCTTCTCCGCATCCACCCCGGTAGTATATCCCTTCGGGATAACTACGGGGCAGGCCTCGACCAAATCCCCGTCTTTGAAAACCAGTTTGAGACTTTCAGTCCCGATTGAGCAGGTTCGTACTAACAATTTGTTATTTCGGCCTAATAAAGCTATTATGAAAGTAATAATAAGTAATTGCAAATTGTGCACGAAACAAGAGAATATTCTTCAGAACAAAACCAGGACTATTTCGAGCACGGATATCACCGAAATAATGAGGTCTTGATCTCAATCTTCCGTCATGGGGAAAAGACAGAAAAAGGGGAGCTTTCGGAAAAAGGACTTGAACAGGCTCGGACAATTGGGAAAGGTCGAGAAGTCGTAGGCGACGTGGTAAAAGGCTATCACAGTCCGGTAAAACGAACGGAACAAATGGTACGGGCCGTAATCGAGGCTATCCCGGATTCTCTTACTCCTGGACAGCTCAAAAAGTATACTGAGAGAATGCGCAAGCAGCTTGACTTCAATCCCATGTCAGCAGCGTTTATCAAAGCCAGAGAAGCTCGGCCCGGCGGGCTCACTGGCTCCATCGAGTGGATTTACGAAAACTACCGCGACCGGCCATATGACAAAGACTCCCTATCCGCCCGAGAAATGGCCAACCGTGCGGCAGAGCTTTTCTACCGGCATATTCGCTTGGGCGGCCGCCTCAAGGATGGATCTCGAGTCAATCTTGAGGAAGTATCGCATACCCCAACGCTTGATATGTTTGTCGCCGAAGCGTTTCGCGAACAGATTGAAATGGATCCAGTGAACCCGGAAGGATCCAGCCCTTTTCAAAAAATGGGAGGCGGGTTCAAGGAGGCGGAGCAATTCCAGATTCTTGCAAAAACCGACGAAAACGGTCGCCTCTCTGCTCAGTTTCTGTTTCGAGGGAAAGTATATCCGGTGAATCTGAAAAAACTACGGCAAATGGCAGAAGAATGGAAAAATACAAGTAAATTCTAGCTGGCATTTACTAAAGAACGTCGCTTGCAAGCCGCTGTTTCGCGTCGGCGAATTCTGGGGCGGTAAACCCACGAGCAGGATCGAAAAGTCCTCGCCAGAAGGCCTCGCGTTGCTCATGACTTTCAAGTTTGGAGAATTTAATCTCTAGCAAAGGCTTTTTTACAAATCGGTCAAAAACTTCAACGTCGGGATACCAGGGTATACCAGCCAGCTGGAACATCTCTTTCCAGGCATAATGTTTGGCAAGAACTGCTAGGCGCTTTTGGCCTTCCTCATCAAGGGCGCGTAGGTGTTTATCTTGGGCAACCGCCATTTGGATTACTTCAGCGTTTAGTCGCTCAAGCTCCGCCAGATCATTAACTTCCTGGCCGTCAACACTGACACTGAAAAACTTTAACTTTTGTGGAATGTTGTCTGGCGTAGTGAAATGATTGATGTAATCAAAATCGCCCTGCAAGTTGTCATAGATACACTTGATGATAATCTGGCTGAAGGAATAATTTTTGGTATGCGGCCAAATTTCTTCTGCGCGGAAAGGTCCGTATTGTCTTATCATGAGAATTTCTCGATCGGGTAGGTGGTAAAGTCCATAGAGTTCATACACGCGGTGATAAAAAAAATCTGTAAGCAAACCCCACGCCAGAGGCGGGGAAATGGCCGAGCACCCGCCAACCACTCTCTCGGGATCTGGCC
>CAYPVQ010000031.1:2959-9408 GCA_964414215.1 uncultured Candidatus Saccharibacteria bacterium | reverse complement strand
TACACGACGCTCTTCCGATCTGTCCCGCCGCGACCCATTGTGTTTGCCCCAATATGCTCAATACCTCTTCTTCAGAGTGCCAAAATGCGTTATGCAAGCAAAACGGGTCCTGCGGAGAGCGGGTTAACAAAATGTCATGATAGAACGTGATGATCTGGAGAATTTCCTGGGCCGACAATCCCCTTAACTTTCCGCCCCAAAGTGCGTAGCGAAACTCCTTACGCACACAAGCCGGGCCCATCGCGGCATCTGCAATCTGCCTGAAATTGATGTCTCTCTCCGTTGCCAATTTTTTAAATTTTAAAATCTTTTCAAACCACAAATCTGTAAAAAGCGGATCGAGCAGGAAAGGATTTGGCGGCGCCCAAGCCGAGGGATCCATAAGACTGTGGCCCTTTATCAACGATTGTAAAAGCTCTCTGATCCAAGCCTCAGACTCCATAGATTTCCCCTCTTGTTCCGTCGAGAAAAATTTTCATACCATCGAGCAAAACTTTAGTTGCGGTTTTCGTTCCTACCACGCAAGGGACGCCCAGTTCTCGACTGATAATGGCCGGATGGGAAGTCATGCCGCCAATGTCACAAACTATTCCGGCACATTTATCGATAATCATGGTCATTCCCGGATCAGTAATTTTGGTAACTAATATATCTCCTTCCTGAACTTTTCCGAAATCTGCCTCCTCAAAAACCAAACAAACCTTACCACTTGCTTGGCCGGCGCTTACTCCAAGTCCTGTCAAAATCAGCTTTTTTGTTGTACTCATAAAAAATGACAGCGTCGTTACCGGGCGGTTTTAGAGAATGTGGGGTCCACTGGTCTGTATCGCCCTTTTCTATAAACAAACCGGTGCTTTTCTATATCCTCTGCAATCCATCTTTGTTCCTGTTTCGTTTTATAGTCTTTACGATCTATGTAGCAATGGCCGACAATTTTCGCTCGGCCGCGAGTTTTCTCAAAATAAATTTCCGCCAACCGGCGATTTACTATAGCGAAACACCAAGACATGTTTCTATTACCAACTCAATGCTTTACAAATACGGACTTACTCCACAATTGTACATAATACCACAACATAAATCTACCCCTCCCCGTATCTTACTATATTCTGACACGATCGTGATAAACCATAGTAGCAAATTTATAGAAACAGCGCTTCTTCCGGTTTTACTTTGTAGATAATGACTCTCCTTTGTAGGCCTAGCTCGCCTACCAGTAACAGAAAATCCTCCGGTAATTCAAAATCTGCCTGCCAAACCGAGAGCTGAATCATTTGGCAGCCCAAATCCTTCATCAACTGCCTGAAATAGTCGCGGTAAAATCTCTGTTTTTCCGGAATATCAAAGATAATAAGTCTTCTCTCGTTAATAAGTTTTTTGAGTTTTTCCTTCTCCAGACATAGCTTGACCGCCCGCATCATCCCCTTTTTTGTGAGTTCATAATTTTTTCTTATCCTCTTCCCATCTGCCTTGCGGGAAATCTCCTCTAGAACACCGGCTCTCTCCAGCTGATAGGCAGTGTCAACCAATAATTTTCGTTTTCCGGAAAACCCGCCTGCGCGCTCGCAAAATTCATCAATCGCCTCGCCTTTCTCATTCCAAAAAAATCGAAGCAATTCTCTGACGATCGAAATTCCTCGACCCTTTTTTTGTTTCTCGCCCATATTACCGTTCTTCATATCCTATGAGATCACACGATCGTATTATACCATAGTAGTAAACTAGAGCGTAGTTATCGGGCGGGATTGGGTGATGTAGAATTTACCGCGGGTCCAGGCCCACTCAATGTCTTGGGGATGGCGGTAGTGCTGTTCGATTTTTTTGCAAAGTTTCGCCAGTTCCACAATTTGTCTTCCTGAAAGCTTTTGATTTTCTGGGCCAAGCGCGCCTGTCCGCCGAAGTCCCCTTTTGGGGACGGAGGCGGAAATTGTTCCACCCGTAGATCCACGCTTTATGTAAAAGCTTTGTTCGGAAACGGCGATATCCAGAATTGAAAAATCGTCTTTGTGCACGACATAGGTGTCAGGAGTGACTTGTCCGCCAACAATCGCTTCGCCTAGGCCCCACCCGGCTTCAATGACCATTTGGTTTCGGTCTTTAGTCACTGGATGGACTGTGAAACAAATCCCCGAAACTTCGGATTGTACCATTTCCTGAATGACGACCGCGACTGACACTGGTAGAATACCCCTCCCCTTTCCCCTCCCACTAAGGGGAGGGGAAAAACGGGCACGTTTCTTATTGTAAATACCCTTTTCAAAAGCATAAAAAATCGCCCGCGGCGTAAACAGCGATGACCAGCATTTCATGACTGATTTAATCAAATTTTTTTCTATAACATTTAAATAAGTCTCTAGTTCCCCGGCCCAGGAGGCGATCTTTGAATCCTCGGCTGTGGCCGAGGAGCGGACGGCCACAAATCCAGAACTCCCCCTCGCCCCCTCTTTTCCTCCCAAGGAGGATCCGCCTCCGGCGGAAATCAAAGAGGGGGTATGGGGGGAGTTCCTTGCAAACAATTTGTGGTACGCCCCAAGTATTTCTGCCTGTAAATCCTTCGGCATCTCTACTTCATGGATGAGTTCGCGAATCTCATTTGACGCGCGATCCACAGAATTAATATCCTTGTGATTGACTTTCTTCAAAATCGCTTCAATCTCGGCATTGAGCTCGGTCTCATTGAGAAATCGGTCAAACGCCGAAGCACACACTACAAAACCAGACGGGACAGGAATACCCGCCCTTGTCATCTCTCCGAGGCTTGCTCCTTTGCCGCCTGCTTCGCGCACGCTTGTTTTATTGATTTCTCGCAAAGATTTTATATACTTCATACGCTTTCATGATAACCGATCACTGCAAAATTGTCACCAAATCTGCGCCACTCAATGTTTTGAAGCTTCAGCGCCTCGCTGACCTTTCGCACTCCTTGACCCCGCACGGCGCTCGTTGCCTTTTCTCCTCCGATAATAATTGGGGCAAAAAATGCATAAACTTTATCCACTAATTTTGCATCAAAAAAACGTCCCAAAGTCTCGCCCCCTCCTTCCACCAGAAGACTAACAATTTCATGTCTGTGAAGCTCAAACAAGAATTTTTTAAGGGGAATTGTCTCGCCTGGAAATTCCCATACACTAATGCCCTTTTTTTGCAAAATCTTTTTCTTGTTTTGATTCGCAAGGACTGTGCTGGCAATCAAGACGTTGGTATCGCGCAGGACGCGGCTGCGGAGTGAAATCTTTAAATGAGGATCCAAAATAATCCGCAACGGATCGCGCTGGCCTTTTTGTCTTGCACCCAAGTCGGGGTCATCGGCGATTACTGTTTGAATCCCCACCAGCACAGCTTGGTAGACGCCGCGAAGAGACCGGGCGTATGCTCGGGCGCTTTCATTCGTGATCCATTTCGAATCACCGCTTCTTGTAGCAATTTTGCCGTCTAGGCTGGTGCCAAATTTGAGCGCCACGAAAGGCCGCTTTTTTTCGTGGCAAACAAAGAAAGCCTCATTGAACCGGCGGGCTTCGCGCTCCAGTCCTCCTATTGACACCCTGATTCCTGCCCGCCTCAAGACCGCAACCCCGCGGCCGTGAACCTTGGGGTTGGGATCAAGAGTTGAACAAACTACCTGAACCACTCCTGCCTTAATAATTGCTTCGGAGCAAGGCGGGGTTCTGCCGTAATGATTACATGGTTCAAGGTTAAGATAAAGAGTTGCGCCGCGAGGATTTTTTGCAGGCTGCAAGGCTTCAATTTCCGCGTGAGGAAACCCGACTCGCCGGTGATATCCTTTACCAATTACCTTCCCGTTTTTCACAAGCACTGCTCCCACCATGGGGTTGGGATTCGTCCAACCGCCGCCTAATTTTGCCAAATCCAAAGCCTGCTTGAGAAAAAAGTTGTCGCGGCTAGACATATGTTAATCTGTGACTTAATTTTCTTTTTTTCACTGTCAAATATTTACTGTTAATCTCGTTTGGTTCAATCTCGAGGGGTAGGCACGCCGCTACTTCTATTCCGGCGGCTTTTAATTGTTTTTGTTTCGCGGGATTGTTGGTCAGAAGCTCCACACGACTAATTCCAAGATCGCGCAAAATCTCCGCGGCAACCCGATAATCGCGCGCATCCGAGACAAAACCCAGCTGGTGATTGGCCTCCACTGTGTCAAAACCTTTTTCCTGCAGCCGGTAGGCCTTGATTTTGTTGGTCAAACCGATTCCGCGGCCCTCTTGGTTAAGATAAATAATCACACCCTGACCTCGGGCTTTAATCATTTTCATGCTTTGGTGAAGCTGGGGACCGCAGTCGCAACGCAAAGATAGAAGAGTATCTCCGGTTAGACACCGGGAATGAACGCGGGTAAGTATAGGTTTAATACCTGGCTTGCCGGCAAGCAGTACGGTATGTTCCCGATTGTCATCCAAGGATTTGTAAATAATAATTTGAAAAAAACCGTGGCTGGTCGGTAACCGCGCGCTGGCGGTCTTCATAACGCGATGGGCAGGAACCGTATTCAGGGAAAGCGGATGTTTTTCCGCGTATCGGGCAAGGTCAGAAATCCGGAGTAAAGGAATATCAAACTTTTTCCCGATTTTAAGAAGGTCGGAAATGTTTGCGGTTCGCCCGTCTTCGCGCAGAATTTCGCACAAAGCCCCGGCTGGCTCAAAATCCGCCAGAGCAGCAAGCGTTACCGCGGCCTCGGTATGACCCGCTCTGCCGGCCAGGCCTTTTTCTGCCGCAACTAGTGGAAAGACGTGACCGGGCTTGGTAAGATCTCTGGGTTTTGAGGCAAGGTTAGCGAGGATGCGGATCGTTTTTGCCCGATCAAAAGCAGAAATCCCAGTACTGATGCCGCGGCGGGCATTCACTGAAACTGTAAAATTTACCTTGGTCTTTTCGGTGTTCTCTAAAGACGGGATCATAAGCGGAAGCTCGAGCTTCACTGCTCGATCCGAACTAACAGCAACACAGATTAAACCCCGCCCGTGTTTCGTCATAAAATTCACAGTCTTGGCCGTCACAAGCCCAGCAGGCAAGAAGAAATCACCTTCATTCTCGCGGGCAGGGTCATCCACCAAGATTAACATTTTCCCTTTTTTAATCTCTTTGATTGCTTGCGGGATGGAAATAGTAGCTCTCATAAATCAGCTTAAATTTCTGACATTACTTTAATCATTTGCAATGCGGTCAGCGCCGCTTCGACGCCTTTATTCTCGACTCGTCTCGTGGCGCGCAGAATGGCGTCTTTGAGATCATATACTGCCCAAACCTCAAAAATCACTGGGATTTCATATTGCCAGGAAACATCCATACAACCCCGCACGCATTCGTTGGCGATTTGCTCGAAATGATAAGTTTTGCCCTTGACAATTGCCCCAAAAGCAATGATTGCATCATACTTGCCGGTTTTGGCAGCTTTTTTGGCCACCAAGGGAATCTCCAAAGAGCCTGGGACGCGAAAAATCTTGACTTGGTTCCTCTTTACCCCCTTATTCTTCAAGGTGGCAAGGCAATTTTTAATCAGATTATCCGTAACTTCGCTTCGGAAGGTACTGCCGACTATAGCAATTTTGGCATCTTTAACCTTTTTCATAAATTCTTTTTAAATATTTAGCAATGATGTCAAATTCCAAATTCGCGAGCTCGCCTTCCTTTTTTTTGCCCAGGGTCGTGTGTTTAATCGTATAATCAACCACAGACGCAGTAAACCAATTCTTTCCAGCATCAACAACGGTTAAACTAATCCCGTCAACAGCAATCGCCCCTTTTGGTACTACAAACTTTGCAAATTTTGCCGGGAAATTTATTTTTAAAATTCTGGAAGCGCCGTGCTTGCTCATCTCCCTGACAACACCAATCGCGTCAACATGCCCCATAAGCAAATGCCCGCCCAGAGGGTCAGCCAAAGTCAAGGCTGGTTCAAGATTTACTTTCTTGGGCAGAACTTTCCCGAAGGTTGTCTTGGCAAGAGTCTCCGACATGAGCTCGGTTAGATAATCTCTCGAGCCAATACTCTTCACGGTCAAGCAGACGCCGTCAGTAGCTATCGAATCCCCCGGTTTAATTTTCCACTTATCCGGTTTTTCAATCACCAAAAAGAGCGAGCCGTTTTTTCCAGCCGCATTTTTCACGTCAGCCACTTTTCGAATAATCCCGGTAAACATAAAAGCCCTGGTTTCAGGGCATAGAAAAACAAACGTCCTTCTTTCATTCCGACTATTACGGCCGGTCGCGGAATCAAACCGCAGTCGTGTCACCTCATCGGCGACTCGTGGACTATTTTACCACCGGTGGGGATTTCCACCCCGCCCTGAAGGCAAAGTTAGTATACACCATATCACCCTCTCCTGGCGAGGAGAGGGGTGGTCCGCCTCGGGCGGACTGGAGAGGTCGTGATCATTCAGAAAAAAACTTCCTTGCCTCCACATGCGCGGAGTCCAGCTCAAGGAGGCGTTTGT
>CAYPVQ010000031.1:0-2949 GCA_964414215.1 uncultured Candidatus Saccharibacteria bacterium | reverse complement strand
CGTCAACTTTCATCTGTGCAATCAGTGCTTCTTCTGACTCAAATTTACGATTATCGCGGAGCTTGTGGATAATTTCTACCACTATTTCCTGCCCATACAAATCGCTTTCAAAATCCAAAATATGCGTCTCCAGGCGTTTATCTGTTTCGCCAAACATTTCCGGCGCACCGATAAATATAATGGATGGTAATTTGCGAAAAGTTCCATAGTCTGTACTATGGTAATTTTTGCTTATTTGCGTGTAACCAATAAATACTCCCTTTTCGGTATCCGCGGAAATTTCTATATTTGCGGTAGGGTAGCCTAACTGCTTACCTCTTCCCAGATGTCTTTTGACCACTCCCTTAAAAATCATGAAGTTCATAAACATCTATCACTGGCTCTTCATAAGGATGGCAGAAGCGAAGCTCTTGAACGACCTTTTCCAACAGATCTTCCGTAACAACTGTTTCAATCCGTTCTTCTTCAATTACTTCAATCTTGCCTATTTCCCCTATTGTAGGATTTGCTCCTTCCAATGGCCGGAATCTACCTACACCGCGCACCGAAAAAGAAGTGTAATCATAATTGCCGACATGGCCGGCGCCGAGCTTGCCAAGGAGAGCTCGGATTTTGCTGGCGGAATCTACTGGGACGTAAACCACTAATTTATAATATTTGGCCATGGAATTGCTTCATCCTCTTCGGCTTCGCTAGAGAGTCCTCGCAATGACATAGAGAGACGCGTCATTGCGAGCGAAGCGAAGCAATCTATGTGTTAAATAATTTACTTGATTTATAAATCTCAGGCTTATAGGGTTTAATTCGAACAACCTTCACCCTCAATCCTCTCGCCGCCAATTTCTCTTTCAATCCCCCCGTAAAATACTTCTGGTCATAACCTAGGGCAATCACATCGGGTTTGAGGCTCACAATATGCTTGAGATAGTCTCCTCTTGACCCCAGCACAACTTTATCTACAAATCTCACGGACTCCAAAAGCATCTTTCTTTCAAGTTCACTGTGCCACCCCTTGCGTCCCTTGATTTTTCGAATATATTTCTCCCGCGCCACAGACACAATAAGAAAATCGCCGAATTTTTTGGCTTGGCGCAAAAAATACAAATGCCCGGGGTGCAGAATATCAAATGTCCCAAAAACCATAACGCGTCTCATGGCTCTATATTAAACTCTCGTCAAAGAAAACACAATCACTACCTTAAGAAAGGTAGTGATTGTTTATAACGGCTTCAAGAAAATAATGCTTAGAGCGGATCAGAGCTGCTCGTTACAGAACCCGCCGAAGTCTTGCAGGTATTCTTCACGGTATTTCCATAGGTCTTCCAGGCGCTGGTTTTGGCAGTTCGCAATGCCTTTTGGGCATCTCTGACACTCTTCCCGTAAGCTTTGAGAGCGGCTTGAACTGCTTTATTCCTAGCCGTGGTGTTAGTATTCCCCCATGCTGCATTAAGCGCGTCACGCCTTGTAGTCAAGGCAGCAGTGACTGCCGGCGAATAACCACTCACCGCGGAAATCAACGCATTATCCCGGGCAGTCGTGGCCGACTGCATACAAGCACTGTTAAAAGTCGGCGCGGTGACCGTTATGGTTTTGGTTTGCGCACTGACTTCAAGCACGGCTGCCGTTGCGAGAACTGCTGCCAATACTCCTAGCAATAGGAATTTTTTCATTATTTTTATAAAAACTAATTATTACTCTTAATAGGAAGGACTAATTATCGACCTTTCCCTAGTAACTAGCCCAAGTGTAATATCATCATAATAACAAATTGCCGTGGCTTGTCAAGGCGGCACCTGCTGTAGTTAATGCGTGCCTCGCTAAAGCGACTCGAACGCACAATCCCGAAGCTCCCCGCCCCGCACCAAGCCCCTATCCCTAAGAGGAATTGAACCTCTATCTCGAGCTCCGGAGGCTCGCGCTCCCCGCCTGCCATCGCCTATACCCCTAAGAGGAATTGAACCTCTATCTCGAGCTCCGGAGGCTCGCGCTCTATCCGTTGAGCTATAGGGGCTCATGTCATGGCGGGCAGGTATCCGTTGAGCTATAGGGACAAAGGTCTGGTGCGGGGTCCATTAAGTTTACCCCGTAGTGTCTCCCGAGGGGAGATTACTTCGGGGCTACGAGGGCGCAGCTAAACCTTCAAAAAATTTACTTTTTTGGGCTTGAACTGCACAATTAAGTCTTTGCGTTCAATCACCACATTCCAATTTTTGCGGCGCGCGTGCTGGTAAAGCTTGGTATTGGGATTGAAGGCAATAGGTGTGTCGACCAGCTCGAGAAAGCCAATATCTGTTTCCGTGTCCCCGACCCCGATTGAGCCACGCAGACTCAATTCATGATTTTGCACGTAGCGGACAATCAGTTCTTTCTTGTAACGAGGGGGAACATGCAAAATCGCCTCGGTGTAACGACCCTCCTGATCCAGGCCAAACTCCCAGCCATACAATTTATCAAACTTTAAGAATTTATTATACTCCTCAATGACCTCAAGCGGCGATCCCGAAATCCCAATTGTAAAGTATTTACCGCGCAAGCGATTCAATAAATCTCGCGTATAACGGTAAGTCCGATATTTTTGCTCTTTAATCACCTGGCGGCTTTCCGCCACAATTTCGTCTTTCTTTTTGCCAATGATCGCCTTTTGGTAAGCCTCGACTACGTCGCGGACAAAAGAATCATAATGCCCGCGGCGATTAAGCCACTTCGCTTCGGAGCGCCAAACTTTTTTCATGAGGCTCGGCTCGAAAATCTTCTGGCGCACCAAATGCTTCAAAAGTTCAATCGTCAGACTGGAGCGAAAAATTGTGCCGTCAATATCAAAAATGGCAATCGGCTTCATAAGGCGATTCGAATGATTCTAATTAGCATTCCAATTATTCGAATCATTGGCATGAGATTCGCCCGCCTGCCATCGGGTTTTCTCTTTTAATGCTTAGTGCGTATTGGCTC
>CAYPVQ010000030.1:1678-12219 GCA_964414215.1 uncultured Candidatus Saccharibacteria bacterium | reverse complement strand
AGGTTGCTTCAGATTGATCAGAGATATTGGAGATTTGGTCGGAACTGCCGTTTGAGGCTTCGAAATTGGTTTCCACAAAATTGCTGTTGGCAGTATTGCCAACCAAAAGCGCGGAAGCAGCATTCCCCGTCTCCAAAGCGATACTCTCACCATCGTCTCCCACTACAAAGCTGTTTCCCCCAGTATTACCCTTGGTTACGACATTATTCTTGAGGTCGGCATTGTTGTTATTGGTCATCTCAAGGTTAATGAGCATGCTTAAAAAGCTCTTGGCTTTGGAATCGTCAGAAACACTATCAATCGTCCCGGCGGACACAGAGGAAAATCCCGCACCGATGGCCGCAAGAATAGCAATTGCTAACAGTTTCTTCATTTTGTCCACCCCCTTTCACGAAACTTAAGCACTTTAATGATGATTTTGGCTCTTAACCCCCTTCTTCAAGGGGGCTTAGCAAAGAGCCCGCCTTCAAGATCAATTGCAATAATTGATCGTCAAAGGTGGGCTCTCGTAGTCCCGCGGCTCTCGTAGTCCGCATCGATATTTGGTTTTTTTGGGGCAAAAACTTTAGCTCATTCGCGTTTTTCTGGATAAAGGTAGCCGACTAGGCGAAATCCGGAGTTTTTTGGAGTGCTAAACAGTTCTTCTGGTTGAGCGGTTTCTGGTTTGACTACTATTGCTTCCTCGGTTGTCGTGGGATGAGATTGGCCATTGCCGATTTTTACGACTTCGGTAACAATTTTTGGTTGAATATTAATCTCGAGGGTTGCTTGACACCAAGGGCAGCGGATGGTGAATTTGGCATGAGAAGTAAAAATTCCGCCATTTAAGACAGGTTTGTGGCAACGCGGACAATTCGTCATCTTTTTTTCGTTTTCGATGACCATCCTTGGTTTCTCGTTTTAAGCTTTTCAAATCATCGTAACTGAAACTCAAAAATCGCGCAAGCGCGATTTTTTGTGGATAAGTGGTTAAACAGTGACTAAGTTGTTTAAAAGTTTTTGCGACTGGCGATTTCGACGCTGTCACTTATAGTTTTATTGTCTTGTGGATTATATTCATAGCCTTCCAGAGATACTGAAGTAATCGTAAATCTGAATTCTCCAGGTGAGCGCCAAATATAGGGTGTGGAAAATTCAATTTCGCCTTGCCGGTTGGCTTTTCCTGTAACTTCCGCATTGTAAAGCCCTTGCCAAGTGCCTTGAACTTGAACATTTGCTAGGGGATTATTATCCTGGTCTGCGATTTGGACTAAGCCTTCTGCTCGAACTCGAAGGCGCGAACCTTGAGCCTCCACACTCAAAGCGCTAATATGCAAAGATTTCGCTGCTGTCGGAGGGGAGGCTACAGGTTCTTCGGTTGTTACTGGTTCAGAAGTAACCGAAGTGGTGACGGCTGGAGCTACTAGGCTTGTGAGGGCTTTATAAGGGTTAATTAATCCATAGCCACTAGTGGTGTCAAAGCCAGGAGTATAGAGATCATCAGCTGAATTTTGCAGGGTTTGCTGGATTTGGGTGGGGTCAGTAAGGCCTTTTTCGACCAGGAGAGCTGCCGTAGCCGCGGTATGAGGAGTAGCCATAGAAGTGCCTTGGAAAAAATAATAGCCAAAACTTGCCGGTTTATTCTTGGCAAAGGTTTGTTGGAGAATGCCGTCGCCGTAGCCATTTTGGTCCTGATCAACACTCAAGTCCCCCCCCGGGGCGACAACATCCAAAGAGGCCCCTTGGTTGCTGTAAGCGGTCACGGTTTTGTCGTATCGGGTGGCTCCCACAGCCATGACATACTGATCATAAGCCGCTGGGTAACTAATTGTACTGGAGCTGCCATTGTTTCCGGAAGCGGCGACAATGAATACTCCTTTGCCTTTGGCATAAGCCAGGGCTTGCTCGAGCGTTTGGGAAGGAGAAGAGCCCCCGAGGCTTAAATTAATAATCTTGGCTCCTTTGTCCGCCGCCCAAATGATTCCGTTGGCAATCCAGGAATATTTGCCGGATCCGCTCTTGTCTAGGACCTTGATCGGCATGATCGTGGCATTAAAAGCCAGGCCCGCAACGCCAATCCCATTATTGGTACTTTGCGCCACTGTGCCGCTAACATGGGTGCCGTGACTATTATCATCATTGGCATGGGTGGTATTATTCACAAAATTATACCCTGCCGTAAACTTGGTTTGCGCGAGATCGGGTGCTAATTTAAAATTTTTGTAATTTTCATAGGCAACGCCGGTGTCGATTACTGCTACAGTTACGCCTTGGCCAGTGGCGAGATCCCAGACTTTGCCAAGGTCTAGAGAATTCGCGCCAAAACTCCACTGGTAGGAAAGATAAGGGTCATTGGGAGTGAAAAAAGCCTGGGCAAGATGATTGAGTTCCGCAAATTCGACATTCGGATCACTTTTGAGTTCATCTAATTTTTTAAAGATATTTTGGAGGCTTGTGGGAAAATACAAGGAGTTTACTCCCAATAAATGCCGCTCGAGGCTAGTGGCGCCGTGCTTTTTAGCCAAAGACTCAATTACTCGGGGTGAGTCAGATTTGAATTTGACCAAAATTTCTTGGGGGGCAAATTCAGCGAGTTTGGCTTTGATTTGGTCAATGGCCTCAAATGCTGGATTTGGCTCGAGAAGCGGCCCGGAAGTTATGAAAAAAGCCGGCAGAAGGAGAGCTCCGGCCAGGAAACTTGAGATTGTTTTTTTGGTTGTTTTCTTAATTGTTTTCGTCATTTTTGGCTTAGTTTCGAGGTTTTTAGGTTGAAGTGGTATTTAGTTAACCTTCATTCTTGGCTTACCTAAGCCAAAAGATTAGTCTAATTTTAGTCTTAACTGTCATCCTGAACCCCGACGTTACGTCGGGGGAACCGAAGTGAAGGATCTGTAAGGATTTTGCCTAAGTGATGAGATTCTTCGCTACGCTCAGAATGACAATTTAGAGGAAACCCGCTACCAGTTCGCTGTCTAATTATATTATAGACCCTTTGTCCACAGAGTCAACCCCGTTAGACAATAAACCGCAAGCTAGACCTTATTTTTCTAACAGGGTATCATAGCAGCAAGATAAAACTCTAATCATTAAGTATTGTCTAACGGGGTCAACCCCGTATATCAACTTCGATAATATTTTTTTCTAGTCACGAGGGGGCGGGTTTTGGTGTCGCGGATTTCGTAGCCTTGGGCTTCAATTTGTTTGCGAAGCTTGTCGGCTTTTCCGAAGTTTTCTTGGTGACGGAGTTCCTCGCGTTTCGCGACTAAATCCTGGACTTCTTGGGGGAGGGGCTTTTTTAGTTCTTCCAAAGTTTCTTTAACCCCCAGCCCAAGAATTTTATCGAATTCCAAAAGACTTTTGAGTTTCGCCTCTGCTGGATAATTCGAATGCAGCATGTCCCACATCACTGCTAGGGCTTTCGGTGTATCGAGATCATCATTCATTGCTTCAAAAAACTTATCCTCAAATTCAGCACAACCAATTTTGAGTTCGGTTGCCGCGGTAGCTAGGCTATAAAGATTATCCAAAGTATTCTGGGCTCCTTCCAAAGCCTGCCAAGTAAAATTAAGTTTGGACCGGTAATGAGCACCCAGGACAAAATAGCGATATGCAAGAGGGGAATAGCCGCGGTTTTTGAGTTCTTGTAAAGTGATGAGATTTCCTTCACTTTTGCCGATTCGGCCCTCTGCTAACATTAAAAATTCCGAATGCATCCAAAAATTGGCCAGCGGTTTTCCGGTGGCTGCTTCAGTTTGGGCAATTTCATTCTGGTGATGCACTGGAATATGGTCAATCCCGCCCGTATGGATATCAAAGGGTTGCCCTAAATATTTTGCAGACATAGCTGAACATTCAATATGCCAGCCAGGAAAGCCAATGCCCCAGGGAGATTGCCACTCCATTTCTCGCTTTTCGTGAGATCCTTCGCTTCGCTCAGGATGAGCAACCCGAAGGTTGCTCAATTTCCACAACGCAAAATCCGTGGGATTTTTTTTCTCGGGATTTACTTCAACCCTCGCTCCTTCTTTTAGTCCTTCGAGCTCAAGTTTACCAAGCTTGCCATAGGCTTTAAATTTTGAAGTATCAAAGTAAATCCCGTCAGAAGTTCGGTAAGTAAAGCCCTTTGTTTCTAAAGCCTCGATGAGCTTAATCATTTCCTTAATGTGGTCAGTGGCTTTAGGAAGTTTATCAGGCAGTAGAATATTCAACTCATTAATATCGGTTAAGAAAGCCTCGGTATAGTAAGAGGCAATCTCCCAGGCAGTTTTTCGTTGCGCTCTGGCAGATTTTTCAATCTTGTCCTCGCCCATGTCTCGATCCCCAGTGAGATGGCCGACGTCAGTAATGTTCATAATGTGCTTCACTTGGAAGCCGGCGTGAAGCAGCGTGCGCTTTAGGACATCCGCAAAAATATAAGCACGCAGATTGCCAAGATGCGCAAAATTATAAACCGTCGGCCCGCAAGAATAAACACCGACTCGGTTGTCGTGCAGTGGTTTGAACTCTTGCTTCGCTTTGGTGAGAGTGTTATAAAATTTTAGAGCCATTTCCGGCCTTTAAAGATCAGTAAGAGAACGAGCGAAGAAAGAATCATGAGAGTTAAGACAATCCAAAATCCTTGGGGATGATGGCGAAACGGGATTCCTTCCACCCCCACACCAAACAGGAAAGCCACGAGGGTGGCGGGTAAAAGAATGGCAGAGAAGATGGAGATAATCTTGGTAATTTGGTTTAAGCGGTGAGTCTGGAGAGATTGATTAGTGTCCTGCAACGTATCCACGGTTTCTTTGAGCGCTTCGAGAATGTCCCAAATATTACTGGAGTATTCCAGAAGATCTCTGTAATAAAGTTTTGACTGCGGGAAACTTAAGTAAGCAGTTTTGCGGCGCGGCAGTTTTTCCAGGACATAGCGGTGGGTTTTCATCATCTTGCGAAACTCAATAATGTTTTTTTTCATCAGAGCAATCCTGGAAAGCAGATCGAGATCATGCCGCTCAAAAATATAACTTTCGATTTTTTCTATATCTTCATTGATGTGGTCGAGGATCGGGTAGGAGCGGCGAAACAGAGCTTCGAGCAGTTTGTAGAGGAGGTAGCCTGACCCTTTCCGAAGATAAATTTGACGGGTTTCGGGATTGTCTTTGATCTTGGTAAACAGGGCCTTCAGGCTATGAATCTCGCCGTAGTGAGCGGTTAGCAAAAAATTTTCCCCGATAAGAAAGTCGACTTCTCCAGGGAAGATTTCTTGGGTTTCGCGGTTGTAGACGGGAAACAGGAGGACCAGAAAATCATAGCCTGCTCCTTGGTCAATGTGAGGGCGCTGTTGATGTTCGGCAATTGCTTGGTAATGCAGTTCGTGAAACTGAAAATTCTCCCGCAGCCACCGCAGTTCTTCCTCTCCTGGATTGACGACGTCAATCCAGCGAAGGGTTTTGGTGTGGATAGTTTGGATATTCATTAGTGTTTTTGTATGTGTCTACCAATTTTAATTTAACCGCAGAAACCGGAGTTTGTCAAAACGAGAAATTATTATATAATCAAAGTATGCCGTCCGCCCAAGCGGATGGACGGACCCCTGAAAGTTGATATACTGGGTATGGAAACCAAGCCTCAACAAGATGATAGGCCTCCGGTAATCATCCCGGCTATTTCACCGGAAGAAGCCGAGAAGATTATTTCGCATCTCAATCAACAGTTCGAAGAAAAAGTCCTAAAAAAATTAAAAAGACCCGCAATCCCCCCGGCAGAACCTTCTTCGAGCGGTCAGGCGGTGGGGGATGGGCGAAATTTGCAGGAATATTTAACTTCAGTACTGCGGGAACGGCCAAAACTTCCATTTCTTGACGAAGATAGTCACATGGATTTAAGTAAACCCCGTTAGAAATCCTTATGCTTAAAAGTAACAATGATACTCCGAGGTTCAGCCCGTCAGAAGTGAGATTTCTAACGGGGTAAACTTAAAACACATAAAGACCATGCCGAGTTATGATTTAGATAAAAAACTGGACGAATATTCTGAAGAACTCTTCGTTGACTTAGGTCTTACGGCTTTGCCCGAGGAAGAAAAAGCGGATATTTATGCGCGGCTGGAAGAGCGCCTTCACCACGTAATTTTGAATACTTTAACTCCTACTCTTTCGAGCGCTGAATTTGCCAAAATTAACCTAGCTTTAGAACAAGAAGATTATCGAGGCTTGAGTAAAATTCTTAAAAAGCATCCCCAGTTCAAGGTACTATTAGAAGAAAAAATTCAAAAAGAATTTGACCAGTTAAAATTAACTGTAGCCCAAGAACAAAAACATGCCGGAGCAAAACAGCCAACCAGTTGAAAGGACTGAAGGACTGTTTCCGCGGGAGGAAATAGAGAAGGGTCCGGAGGCCAGATCCAGAGCTGGAGGCCGTGAAGAACCTGGACCTCTTGAAGTCGATAAAAAAGACGGCTTGGAAGCACTACGGGCGCGTGGGGCAGGCGAAGTTCCTTTAGAATCCGCTTCTACAATCCAACAGCCTCCAACCGCCGCAGAATTAGTTGCGTCAGGTGGGAAGGAACAGGCAGAAGTGGTAGTTCTTGCGAAAACCGCTTCCCCTGGGGAAATCGAAGGGGCGTTAAGAAAAGTTTTCCAGGCAAAGACAGTAAAATAGAGAAACATGACTGACCCCACAGTTTTCCTGCTCACATTTGTCCTGGTAGTCATCTTGGCTACCGCCGGGTTTTTGTTTTGGTATCGCGTTTGGGTCCGCAAAAGACTCACTGCGCCGCGGATTTTAAATTCCGTATTTTTGGAAGTGTCGGTGCCTCGCGACGCGGCCCCGGCAGACAAGGAAAAGGAGCCGACTCACGAAGAAAAGGAAATCATCGGGGTTGCGGAACAGATGTTTGCGACTCTCTCGCATACCGAGCAGCGGAATTTTTCCACGTTTCTACACGGCCAGCAAACCATGAGTTTTGAAATCGTGAGCACAGGCAAAAAAATTTCGTTTATCATCAATTGCCCCGCTCATTTGCGGGATTTGGTCGAAAAACAAATTCAAGCCCAATACCCACAGGCTGCGATTGAAGAAGTCTTGCCGCCTCTGGTCCTGACAGACTCGCGCGGCTTGGCCGCGGCTGAACTGGGTCTGCAAAAAAACTACGTTTTTCCAATCAAAACCTACAAACTTATGGAAAGCGATCCCTTGCAGGCCTTGACCAACAGTCTTTCCAAACTTGGCCCTTCGGAAGGCGGGGCCATCCAGGTCGTGATTAGTCCGGCGGCTTTGGGTTGGCGCAACCGGGTGTTGCGCACGGCCCGGGAAATCCAGAAACGAAAGACGCTTGAGGCGCACACGAGCTTGGGGTCAAGGATACTGCACCAGACTTTCGAGGGCTTAGGAAAACTCCTCTCCGCTCTGTTTGCCTCTTCTGGAAAAAAAGGCCCAGAGATGCCGCGGCCCGGAGCTTCGGAAGAAGAGGAACGGCGCTGGCGGCAGTTAACTCCCATGCAGCAGGAGGCAGTCAAACGACTCGAGGAAAAGGCTTCAAAGGGCGGTTTTGAAGTGAATTTGCGAATCGTAATCTCGAGCTCAAGCAGCGAGCAAGCCCGGAGTCATTTGCGAAATGCGCTTTCCTCCTTCATGCAGTACTCCCAGGCCCCCCTCAATGGTTTTCGAGTGCGTTACCTTTCCATCGCTCGCGTGCTCAAGGATTTTGTTTACCGCAAGTTCCAAGCGCGTCTGTATCGCAAAATAATTCTTAATACCGAGGAGCTTGCCAGCGTCTTTCATTTGCCGACCAAATTTACCCAAACCCCAAATATCAAGTGGCTCGTTTCCAAACGCGCTGCTGCTCCCGTGAATGTGCCGGAGAGCGGGCTCATGCTCGGGCAAAATATTTATCGCGGGATTACTACAGGGATTCGAATTTCCCGGGATGACCGGAGGCGCCATATGTATATTATCGGACGGACGGGTACTGGAAAATCAGAATTTATGAAAGGAATGGCCCGCCAAGATATGGAAGCGGGCGAGGGCGTGTGTGTGATTGATCCGCACGGGGATTTGATTAATGATCTTTTACAATATGTTCCCAAGGAACGAAGCGAACATGTGATCTTGTTTGAGCCTTTCGACACGGACCGTCCCATGGGGCTTAATATGTTGGAAGTTAAATCGGATGAAGAGAAGGATTTTGCCGTGCAGGAGATGATTGAAATTTTTTACAAACTTTTTCCGCCCGAGATGATTGGCCCGATGTTCGAGCACAACATGCGCAATGTCATGCTTACCCTGATGGCTGATCGCCAGCAGCCGGGGACCATTGCCGAAATTCCGCGCATGTTTACTGATCCGGAATTTCAGCGCTATAAATTAACCAAAGTTCATGATCCAGTGGTACGCGCTTTTTGGGAGCAGGAGATGGCCAAGACTACGGAGTTTCACAAATCGGAAATGCTCGGCTACCTCATCTCCAAAGTCGGGCGGTTTGTGGAGAATGAAATGATGCGCAACATCATTGGCCAAGCGCATTCCGCTTTTGATTTTCGCAGAGTCATGGATGATGGTCGGATCCTCCTTATCAATCTCTCCAAAGGAAAAACCGGTGAGGTAAATAGCAAACTTTTAGGCTTAATTATTGTCAGTAAACTGCAGATGGCCGCACTTTCGCGAGCCGATATTCCGGAAGACGGCCGGCGCGATTTTTATCTGTACATTGACGAGTTCCAGAATTTTGTCACCGATAGTTTGGCAACCATTCTCTCGGAAGCCCGGAAGTACCGCTTGGACCTCACTATGGCGCATCAGTATATCAGCCAGCTCGTCCATGAAAATAATACCAAGATCAGAGATGCGGTCTTTGGCAATGCGGGCACGATGGTGAGTTTCCGCATTGGGGTGGAAGATGCGGAAATCATGGCCAAGGAATTTGCCCCGGTGTTTAACGAATATGATGTCATCAATATCGACCGGTTTAACGCCTATGTTAAATTAATGATTAATGGCACTGCCTCGCGCCCCTTTAA
Organism: uncultured Candidatus Saccharibacteria bacterium; assembly: GCA_964414215.1. Classification (GTDB taxonomy): domain Bacteria; phylum Patescibacteriota; class Doudnabacteria; order UBA920; family 2-01-FULL-46-14; genus CAYPVQ01. The sequence continues at coordinate 3,241 of CAYPVQ010000030.1, read as the reverse complement.
TATGCAAACTTTGCCCCCATCTGCAGGCGGGTCTCCCGCTTTAGCTCAAGGGATTAAGCAGCTTAGTAAGCTTAAGTTCGGCCGGCCGCGCTCCGAAGTCGAGGCCGACATTTTGGAACGCTCGCGCCTAGCCCATTTGCCAGTTACTTGAGACCTGTGCTATATTGATCGTGTTAGGAACTAGCAAATAGTAAAGATACAAAAATTAACATAAAATCCTGTGGATAAACTCTCTAATCTAGCGCTTTTGGCACAAATGCTCGAAAGTGCGGAAAAAAACCTCCAGGCAGCCAAGCAACTCCTCCGGGAGATTATGGGAGCAAAGCCGGTTTTCACCAGTCCGAGCTTGGCGGAAAAGGCTAAGGTTTTGACCGTGTCCGGAACCGGCAAGGTGATTGAGGGAGTATTTGACGGGCAGAATATGATGGGTCCGGACGGCAAGAAGTATCCTGTGCCAGCCAATTATGCTTCCAAATCCAAACTCGTGGAAGGGGATATTTTGAAGTTGACGATTGCGGAGGATGGTTCATTTATTTACAAACAAATTGGGCCAGTGGAGCGCTTGAAGAAAATTGGGATTATTACCCAAGAAGAAAGCGGGGAATATCGAGTGGTGGCTGATGGAAAAGCGTATAAAGTATTGTTGGCATCGCTTACCTATTTTAAGGGCGGGCCGGGTGATGAGGTGACGGTTGTGGTGCCCAAAGACCAAGAAGCGGAATGGGCGGCTGTGGAAAATCTTATAAAAAAAGCAGAGGAGAACGGCGAGAACAGTCAAAACCAGGAGAGTGAGCCCTCCCCCGATCAAGATTTAGATCTGGAACTTGGGGAAGAGTAATGTTTAAGACCCTCTACCAACTCGTCCGATTTGTGGGCATTGGGTTTCTCAATACCGCGGTCGATTTCGCGGTTTTGAATTTTTTAATGTTTTACTTTGATGTTTTCAAAGGGTATGCGGTGGGCGGTTTTGCCGCTGTGTCTTTTACCGCAGCAATGCTCCATAGTTATTTTTGGAATAAGTATTGGGCATTCCGACAGCAAGACCAATTAAGATTAATTGCCAATCTCGGGCAATTTTTTGCGGCAGCAGTCTTGGGAGTGGCGATTTTAGCTTTGGTTGTTTTTGGCGCCCAGCAAAAGTATGACTTCCCTTATTATTTTTTGATGATTTTGATTTTGGGTTTGGGCGAGCTTTTGTTGTGGCGAGTATTTAAGCTTAAGAAGAGTGAAGAAGCGATTCTGTCTCGCTCCGAATTTTTAAGTTTTGTGGTAGTAAGTATTATTGGAGCTCTGATCAATGCCGGGATTTTGACTTTTGGGACAAAAGCGATTCCGCCGCAGTTTGGGCTTTCCCAAGAGCTGTGGACTAACCTCATCAAAGTCGGGGCCACGGCCATATCTTTGTTCTGGAACTTTTTAGGCTATAAACTCGTGGTGTTTAAGCGGTAATAAATAATCCATACCTCTTCATCCTTGTCTTTTTCTCTTTCTCTCCGAAAATATCACAATTGTGACAAAAACGGATAGAGGTACAAGGTACTAGGTTACAAACTCAAGTGTTTA
>CAYPVQ010000030.1:0-1668 GCA_964414215.1 uncultured Candidatus Saccharibacteria bacterium | reverse complement strand
ATGGCCTGTTCTGTCGCATGATGGGATTGACTCATTGCCCTCCAAAGTCCACTTTTTAATTTTAAACAGTCCACTTTTCATTTTTAAATGACAGATCTTGTTGCGAGATTGACAGCCGATACCATTCTCGATATACTCAAAATATGACGGAAGTTACTGTCAAAAATAATCGGGTAAAATCGCGGCTTTACAGAGTGAGGCGTGATCTTGCTGCTTGGGAAGCGATCCGGGGAATCTGGCAAGGAAAACGGATAGCTGACCCTGTTGCCTGGCAGCGCAAAATACGGAAAGAATGGGAGCGCAAGCTCGCTTAGCTTTCTCATGTTTACTTTGGATACAAACATTCTCATCTACTATGCCGCCGGCGATGAAAAAGTCGCTTCTTTTTTTCGGCGGAATCGCGAAGAGATTTTTTACCTGCCTACGATTGTAGCCGTGGAATTCCTCTCCTACGCCCGAATTGACGTGGAAAGCACAAAGCTATTTAAGCTTTTCCTCACCCAAACTATCCCCATCGGGCTGGATCTGGCTTTGGCTGAAAGAGCAGCGGAAATCCGCAGAATATATGGCTTAAAACTTGCCGATGCAGTGATCGCCGCCACTGCGGTTCTCACCCAGTCGACTTTGGTTACGAGGAATGTTCGTGATTTTCAAAAAATCCCAGAGCTCTTGATCTTTTCTCCTTAACTAATTTTTACCGTAGCCACGAGTATAGCCCTCATCTGGAATTTCGCAGGCTACAAGGTTTTGGTCTTCAAAAAATAGACATTGACGGACTTAAAGTCTCGTTTGCACAACAACCCTTCTTTGGTTGACAAGAAGGGCTAGATTTAATATGATCTAAAGTTGTTGGAATCGTGCTTTGGTCATACTCCTTAGGTCTGTTGAGGCGCATAGCGAGGGCACGATCTGGGGGATTGTATAAAGATTTAAAACGAATGGCGCTGTGTGCCCTCAATCTCAATGGAGGACATTGAGTATGCCTGCCTGCCGCAGGCAGGGGTGAAGCGAAAGGATGTTTGTGTATTTAGCGAACCATGATGTGCTTCGCCCATGAGGGTGGAACGATGATGAGTGTGTTTCGACGATGGTTGAGATGTTCCACCCAAAGACTTTCCGCCCAAAGCGGAAAAAGGGAGTGACGACAGTACTGCTGTTTATTACGATGGGTAGTTTGTCACTCCCCCTTACCAAAGGAATGATTTTTAGCTGAATGATTCTTTTGGCGAGGGTACGACTGGTTGACTGTTTGAGTGACGTAGGCTATAATGTACCCTCAATCCTGGTCGACGATATGCAGATTGCTCAAAAGCGATTAAGCTTTTGTCCACCCCGCCCTGCGACAGCGCGTTTGTTCTTGAAACGACTAGACGGATGCAGGGCGGATGCAATCATAACGAGGGTTAATGAGCTTGGCGAGGCGAAACGTACGGTGTATGACGAATCTACCGGTGCTTCGCCATTGGGGTGAGACGAAAGAGGTGTTGTCCAAAAGCGAGCAGGCTAATGTCTCACCCCCTTACTTCGGTATTTTAGATTTAGAATCTCGAAGCGAGGGTACGAATATGGGAATGTATGTTTGAATTGCGTAAGTTGGTTTGTGCCCTCAATCTTAATGGAGGACATTGAGTATGCCTGCCTGCCGCAGGCAGGGGTGAAGCGAAAAAG
>CAYPVQ010000029.1:0-12673 GCA_964414215.1 uncultured Candidatus Saccharibacteria bacterium | reverse complement strand
AGCCAGACGATGTTTTGCCCTCCCGTGCCTCACCCGTACCGCCCTTCAACCACGTCCGCCTCAGGCGGACGTGGTATTCGGGCGGAGGCGGATAAAATTTTGATCCCTGATCCGTCTTTAGCGGGCGAATGAGTCAGATCGGCCCTTAAATATCAAAAGTGGACATTCGACCTGCCTACCGCAGGCAGGCAAGCTCAGGCGCCAATCTTTTCCAAATGACTTCTAAATTGTACAGCTGCTGTACGATCGTATAGTAGCTGTACAGCCTGAAAAAGAAGGCGGGTTATTTTTTCCTCGGTTCAGAGTTGTATTTTCCAAATAATAAAAGTGATGAAAAACTTACAGTTCTAATTCTAAATAAAAAAAGAGCTGGTCAGGCTCTGATAAGCAAAAACGAGTCTGTTGATTTTTTGTTTTCACTGACTCGTTTTTGCATGATCGCGCTCCTTCTTGCCAAAACTTGCCCGACTGATTTGTTTTGTTTTATAGGTAGATAAACCACCTTGAGTTTTCGGGAGTATTTGGTAAAGGTGCGGATCGGAAGGGGAGCTTTGATTCATTAATTGTTTGCTCTCCTTTCAATTTAAACTTTACTCCTATTTTTTAATTTGTCAACCCCGTTAGACAATACTTGTTCACAAACACTCTAATTTGCTGCAAAAAAACCACTAAAACTCGAGATCAGAACCTGTTGCCGATTATTGTCTAACGGGGTCAAGGGGACCGCCTTAAGATCGGTAGGATTTAGGAGCATAACTGTGTATAATGGTAGTGATGAAATTCGATATTTTAACCATATTTCCCAATCTTTTTGCAAGTTTTCTCAAAGAAGCCCTAATTTCGCGTGCCCAAAAGAAAAAGATTATTTCGATTCAGGTTCATAATTTGCGCGAGTGGACTATAGATCGACATAAGACGGTTGATGATCGGCCATATGGCGGAGGGGCGGGAATGGTGATGAAGGTGGAACCGATCCGCAAAGCCGTCACGGCTTTGCGGAAAATTAAAATTCAAAAGAACTCCCCCTTCCCCTCTTTGACAAAGAGGGGAGTCGGAGGGGAGTTCAAAAGAATGGTGGTTCTTTTTTCGGCCAAGGGAAAAAAATTTAATCAAGCAACGGCGCGGCGCTGGGCAAAACTTGATCAGTTAATAATGATTTGCGGGCGGTATGAGGGAGTGGATGAGCGAGTGGCAAAGTATATTGCTGATGAAGAAGTTTCAATTGGCGATTATGTGATTTTTGGCGGCGAAGTGCCGGCAATGGTGGTGATGGAGGCCGTAACCAGATTGCTTCCCGGAGCTGTGGGGAAACAGAAATCTGTTGAGGACGAGTCCTTCGCGCATTCCCTTCTTGAGTATCCGCATTATACTCGGCCGGAAGTCGTGACGAGTGGCGGCAAGAAGCGGCGAGTGCCGAAGATATTATTGACTGGAGATCATAAAAAAATCGAAGCGTGGCGAAGAGCGCAGAGTTATAAAATTACCAAGCAGAGAAGACCTGAATTGTTGACATGAGTGAGCTTCATCCTGCCTTACAATTTTTGATAAATTACGGTTATTGGATAGCCGTGCCCCTCATGATTCTCGAGGGGCCGATTATTACGATTGTGATGGGTTTTTTGTCGTCTTTTGGTTTTTTTAATATTTTTGTAGTGATTTTTTTGGGAGTTATTTCTGATCTGATCTCGGACACGATCTATTATCGTTCTGGATATCATGGGGGTCCTGCGGTTTTGGAAAAATTAAAGATTAAGCAGGTCCACGAAAATAGCGAGCTTCAGAAACTGCGACAAAATTTTGAGGAGCATCCGGGCAAAATCTTTTTTGGGGCAAAAGTTTTAACGGGCATTGCCCACACGACTTTTGTTTTGGCCGGGGTGACCAGAATTAATTATGCTAAGATTTTGAAATATACAATTCCGGGAGGGATTATTTGGAGTACGGGGCTTGCGGCCTTGGGATATTATTTTGGTCGAAACGCGGCCAGTATTAGTAAGTTTTTGTCGCGCACGGGCATAGTCATGTTTGTGATTTTGGCCGTTTTTCTTTTGTATAATTTTTGGTTTGGAAAAATTATTAGTAAAAAGTTTGCCGCCTGGCGTTCCCCCTCACCCTCCCCTCTCCCCGTCGCGGCGGGGAGAGGGAAAAAGGGAGAGGGTGAAAAATATGACTAATCTGACAATAGAATATGAAAATCAGGACTTAATAATAGTCAACAAACCTGCGGGATTGCCGGTTTATTCGACAAAAAAGCACGAACATGAAGACCCGGTCGTTTCTTGGTTTTTGAAAAATTATCCCGCGGCGGCTGGCATCGGTGAGGCAGATCGGCCGGGAGTAGTGCATCGCATAGACAAGCAAACCTCCGGGCTTTTGGTGCTCGCCAAGACTGCAGAAGCATTTGCATATCTCAAAAAACTTTTCAAGAGCCGCGAGATTGACAAAGAATATCTGGCATTAGTTTATGGTGAGTTGCGAAAGCACGGAATTATTGATCAGCCGCTTACCAAGATTGGGCAGGAAGGGCGAAGCCGGGTGAGAGTGGATGAAAAGGGAAAAGAATCAGTAACAGAATACTGGTTGATACAGCACTATCAGCGACCTCTCTCCCAGCCTCTCTCCTCGCCAGGAGAGAGGGGTCTTTCTTTTTCTGCCCCTCCCCTAGAGAGGGGAGGGATAAAGGGAGAGGTTGACACTTATTCCCTTCTTCGGATAAAATTGCATACAGGCCGTACCCACCAGATCAGAGTGCATTTTTCCTCGATGGGTCACCCGGTCATGGGTGATAATCTCTACGGCAAGCCCAAGTCGCAGAAACTTGCCGATATTCTTCCCCGCCAGTTCCTCCACGCTTCCCGATTGGAATTTAAACTGATGGATGGGACATGGCTAGGGGTGGAGTCAGAGTTGCCCGAGGATCTAAAGAAAGTTTTAGAAACCCTAAGCACTAAATCCTAAATTCTAAACAATATCAAAATCCCAAATCACAAAATCTCAAACGTTTGGAATTTTGAATTTTGCTCATTGGAATTTGTTTAGGATTTAGAAATTAGATATTAGAATTTTAAGATATGTATATCAAAGAACTCTCCGCAACTAGTCTCAAGTCTGACTTACCCCAGCTCCACAGCGGCCAGACTGTCCGCGTGCACCAAAAGATCAAAGACCCGGTCTTGGATCCCAAAACCGGCAAGATCAAGGAATACAAGGAGCGCACCCAGGTTTTTGAGGGGCAAGTCATTGCCGCAAAACACGGACGGGGAATAAACGCGACCATCACTGTGCGCCGGATTGCCTCGGGCGTCGGGGTGGAGCGAGTTTTTCCTATCCACGCGCCGACTGTTGCCAGAATTGAAGTAGTCAAGGACGTCCGCGCGAGAAAAGCCAAGCTGTATTATACGAGAGAAGGACGAGAAGCCAAAGTTAAGTAGTAAGTTGTAAGTAAAAGCCGGCGATGAGCCGGTTTTTTAGGTTAAAGGGTAATTTCCTGACATTTTCCCCTTGTCCGCCAATTCAAGCGGTCGCGGGATTTGGCAGACAGCCAGTTATACGGCTTTTTGGATTGTGTTTAGACTAAGGGTTGCACACGATTCGCGGGCGGGAGAGATTTGCCTTTGTGATACGCTCGAGAAGAGAAGATATGAAAATCGTCAAGGAAGAACTCGGGATTTAGTCAGGTAACATAATCATAGCGATGACTAGACCGTGATGAAGTGGGTTTTTTGGTTTGACAATAATTTCTTAGCTGATATTATTGAAAATAATAGAAAAAAGGAGGTGTTATGACTGAAGTCATTCTGTGGGTTATCCTTGTGGGAGTGGTTTTGTATCTCGGCAGGATCTTGTATCAATATGTCGAGGCGAACAAGGCAGAGGCGTATTACGAATCACGTCGCGAGAATTTCATCCCCGATCTCATTTTCATTCACACCTGCGAGCAGCGGTACGGCAAATTTCCTAGGCGCGGGCGATTACTTCTCGAGAAAGCCCGGCTTGAATCCTCGAGAAATCGGGTTCCGGTTCTAATGACCTCTGGTCATAGCGGTTACTCTCTGGACGGTAGAAAGGTAACCGAAGCTGAATACTTTCGCCAGACGGCCTGGGAAACTTTGGGCTATGATTTTCTGATTATCCTCGGCGACAATCACGAGGTTCGTACTACTGCGGGTGAGGTTGACGAGGGAATCATTGAAAGTGAAAAAAGGGGAGCTAAAGGGGTTCTGGTCATTTGTACTAGGCCGCACCTGGCGCGGGTGCGACATACCTGGGAAGAAATTAACGAGAACGGACTCGAGATTGTGTTCGCCGGGGTCTATGCCCCGATAGCGAGCTACTTCTGGGAGGCGCTAACCTTCTTCGTGCGACTTTTGGTGCCAGCCGGCACCAGGCGAGAGGCTTGGCTTTTGGACCTCAAGGGTCGTCGGTGAGTTGCTAGGTGGGTAGAGGTAAGTTAAGAGGGGTCGAACGGTTCGACTCCTCTTGTTTTTGCCTTAAAATTTAGATACTGGTAAGATTGGGAAAATAGCTTTCAGGGAGGAAGCCATGATAAAGGTATGGGAGGAGATCATAGACCGCGAAAGACCCGAGCGACGGGAGGTTGGGGTGCTAAAAAGGTAACGGTGGCCACCTCGTGGGATTGTACGGAGAACTTTCTTCCCTTTCACGGGCAATTTATCGTCTATCAGGATGTTTGAGTGACCTTTTTTCTTTCTGTCCGCAAATTCAAGCGGCCGCGGGATTTGGCGGACAGGGACTCTTCCCTTCGCATGGGGGAGAAAAAAATCAGCCGGCGACGATAAGGTTTTTGTATTTTATAATTTGTAAAATAAAAGCTTAAAGATTTTTTTCTGAAAATCTGCAAATCTTTGATTTTGAAAAACTATCGATATACGCGTTTCATAATCAATAAATAATACTTTATCTTGATAAATTATTTGGGTAATGTTGTACTCAAACGGATCTTGTACTCTCTGTATCGATTTAGAGTATCTTGAAAGCTGTTGACGTCTTTGATTGTGAGTTTTTTCGTTGGTAAGAACAAATTTTTGAATTTCGCTGTCAGTTCCCCCAGCGTGCCGCATATATAGAGCGGGATAATACCTTTTATTGAGTTTGTAATCTTTTGGTGACTCGTAGCGGTAGATCACATCGCCTTTTTTGCTTGATTCAATCAAGTCTATGTAAGTCTGCTTAATCCCCTCCCTGCCTTCAAAAACAAAAATTTGTGGTTTAGCTGTCTTTAATTTTTCAAATTTTTTTTGCAACTTAGGCAATATGGTTTCGAGCCTGTTTCTCAGGGCGGAAAATAATTGCGTTAAGTGATTTGGCGAGCAAACTTCGTAGTAAGTTCTTTTACCCTTTACTAATCTCGAGATCAAATTCAATTCAAGCAATTTTGGTAAACAAGTGTAAACCACTGGTCGGTACAGAGCAGTGGTTCTTGCCATATCAGCCACAGTACTAGGTCCATGTTCGAGAAGGCCTAGGTAGATCCTAGTTTCACTTTGTGATAATCCTAAACCCTGTAGAGCCTTTGTTAAATTCATAAAGTGTACTAATAGCAATACACATTGTATTGTATATATTTGCAAATATTTAAGCAATAGAAAAAAATACTTTCGAGAAAACATTACATTATTGCTAAAAAAATAACCTGACTTGAAATCCGAAGAGTACTTTTTAGATGAAAGGAGGAAGTTATGCCGAACTCTGAAAAACCCCCTGCTCCGCGACCGGACAGGGAGGTGATTATCGTCAATGGTATTCCTGTCCACGTCGATAACCGGACAGGTACCATATGGATATCCGTGGCGTGTGACGAGTGGGAGGCCCATGCAGCCTTCCGGGAGATTGACATCCTCAATCGCTATCGCTGAGGAGGTCAGAACTATGGAGAGCTGGGGCGTAATTCAAACCAGCTCTCTTTCCTTTTGTCTGCTGTCCGCAAATCGTACGTTCGACTGATGGGTACGGATTCAATTACTCAGTGTCACGAGACCAGAGAATTTGGTTAATAGATTCCCAGGCAGGTCGGCAACTATAAGGTTTTCTTGATGGTATTCAAAGCCAGTGTTGCGCAGGATTCGCGGGCTTTTGAGATTGTAACTCCAAGAAGTTTATCTATATCTTCCTTGGTGGTTTTTTTTATGTTGGCGAGAGATTTGCCTTTGATAAATTCCGACAGCACCGAAGCCGCGGCGATCGAGATCATACAGCCGCGGGCTACATAGGTACAATTTTTGATCTTTTGGTCTCTGACCTCAAGATATACTTTGATTTCGTCGCCGCAAAGTGGGTTGAGCTGTTCGGCGGTATGGGTGTAGCGCGGAAGCTTGCCCGTGTTGCGGGGGTGGTGGTAGTGGGATTTGATGATTTCGGAATATTGTTGAGGCATATTATAGAGTAGTCATTGCGAGCTTAAGCGAAGCAATCTACGTATCATTGGGATTGCTTCGTCGTCCGCCCGAGGCGGACTCCTCGCAATGACAGAACGGAGCGGGCGTAGTTCAATCCATCAATTAACTTATCAAAATCTTCTTTTGTATTATATATTGCGAAACTAATTCGCGCGGTGGATTCTAGACCTAGTTTCTCATGCAGGGGCATGGCGCAGTGGTGGCCGGTGCGAATCGCAATGCCTTGCTCGTCTAAGATACTGGCCAGGTCGTGCGGCGGCACGTCTTTGAGATTGAAACTGATGACGCCGATGCGGTTTTTTGCGTCTTTAGGGCCATAGATTGCTAGGTCGGGAATTTGTTTAAGTTTTTTCAGAGCATAGGTGGTGAGGTGGAATTCGTGGCGCTCAATTGCCTTGATACCCCTCACCCTTGATCCCTCTCCCGCAAGGGGAGAGGGAAATCCAGAAAGAAAATCAACTGCGGCTCCAAGGCCGATGACTTCGGCAATCGGCGCAGTACCGGCTTCGAATTTCCAAGGCAAATCATTCCAAGTCGTATCCTTAAAAGTTACTTGTTTAATCATATGTCCACCGGTTTGGTACGGCGGCATTTTCTCCAGAAGTTCTCGGCGGCCATACAAAACCCCGACGCCAGTTGGGCCATACATTTTGTGGCCGGAGAGAACATAGAAATCACAGTCCAGTTTTCTCACGTCAATTTTGAGATGTCCCCCGGCTTGAGCGCCGTCAATCAGTACGATCGCCCCTTTCTTGTGCGCGGCCTTCACAATCTTCTCCACCGGATTCACCGTGCCGAGGACATTGGAGACATGAGTCAGGGCGACAATTTTCGTGCGTTTCGTGATTAGCTTGTCGAGGTTGCGCAGATCCAAAGACCACCCCCTCCTACCCTCCCCCTTCCCTTTGGGAGGGGGAGAAACTTGTTTACGCTTTTTTTTCTCCCCCATGATAAGGGGGAGATTAAGAGGGGGTAGATTCAAAGGCATAACCTTCAACCTCGCTCCCTTTTTCTTCGCCAGCACTTGCCAGGGCACCAAATTTGAATGATGTTCCATTTCCGTAAGTAAGATTTCATCGCCGCGGTGAATATTCTCGTGCCCCCACGTCCAAACGACAAGGTTGATCGCTTCGGTAGCGCCGCTCGTGAAGATAATCTCGTCCCGAGATTTGGCGTTGAGGAATTTTTGTACCTTGTCGCGCACCTCCTCGTACATTTGCGTCGCTTCTTGCGAAAGCGTATGGATGCCGCGGTGAATATTGGCATTATGGAATTTATAAAAATTCGAAATCGCCTCGATTACTACTCGCGGCTTTTGGGTAGTCGAGGCGTTATCAAGATAGACCAGTTTGTGGCCGTTGATCTTGCGTTTCAAGATTGGAAATTCTTTTTCGAGCATATACCTACAATCCGTCACCCCCGCGGAGGCGGAGGTCCATTCTTAAATCTTCTGGATTCCCGCTTCCGCGGGAATGACACTATTTTACCAATAACCCTCTCCCCTGGCGAGGGGGAGAAAATTTCGATTTTGACAGCAGGGAGATTTTATATTATACTGCCATTACTTGACCTTTAATTAACAAACTCTGTACGGTGAATAAGTTTAGATTTTGGGCTCTTATGCAGTATTCTTCAGCCGATGAATCGGCACGCTACATTCAGAATCAAAACCGCATAGCTACGGCCTAACTTCAGTTTGCAAAAACCCGCCTCTCCGGCGGACAAGCTTCTCCACTGTACAGATACTCTAACAATATGAGTAATCTGTTTTTTGTGGTCATCGCTGCGGCTATCGGTTTGGTCGTGGGTTACGTTGTCCGGAAAATCCAAGTCAAAGCCAAAATTGATTCAGCCGAAACTCGAGCTAGAGAAATTGTTCTTTCGGCCAAGGATCAGGCCATCAAAATTACCGAGGAGGCCAAAAAGCAAGAAACAGAAATTCGCCAGCAAATTTTGCGCTTAGAGCAGCGCCTGGAAAAAAAGGAGACCGAACTTGACCGTAGAGCGCAGGAGATTGATAAACAAAAACAAGCCTTAGAGAAGCGCCACGAGGAAATTAAACAAATCAAAGACGAGCTGCTTAAGGTCCAAGAAAAACAACTTAAGGAACTCGAAAAAATTGCCAAACTCACACGGGAGGAGGCCAAGAATGTAGTTTTGGAGCAAACCGAAAAAGAGATCAAAGATGATCTTTTAAGCCTGACGCGCAAATTAGTTACCCTTGCCCGGGAAGAGGCTGAGCGGGAAGCGCGAGAGATTGTCACGCAAGCTATTGAACGGGTGAGTGCCGAGGTTGCCACCGAAACTACCACCACGGTCGTGGCTTTGCCGAATGAGGAAATGAAAGGGCGGATCATTGGCAAAGAAGGCCGCAATATTAAAGCCTTTGAACAGATGCTCGGGGTGGAAGTGATTGTGGACGAAACTCCAGACGCGGTGGTAATCTCGGGCTTTAATTCCGTGCGGCGGTTTGTGGCCAAAGTTACTCTGGAAAAACTTATCCAGGATGGCCGCATTCACCCAGCAAAAGTTGAGGAAACCTATGAAAAAGCCAAGAAAGAAGTTGGTCAGCTCATTAAGGAAGCTGGGGAAGAAGCAGTTTACGAGCTGGGGATTACGACTTTCCCCCCAAAATTAGTTCAGCTTCTGGGACGGCTCAAGTTTCGCTCTTCCTATGGGCAAAATGTGCTCAAACACTCGATTGAGATGGCCAAGATTGGCGCCATTATGGCCGAAGAGTTAGGAGCGGATGTGGGGGTCGTCAAACAGGGAGCAGTTTTGCATGATATTGGCAAGGCTTTAGACCAGGATATGGAGGGCACGCATGTGGAGCTCGGCGTGCAAATTGCCAAGAAGTTTAGTCTGCCGCCTCAGGTGATCAACGCGATTCATGCTCACCACGGAGACGTGGCTTACGAAAGCATTGAGGCAGCCATTGTCGATGCCGCCGATAATATTTCGGGTGGGCGGCCAGGGGCGCGCAAAGATACTTACGAGCAGTATATCAAGCGGCTAGAGGAACTTGAGAAACTGGCTAACTCTTTTGAAGGAGTGGAGAAAAGTTATGCGATTCAAGCGGGCCGCGAGATTCGGGTGTTTATTGAACCGAGTAAAGTTGATGATTGGCAAGCCATGAAACTTGCTCGGGAGATTGCCAACCGCATCCAGCAGGAATTAAAGTATCCCGGCGAAATCAAAGTGCAAGTCATCAGAGAATTAAGAGTCGTGGAATACGCCCGTTAAATCGATAATCGATAAGTGATAAATATAATCAAATGATTATAGATTATAGATTATAGATTATAATTATCGATTTATGGTCATTCTTTTTTTCGGGGACATTGTTGGCAAAGCAGGCAGGCAAGCTGTGGCTAAAGTTTTGCCCGAGCTTAGAGCGCAGCACCATCCAGATTTGGTTATTGCCAATGTGGAGAATTTGGCCCACGGGAAAGGAGTAACGCTCACGACCCTGCAGTTTATTTTTTTACCTCGGGCAATCATGTCTTTGACAAACCCCAAGGCAAAGAAGTCTTTGAAAAGTTTGCCTCCAAAATTATTCGTCCAGCCAATTGGGAGGTCGACTTCCCGGGAGAAGGATATCAAATTTTGCAGATCAATAACCAGCCTGTTTTGATTATCAATTTGCTCGGTCAAGTCTTTATGGAGAAACAGATTGACGAGGGTAAAATCAGTAATCCGTTTTTAAAGTTGAACGAGATTTTAGGTAAGCAGGACCAATCAGCCCGCATTCGGATTCTCGACTTCCACGCCGAGGCCACCTCGGAAAAGCGGGCCATGGGTTTTTGGAGCGATGGCCGACTCTCCGCGATCTTGGGTACCCACACCCATATTGCTACCGCTGACCGCCAAATCTTACCGGCTGGCACCGGATACATTACTGATATTGGGATGACCGGTGCCCACCCTTCGGTGATTGGCTTTTCCGTGGAATCAGTGCTCAAAAGATTTGAGATTGGCGAAGAAAGCAACCAAAAGCCACCCTTGGAGATTGCGGAAACCGGCCCCTATGAAGTAAGCTATTGTGTTTTGGAAATTGACGAAGCCTCGGGCAAGTGTCAAAATATTATTAGTCAAATTCAGTATGAAGGTGTCCTTCAAGGTTAGAGAATTTTTGAATTTGTAGAAATTACTAAAGGCCATTCCGCTTGAGGCAGGTATGGCTGTGGCGGACTTTGGTTGCGGCAATGGTTACTATGCCGTAGCTGCTTCCGAGCTGGTTGGTAATTCTGGCCAAGTTTTTGCCATTGATGTTTTGGAAGAAGCACTTTCGCAAACGGCGACTTTGGCAAAACTCATGGGCTTCTCGAATGTCTCTACAAAGCAGTGTGATTTGGAAAAGTTAGGGTCTTGTCCCTTGGCTGATACGAGTTGTGATTTAGTAATTATGGCAAGCTTCTTACACCAGGTGGAAAATAAAGATAACCTTGTTCGGGAGGCTTATCGAGTTTTAAAAACCGGTGGGCGGTTGGTGGTGGTGGAATGGCAGTCCGAGGCTGTATGGGGGCCTATTCCTGCGAAGCGCGTAAGCCGGCAAGCAGTCCAGCAACTTTTGGAGAAATACAGTTTTCGCCCGGTTACCGAACTTCCGGCGGGCTCTTTTCATTACGCTCTTTTGTATAGTAAGTAGGATGTTAGATTTTACTAAACTTTGGGATAAGCGCTACCTTTTGGGTCCGAATTCTGTGGATCTTTCTCGTTCCGATCTCATATTTTTTTGGGTTGCTGTAGGATTTATCCTAGTCGCGGTTGCCGTTAAAGGTTTTGCGATCAAACAAGAGGGTAGAAGTCCGACGCAACATCTCCTCAACCGGCTTTTTCACTTTTGTTTGACCATGGGGCTCTTGGTTCTCTTGTGGAGCGGGGCGCGATTTGAAAATATTCCTTGGTTGTCGACTCATATTCTAGTTTTGGTGTTGTTTTTAATTGGGACTTGCTGGCTGGGGTTTATTGTAAACTATTTCCTGCGAAAGTTTACCGCCGACCGAAAAATTTGGGAAGAAGAACAGCTCAAGCGCAAGTATCTTAAAGCAAAATGAGATTTTTAAAACAATGGTTTTTGAGGCCACCCAAACTTTTGGGCTTAAAACCGGGGGCAGCAGGCGAAGCGTGGGTTTGCTATTTGTATCAGCGCAAAGGCTACCGAATTCTGGCTAGAAACTATGCCCTATTTGGCAAGAAGAAATTAGGAGAGATTGACCTTATCTGTCAGGATGGAAAGCGTCTGGTGATGGTTGAGGTTAAAACTCGCCGGGACGAGGACTTTATGAAGATTGTAGAAGCCGTAGATTGGCGCAAACAAAGTTTCTTAAGGCGGATGGCCAAGTTGTTTTTGCAGCAAAATCCCAGTTATGCCAATTACGATGTTCAGATTGATGTGGTCGCAGTGTTGATGGATCCATTTGACAATTTTGTTAAATCTGTTAAACTTATCGAGAATGCGGTTGAAGATTCAGGTTAATGCGGGTGGAACTCGCATTTTTTTATCTCGAAGGCGATTCCAATCTACGAATATCATGCCAATGATTCGAATAATTGGAATGTTAATTAGCATCATTTGAATCGCTTTATGAATCAAGAATTTATTGAAGCATTAAATGAAATAGCGGAAGAAAAGGGGCTAGACAAGTCAGAGATTCTCAAAATGATCGAGACTTCTTTGGCCGCGGCTTTTCGCAAGGACTATGGGCAGAAAGATCAAAATATTGTGGTAGAATTAAATTCCGAGACCATGGGGATGAAGGTTTTTGATGTGAAGACCGTGGTGGAGACTGTGGAGGATCCCCAAAAAGAAATTGCTTTAGCAGACGCTAAAACGTTCTCCGCCAAAGGCGGATCCCTGCCCGGCCGGCAGGCGGGCGCCTCTGGCGGAAAGAAGAGCTATAAACTTGGCGAGGAGATTAAAACCGAGATTACTCCCAAAACTGGCACCTCCTTTGGCCGCATTGCTGCCCAGACTGCCAAACAAGTAATTATCCAAAAGCTTCGCGAAGCAGAACGCAATGTGCTCTTTTCGGAATACAAAGCTAAAGAACGGCAACTTCTCACCGGTATTGTCCAGCGCCTCGAGAAAGATATCGTGCTCGTAGATCTAGGTAAAGCGACCGGCGTGCTATTTCCTTCCGAACAAATCAAGGACGAGCAGTACAAACTTGGCTCAAGGCTCAAGGTTTTGGTTTTGCATGTCGAACCGACAGCCAAGGGGCCCAGGATTACTCTCTCGCGCTCTCACCCCGATG
>CAYPVQ010000028.1:11911-12703 GCA_964414215.1 uncultured Candidatus Saccharibacteria bacterium | reverse complement strand
GACCCAAACTGCACCGGGCAGGATCCGGGAAAGGAGGAACAGCCATGCCTAGTCATGGAACAGCCTCGTCTGAACGGAACCAGTTCGCGCAAGTTCTGGCTCCGGTTACGGTGGCGCTTGCCGCCGCGCTTGATGACCTTGATCCGAAGGAAGTGATCAGAAAGGCCGAAGAAGGACAGGCCCTGCGCACGCACCTTCGGAATTTCTTCGTCCCGCCGGTCGAACAGCGGCAGGGCACGCTGCCCGAGCCGCGCTGGATCGTGCCAGTCTGCAACATTCCGGTCAACCACGGCCGGAAGTGGGAAGAGGCGATCCAGGCGGGGGGCCCGAATACGC
Organism: uncultured Candidatus Saccharibacteria bacterium; assembly: GCA_964414215.1. Classification (GTDB taxonomy): domain Bacteria; phylum Patescibacteriota; class Doudnabacteria; order UBA920; family 2-01-FULL-46-14; genus CAYPVQ01. The sequence continues at coordinate 12,367 of CAYPVQ010000028.1, read as the reverse complement.
CGGCGGACTACGACGTCCGCAAGGTTGGCGATCTCTGGGTCGCCAGGCGCCAGGGCATCATCCCCACCGACTTCACGCTAGTGAATTTCCCGGCGGACGTCGAGTCGGAGCAGGTCCTGAAACTGGCGCGATTGCATCAGTGGGGCCGCCCCATGGATCCGGTCGAGTGCTTGGCAGTTGCCGAGCACCGGCCGAAGCTGCACCGCGACCTCGGCCTGAACGAGATGGCCGTGGTATCGCTCGATCCGCGCGAGTTCCAGGGCGAGTCGCTCGTGGTCAGTGTCTGGTTCCTTGACGCGCGGCGCGAGGCCTGTTTGCTCTGGTTTGCGTGCGGGTGGTCTCCGCGCTGCTGGTTTGGCTTCGTCCGCGAGTCCTAGGACTCTGGGGGCCTTGGGTTCTGGAAACTTCGGTTTCTAGGACCCTCGGCCCCTTGTTTTTTTGTCTGAAAATCTTTGC
>CAYPVQ010000028.1:0-11856 GCA_964414215.1 uncultured Candidatus Saccharibacteria bacterium | reverse complement strand
TTTTTTTTTTTTTTTTTCTTTGTTATAGTTAATCGTGGATAGTAGATTAGTCCACGGCTACGCCTGCCTCTCCGGCAGACAGGGTTTTGGACAATCGAATTCTGAAGACTCATAAGGCAGAGTCGGGTTGGGTACGCTTAACCCGAGAGTACTAATGAGACCTTCTTATGAGAATAGTGAAGAAACTCGGTATAGGGTACTGGTGAATTAATCGCCTCTTTGGCGATGCGATTCCAAATAATATTCAGCCCCGAGAGCATTCAAAGGGCAGTGGCGCAGATGGTACTCTATACATTCCTTCCAGGGCAAGTCGCACGTGGTCAATGTCTGGTTCAATGACGCGAAGCGCAAGGCCAATTTGAACTGGTTTGCGAACAGGTGGAATCCGAACTACTGGTTTGGCTTCGTCCGCTATTTTCTTCACTTTGATCCCGCGCCGCTGTGCGCGGGATTTTCTCTAGTTACTTGTTTATACCAGGCGCCAAGCATTCGGCCCACAGCATAAACAGATTCGGAGAGAGTAATGAATTTTTTATTGTCCATTCCTTTTATTTCCCAGATAAGCTGCAGGAATAGTTTTAGTAGATCGAGCTTAACTATAGCTTTTTGCAAATATACTGCTTTGGAGGGTTTTGGTTGGTGGCCGGCGATAAAAATTAGTTCTATGGTTTCGAGAAACAAGCGATCTATCTTTTCGCCCAGAGTATGCTTTGCGCTTTTAGTAATATGCGGCAAAAAATCATGCCACATTTTGTATGAATTCAAAATGTGCTGGAGAATTGGCAGAGAAATTCCAAGGGGGGGGCTAAAGGAATTGTCTTTATGAAAATTCAATTGAACCATAAATTTGAGGATATTGTTTCAGTTGAAAATCTACTTGCAGCCTGGAAAGAATTTGTTAGGGGCAAAAGGAAGAAGCGAGATGTACAAGAGTTTGCATTGAATTTGATGGATAATCTATTTGATCTTCATTATGATCTAGTTAATCATACTTACAAACATGGCGACTATCAAGCCTTTAATATTACTGATCCAAAACCGAGGAATATTCACAAGGCGAGTGTGCGGGATAGAGTGTTGCATCACGCCATTTATCGCCAGCTTTATCCGTTTTTTGACAGGACATTTATTGCAGATTCATTTTCTTGCCGTATAAACAAAGGAACCCATAAAGCATTAAATCGGTTTCGTGAGTTTGGCAGAAAAGCCAGTAGTAATCACTCCAAGACTGTTTGGGTCTTGAAGATGGATATCAAAAAGTTTTTTGCGAGCATTGACCAAAAGACCTTGCTGGAAATTTTAAGAAGTTATATTTCTACCCCCTCTTCATCTCCCCCTTATCAAGGGGGAGAAAGAGAGGGGGTGATGTGGCTTTTGGAAAAAGTCATTGAAAGCCTTGCTGTCCAGGCAATCGGACAACTATCCCACGATCGTGGGATAGTTGTCAAAAGCGCCAAAGGATTACCGCTAGGGAATTTGACCTCGCAATTGTTCTGCAATGTTTACCTGAATGAGTTTGACCAATTTGTGAAGCACAAATTGCGAGTAAAACACTATATTCGTTACTGCGACGACTTTGTGATTTTTTCTCGAGATCGCGGCTGGTTGGAGACGCTGGTTCTGCCTATCCACGGGTTTCTTTCCGAAAGACTACACCTTGAGCTGCACCCAGAGAAGGTTTTTATTATGACGGTTGCTTCGGGCGTAGATTTTTTGGGATGGGTGCATTTTCATAATCACAGGTTACTGCGAACTGCAACCAAGCGGCGAATGCTGAAAAGAATAATTAAGCACCCTGCGAATGGAATCCTGCAGTCTTATTTGGGACTTCTAGGACACGGCAATACGCATCGGCTAGGTCAGGAGGTTTTGAACCATTACGGGCTGTTGTTTTATTTATGATTATGTTATTATAGTTTGATGCTTGATACACTTAACCCCGAGACAATCAGCGATCTTAATAAGTCATTTGCGCTCGAACCAAACGGGTTTTTGGTGGTGGATTCAGGAGTTCCACGCTTCGCAGTTTTAGACTATGAAACTTATCGCAAGTTGAAACATACACCCGCGGTTAGCGCCAAGAAAGGCAAGGTTTTGGTTACAGGCGGGGCAGGATACATTGGTGCAGTTACCGCTCGGCTTTTGCAAGAGACTCGCGGCTACGAAGTAATTGTCTTTGACAATCTTTCGACCGGCAAAAAGGAACGAGTTCAAGGCTATAAATTCATCGAGGCTGACCTTCTAGATCGCGCGGCCTTGGACAAGGTTTTCAGTGAAGAGCAAATTGAGGCGGTAATTCATTTTGCCGCCTCAATTGAGGTCGAAGAATCAATGCGCAATCCGGCCAAATATTTTCAAAATAATGTTTTGGGAGGGCTTAATTTGCTCGATAGTATGGTTGAGCACAGTGTAGCAAAAATTGTTTTTTCCTCTTCAGCGGCAGTTTATGGTGAGCCGCGGGAATTGCCAATCAAAGAAGAGTCAAGCTGTAATCCTACGAATCCCTATGGCGAAACCAAATTAATATTTGAAAAAATCCTTAAGTGGTATGAAGAAGCCTATGGTTTGAGAAGTGTGAGCTTGCGCTACTTTAATGCGGCCGGTGCTTGGCCAGAAAAAAATTTGGGATACAATCACACTGCCGAGGAGTCGCATCTAATTCCTCGCCTCCTCCTTGTGGCTTCGGGAAAAGGGGGAGAGATTGAAGTTTATGGAGAGGATTATCCGACGGAAGACGGAACTGGTATCCGAGATTATATTCACGTTTTGGATTTAGCTTCTGCCCATCTTCTGGCTTTGCGGAAACTCGAGAATGTGAATGGGAGTTTTGTTTACAATGTCGGAACGGGCAAGGGGACTTCGGTCTTGGAAGTTATCGAGGCGGCCGTAGAAATCACCGGCCGAATGATCCCCATGAAATTTAAAGAGCGAAGAGCGGGCGATCCGGCAAGATTGGTTGCGGATCACACCAAGTTCAAAACCGAATTTGCCTGGCAGCCAAAGTATGACTTGCGTGCGATCTTGGAAAGTTCCTGGACTTGGCAGAAGATGCAGACATAGGGTTGTCATTGCGACCCCGACGCAAGGTCGGGGGAAGCAATCTCCTTGCTAAATATGAGATTGCTTCGTCGTTTCACTCCTCGCAATGACAAAAAAAGCGAGTTTTTGGACAGTCTCTTCTCGCAATGACGGTTTTTTTGCGCCAAGTCCATTTATATTTTATAATTATTACTATGAAACCTAAACTTTCGGTCGTGATCCCGGCCTACAATGAAGGGCAGCGGATTTCCCAGACTTTAGAAGAAACTGATCGCTACTTGCGCAAACAAAATTATGGTTATGAAATCATTGTCGTGGACAATGGCAGTAATGATAATACCTGTGATCTCGTCAAAGAATATCAGGAAACCACAGTCAAAAATTTAGTGAGACTCTGCTTATCCAAAAGCATTGGTGCCAAAGGCAGTGCCGTAAAATTGGGTATTTTACAGTATGCCCAAGGCGATTATATTATGTTTATGGACGCAGATAATGCGACCCCGGTTTCGGAAATTGCCAAATTCTGGCCCTATTTGGAAAGTGGAGAATACCAAGTGGTCATCGGCTCGCGGTATGTAACCGAAGCGAAGGTTAAGGAAAAGCAGGTTTGGTACCGGATTTTTCTCTCGCGAGTTGGAAACCTACTGACGCGTTTACTTGTTGACCCCACGATCAAAGATACCCAATTAGGATTTAAAGTTTTCACCCGCAAGGCGGCCAAAGAGATTTTTTCGCAAGTTACCATTCCGGGCTGGGGTTTTGACATGGAAGTCTTAACCATTGCCAAAAAACATGGGTTTCGAATTAAAGAAGTTGGGGTGCTGTGGCGCGAGCGCGGCGGCAGTCATGTACCGCTTCGGGGATATCTTGAGACTTTGCTTGATTTATTAAAAATTAAAATCAATGCGTTTTTGGGCAAGTATAATTAGACCGAATCTTTTCATCTTAATTCTCTTGGGGCTGCTTTTTCCCGCAGCCAGTGGCGGCTCTTTGGAAGATGCGGTTCTTACGATTTCGTTCAATGCGGCTGACCCCTTGTTTGTGCTGGATACAGTTGAGGCAACCAAGCAGTGGTATTTGCCCAAGATAAAAATACACCAGGCTTGGGAAAAAACTCAAGGCGCTTCGATTACCGTAGCCATTATTGACACGGGGATTGATGCCAAACACGAGGATTTGGGAGATGGCCGGGTGATTGGCGGTTATTTAAGCTATTGCCAGGTGGTAAGCAAAACTTCGCCTAGTGAGTGCCTCGTAAGAGTTACAGGAGAACTTGCGCCAGGAGTGAATTCCGATGACAATGGCCACGGCACAATTGTGGCCGGAATTATTGGGGCGATTGCCAATAATAATAAAGGCATGGCGGGGATTAACTGGAATGTGAGACTGATGCCGATTAAGGCTCTGGACAGCAGTGGCACCGGGTTTGCTTCAGATGTGGCCGCGGGCATCAGGTGGGCCACTGACCACGGGGCCCGGATTATTAATTTGTCAATCGGCGGCCCGGGTTTGCAGGGAATTGAAGTCCTTGAGCAAGCGATTAGTTATGCTTTTTCTAAAGGCGTCTTGATTGTGGCCGCGGCTGGCAATGATGCGGCAGTTACTGGCGGAAATTTAAATAATAATCCCGTGCTGCCCGTGTGCGCAGATGGAGGAGCGAATATGGTGATTGGGGTAGCCGCGGTGGACATCAATGACCAGAAAGCCCGGTTTTCCAATTACGGTTCAAATTGTATTGACATTGCGGCTCCGGGAACGGCAACTTTTGTGGATAAGCAGCAAAAGCAAGGTTTGGTCTCGACTTATTTTGACCCGGCGCGTCCGGGAGAGCATAACTTGTATGTCTATGCCGTGGGGACTTCCGTGGCCGCACCCATGGTGAGCGGTATTGCGGCACTCACCATAAGCGCTTTTCCTGATCTGGATGTGAAAGCGATTCGTGATCGTTTGATTGGCAGTGTGGATAATATTGATCTAGCAAATGCCATAGGCTGTAATGGCTCTTCTTGCGTGGGGCAAATCGGGCGCGGGCGCATCAATGCCTTGAAGGCGGTAACGGAAGCGACGACTTTTACTCCTGGGTCTTTGGTGCGCAATGAACAAGGGGCAATTTTTCTCATTGAACGAGGATTAAAGCGGCCAGTTTCCGAATTTGTCTTTCAGCAAAGATTTAAGGGGGTGCTCCTGACTGCGGCTACGGCTTTACAACTCGAAGCTTTTCCTACGGGCTTGCCCCTGTCTCCTGCTGACGGCACGGTTATCAAAGAATCCACTGACCTCACGGTTTATCTTCTCGAGGGCGGGGAGAGACGCGCCCTGTCTTACCTTGCCTTTATCTCGCGGCAGTTGGGATTTGCGCAAGTCGTAACTCTGTCGGCAGCGGAACTGATAAGTTATCCGAGAGGACTTGATGCCCCGGTCTTAAATGGAGCGCTTTTGAAGGCGCCTAATCATCCGGCGGTATTTATTTTGAATAATGGGGTAAGGCGGCTTTTATCCTTCTTTGTTTTCACGCAGCGCGGGTTTGTGGGACTTCCAATTGCGATTTTGTCCGCCGCGGCGGAAGAATTAGCTAACTATCCGAGCGATCCCCAAGGATTTTTGTATGCGCCTTTGGACGGCACCCTCATTCGCGGAGATTTGGTAGCCACAGTTTATGTGATTGAGTCAGGCAAGCGGCGGGGCTTGAACTCGGCCGCATTTCAAAACCGAGGGTTCAAGTTTGCAGACGTTAAGGTTTTGGCGCAAAGCGAAGTCGAAGGCTACGAGCTGGGAGCAGACATATTGGAGTAAACTTTCAAATTATCAAATAATAATGGTCAAAGCACTGAAACTCTGGTCATTGCGAGGATCCCGTCCGCCCGCCGCGGCGGGCGGACACGGACGAAGCAATCTATTTTTGTTTGGGATTGCTTCGTTGGTACTCGCAATGACAGGCCTGCCGGTGCTGGGTTCCGCCCAGGATGCTTTTGGTTTTGACCCCAATAATCTCATTTCCGATGAGCGGTTTTCGGATACCGCGACTTTGGGCGGAGCAGAGGGTATTCAAAAGTTTTTCGAAAGCCGGGGCAGTGTGCTGGGCAATACCAGTGCCGATTTTTTAGTGAAGCTTCGCGAGCCAGGGGATATTGATTTAAAAAGTCGGTTGCCGGATCCGCGCCCAAATTTAGGCCGATTGCGCACGGCCGCAGAGCTTGTATTCGATGCCGCAACCTCGGCGGGACTTAATCCGCAAGTTGTGCTCGTAACTTTGCAAAAAGAGCAGACCTTGATCACGGGCAAGTTTGAGGGGGAGCGAGATTTACAAAGAGCGCTTGATCGCGCCTTGGGCTTTGGTTGTCCGGACGAAGGAGGCTGCCAAGATATTTTTCTGGGGTTTTATTTTCAACTCTTTGGCAATTTTGATGCGGGGGGCAACCGCTACATTGGCATGGCTGCTTCCCTCACGCGCAGTTTCAATTTTGAAGTTTCGGGAGTGAGGGTGGGCAGAGGGCCGATGGTGGATGCGCAAAATAATGCTTTTGGCAATGGTAATCGGGTCAGGACTTCGCGCCAAGGCAACACGATTACTTTGGAAAACACGGTCGGACCGCCAAATAATGCTCCCGCGACGCAGAGTATAACTTTGTCAAATTTTGCGACGACTGCGCTTTATCGCTATACCCCGCATGTCTACAATGGCAATTATAATTTTTACCGCTTTTTTACAGCGTGGTTTCGCTATCCCAATGGGACCTTGATTGTCACTACTTCAGAGCCCAGAACTTACGTCATTGACAATGGTCTCAAGCGAGCGATCTCGAGCCTCGTGATCGCCCAGCGCGGCTTAAATGCCACGTCCACGGTTAATCTCTCCAGTCTGGAATTTGCTGACTATCTTTTGGGTGACGTGATGCCTCCCAAAGACGGCACAATTCTCAAAAATTCTTCAGGGCAAACTTTTTTGATTGAAGACAGCAGCCGCAAGCTGCTCTCAAGTTTTGTTGTCATCCAGAGAAAATTAGATTCCGCGACTGCAGTGACAGTGCCGGATGACGAGATTCAAAGCTACCAAGACGGCGGCCGAGCCTTGCCCCAAGAAGGCACTTTGGTTAAAGCCAAAGATAATCCCGCGGTCTATATGATTACGAATCAAGAAAAGCGCTTACTCTCGGCTTTTGTCTTTAAACAGCGAGGACTAAAGTTTGCAGATGTGCTGACTGCCGAAGCCGCTGGAGAACTGGATGGTTATCCCACTGGCGCGCTGATGCCGCCTTTGGACGGGACATTGATAAAAGCGAAAGAATTACCAGCAGTTTATCACGTGGGCAATGGGAAACTTGAGCCTTTGACCTTGTTTGTTTTTCAGCAGCAAGGGTTTAAGTTTAAGGATGTGGTCGGTGTGCCAGGAAGTGAGCTTGCGGCTTGGGAAGTGGGCAAGCCCATGCCGCCGCCCACTGGATTGCTGGTCAAGGCCAAATCAAACCCCGCAGTGTATTACACCGAGTCCGGGGTCAAGCGCCCGATTTCTTATGATGTGTTTGTGGCGAGAAAGTATAGTTTCAAAAATGTGATCGCGGCCGCGGATTCAGACATTGCGATTTTGGAAACCGGCGATCCGTTGCTCCTTCCCGAGCGGGCGCTGGTCAAGACCAAAGACAGCGCCGCGGTTTATTACTTGGTTGACGGCGTCCTGCGGCCTTTGACCTATACGGCTTTCCAAAATCGCCGCCTGCTCTTCAAAGATGTGGTGACTATCTCGGCTGAAGAACTTGCAAAATATCCAATAGGAGGAGTAGTAGAAAATTAGACAGTGGTATTCACGATCTCTTACTTCTTCGTCAAAACTTTCCTTACTGAATTTTGTTTAATCTTCACGCATTTGCGTGATTTTTCAACAAAAGGCTGAGAGGGGCTTGAGGTGAACATCAAGTCTACCCCAGGTTCATATCCTGGCTTTGCTGGAGTCGCCACTGTAGGTACGGGTATGGCAAGTGTTCTCGGGCCCTTTTGGCGATCGCCAAAAATGAGTCAATGGAGGTGATCGCTCCGCAAAACACAAAGGCCGAGGACATATGCTGTCCGAGCCTGACGCCTAACAAATTTTGCCAAAAAACGGCTCACCAGGGCAAATTGAAATCGGCTCACTTCCCTCCAAAGGCCATGCCAGAGGCAGGCAGGCGGGCAGGCAAAGAAATGAGCCGATTAAAAAACGTCAAAAGTTGAAGCGGACTAATTTGTGGGATTGTGCGGGATTATATATACTGTTTTCAACAGGAACCAACAAAATTTTTAGGGGGTGCTATGAGCAGGACAAAAGCAGTGGGATGGTCGCGGGGAATAATCGACAACCAGCAGTACGTGCTTGAACTTTTGCTTGGGCGTGCTTCTCCTTTTCGTGATCCCGCACTTGCGCGCTGTGTAGAAGGGACACGGGACATGGACCAGCGCGTAAAACTAGTCGAGGAAGAAAGTCGCGTGAGAGGTTTTGAAAATACGCCTGGTTTTTGGTTTCATCGTACGGTACTGGTGGATGGCAACACTCAAAACCCAATCCTCAAGATAGAGGCCTTGACGTCGCGCGACAGGCCATTCCTCTATGCGGTGATAGTCCGTTGGTGGAGGGACGGCAAGTGGTGTTTGAGAGCAGTGCTCTTCGAACGCGAGTCTCCAGAGGAGAAGTGCTCATAAACAGATGGATGCGGGGCACTGCCTTAGACAGGTGGTGTCCCTATATTTTATGCTATAATTTCTTTATGTCTTCGCGCATCGGCAAAAATATTCTCTCCCTTGGCTTCTCCAGGATCATTTCTGGAGTTATTTTATTTCTAGTTTATGTTCGTTTGGTTACTTATCTGGGCCCGGGAGAGTTTGGAAAGTTTTCTTTGGTTTTGGCCTATTACACGATTTTTTCCTTGCTCATAGACCTTGGCATTTCGCGATTTGTGATCAAAAAAGTTAGCGAGGACAAAAATGCGGCGCCGATCTATTTAGGCAACTTTATGGTGGCCCAATTTTTTCTCTCCCTCGTGGTTTTCGGTTTGTTTTTTGTGATCCCGCGCGTCCTGCACTATGAGGCAGATCTCCGCTCTGCCATGGGATTGGCCGGATTTGGCCTGTTCTTAGGGTCTCTGGCCATACCCTATGCCGCAATTGTGCAAGCTTGGCAGCGCCTCCATATTTTAGCCGTGGTAAATTTTGCCAATACTTTAATTCATGCGGGGTGGCTCGTATCCGCCATGATTTTCAATAAACCTTTGGTTTTTCTTTTTTGGCTTTACGCAATTATTGGGATTGTGGATCTCATAATTTATTGGTGGTTTGCCAGGCGGCTTACATCTTCGAAATTTACTTTGGATTTCTCCCTGCTTAAAACTCTGCTTTTGATGGGAGTTCCGTTTGCGTTTATTTCCGGATTTGAAATGCTCATTGCCAAGATTGATGTAGTCATTCAAAAGTTTTACCTGCCCTTTACGCAAGTGGGTTTATATTCTGCAGCCTATCGTTTTTTGGATTTTTTGACCTTTATTCCGGCCGTAGTGGCGATTAGTCTTTTTCCTTATGTATCTTCGCAATTCGACCTTAAGACCCCAGAGGTCAGGCAAACTTTTAATCGGCTTAATCGCTACCTCCTAGCTTTAGCCATCCCCTTGGGTGTAGGAGCAACGATCTTGGCAGATAAAATTATCCTAAGTTTGTTTGATGAACGATATTTGGGCGCCACTTTACCTTTTCAGATTTTGATTTGGGCAACGGTTTTGACTTTTATTTATGCCGTGCCAAATGTTATGATGATTGTGCGGCAAACGCGGAAGGCCTTGGGGATTTTGGGAGCAGTGACTTTGCTTAATGTCTTGACTAATATAATTCTGGTGCCTCGGTTTGGGATTTTGGCCTCGGCCTGGATTACGGTTCTCTCCTATTTATTGGTTGCGGTTTTTTATATTTTTTATTCCCGGAAGCTTAGCAGTTTTGACATTTTTAAATACGCGCCCATTCCTCTGGCGGCATCTGCAGTCATGGGGCTTGCAGTGTGGCTGATTAGAGAGCTCAATATTTTTGCGGTGATTGCCGCAGATGCGGCCTTGTATGTAGGAATTCTTATTTTAATGCAGTATTTGCGGAAAGAAGATTGGGAATTTGTTAAATCAATATTTACCCCTCACCCCCGCCCTCTCCCTGCCTCGCCGGCAGGCAGGCCGCAAGGGGAGAGGGAGATAAAGTAGATGAAGCTTTCTATCCTTATCGTCAATTGGAATACCCGAGACCTCGTGATTAAATGCGTAAATTCGATTTTGAAATATCCGCCGGACTTTGATTACGAGATTATTATCGTGGATAATTATTCCCGAGACGGCAGTACCGATGCCCTGGTAAATTTGTTTGGCCCTAATAAAAGGATTCACGTGATTTCTTCCCTTAAAAATTTAGGGTTTGCCAAAGGTAATAATCTAGCGTACCAAAATTCGACTGGCGAATATATTTTGCTTCTTAATCCTGATACCGAAGTTCGGGAGGGGGCTTTGCAAAATTTAGTTGAGTATATGGAAAATCATCCGGGGGTGGCGGTGGTGGGCCCAAAACTCGTTAATCCGGACGGGAGCGTGCAGCGCTCCGTGCGCCGCTTTCCCGGAATTTTCTCTTCCGTAATTGTCTTTGCCGGTCTGCACCGGTTTTGGCGGCCGGATAAATATCTGATGGATGACTTTTCTTACGAAGAGACTGCGGATGTTGATCAGGTCATGGGAGCCGCACTTCTTACCAGCCGCAAGATTATTTCGGAGTTTGGGTTCCTCGATGAAAATTTTTGGCTGTGGTATGAAGAAGTGGATTTTTGTAAGCGGGTTAAGGAGGCTGGTTATCAAGTAAAATATTACCCGCGGGCAGTGATTATGCATCAGGGCGGGCAAGCGTTTTCCCAAATGGAGGTTTTTGATCGCAAAAGAGCGGTGGCGCGAAGTCTGATTTATTATTTTCAGAAAAATGGCAATTTTTTAGAAGTGCTGCTCATTCGGATTATCTTGCCTTTGGTTTTGTTTGCCGCCAAAATTCTCGACTATTTACAAAAGTTTTTTAAGTTTCGGATCAAACCGTATGTTTAAGAAAGCTTTGATGGTCATGGGAGGAATCGAGATCCTTTCCCTCCTGGCTTTTGTTTATCAAAGCTTGAGTTTGCCTTTGCTGCTTGTGGTGGGGGTTTTAACCCTTTGGCTGTCGCTTAAAAATCTGCAGTACGGGATTTATATTTTGTTTGGAGAACTGTTTGTGGGATCAAGAGGCAGGTTGTTGGAGTATGAGTTTATATCGCTCCGGATGGTGGTGTTTGGGGCGGTGTTTTTAGCATGGTTGTACAAGCATGTCATCCTGAGGGCTGACCTGCGTCAGCCTGAAGGATCAAGAGATTCTTCGCCCCGCTGGGGCGGGACTCAGAATGACAACCTGGGATCGAGTTATTGGGTGTTGTTACTGGTAATAGTGGCTGGTGCGGTTTATGGGTACTTTGGCGGCTACGGGCTCAAAAATGTTTTTCTCGATGTCAATGGGTATTTGTATCTGGCGATTTTGCCGGCGGTTTTGGCAGGGATTAGATCGCGCGAGGCCATAGAGAATTTATTCAAAATCTTGGCGGCCGCAATAGTGATAATCGCGGCCAAGACCTTAATCTTGTTTGTTTGGTTCACCTACGGCTTCCCCGGAGTCGCAACTGCTTATCATTGGATAATTGAACGGGAGATTGGCGAGATTACCGGAATCGTGGGGAGTGCGTCGCGGATTTTTTTGGCTAGTCAGTTTTGGGCGCTGGTGGGGGTATTTGTATTCTTATTTAAAACCAAAAAG
>CAYPVQ010000027.1:12235-12869 GCA_964414215.1 uncultured Candidatus Saccharibacteria bacterium | reverse complement strand
TGGTGCAAGAAATTACCGGGATGGTCAGAGGTTATGGTTATGAAATATTTATTAAGCCCGAAGCCGCCGCGGCCACGAGTGTTGCAGATCGGCATGTCCGTTGAGCGGCTCATTTGGCCCGAATTGAGCCGCACGTTTGCTATAAATGGAGTTAGTCTTTTTTTAGAAGTGAGCGAATTGTATCGGCCGAGTGAACTACTCCTATTCCCACTTGGGATACTTCCCCCACTGCTTTCAGAGTCTCGTTATGGAGGTCCACGCTTAATTTTAGAGGATCAGTGTTGCCAACCCGAAACCCCGAGCTAAACCCCGGCGGCAGTGTGATGTAGCGGTCGCTTCCCGTATCCCTCTGCCGGGAGCTCATTAGCCCTAGAACCCGGCCAGTTTTGAGCGAGAATACCGGGCCGCCGCTATTGCCGCGGTTCACGAACGCATTGATGGTAAAAATGCGGTTGCCCTTTTGGTCTGTTCCTTTTGAGGACACCACTCCGTGGTGAGCAAGGAGACTCGTCACTCCTGCCTGGGGCGCAAAGCCCAAGAAGCCTATTTCCTCTCCGATTTTCAGGTTTTCGTCGTGGCCGAGCTCGATTGAGGACGTATCAGCTTTTTGAATTTTTAGGAGGGCGATGTCGGA
>CAYPVQ010000027.1:0-12225 GCA_964414215.1 uncultured Candidatus Saccharibacteria bacterium | reverse complement strand
GCGGTCATCTATCTTGATTACTTCGGCCGGGTAGGTCGTCGAACCTTTCATCGTTTTTACCACGAGTTCATCTTTGCCAATTGTTTCGACCACATGTTTTGCTGTGGCGATTACGCCGTCGTTACTCACAAAAAAGCCGGTGCCAACGGCGTTGCCGCTAGAGGCCTCTTTTACCACGATGGCTTCACCAGTCTCGGACAAGCGGGTTACCTCCCTGGCATTACCAATGACGACCACTGACATGGAGATTTTTCCAGCAATTTCGGGAAATTCGTCTGGTTCGACAAACCCTTCCTGCTTTAATTTCAAAACTTGCTTTTCCAGCCGCTCGAGCTGCGAATCCACACTTGTCGTCAGTTTCTCAAATTCTTGGTTGAGCTTTGCGAGACTAAGGGTCTGATCTCGGGCAAGTTTTGAATTTGTCGAGACTGTATAGCCCAGGACCCCTACGGCCGCGAAAAGCACAACAAGGTTTGTGAGATTTTTTTTGAGGAATTTTTTTATTTTTTTCATCATTTGTTTACCAGAAATTCGATTTCACCCTGTCCAACCTTAAGTTTTTTCTGGTAAGCCAAGTTGGTGAAGGTGAGGTAGAGATTTTCACTTCAGTGATATTTAATCCGTCTAATGGTTTAATAGTATTACACACAGCCTCTTTCAGCAAGTGCGGGGCTTAGTTGGAGAAGCACGGTTGTAGCTCATTTTGAGCCATACCTGCGGCTCATTTGGCCCGAATTGAGCCGCATAGTAATATTGAGGACTGAAACAAGATTGACACTAAATCGACGGCCGTCAAAAAAATATCGATCTCTTCACAACCGAGGGCTATGCCAATGAGATTCTCGAAGCCGCGGCGCAAATATACGAACGTATCATCCAATTTGGCTCCGGGGGATGGATTCGAACCATCATACCCACCTCCAAAGGGTGGTGTCCTACCATTAGACGATCCCGGAATATTCCTGGCAACATCAAAATTATATCAAAAATACCCCCACTAAGGCTAGGTAGGTGCCTTTGTTATTTAATATAGAAAATTCTATTCATACCGCAAGGCTTCGATGGGATCTTTGCGCGAAGCCATTGAGGCAGGAATGACGCCAAAGATTACTCCAACCGCTGCCGCAAACCCCAGTGCCAGCAGAATAATCAGCGGATCAAGTGATAAAGATATTGGTGATTTTCCTTTGGCAATTAGAATTCCCAAAACGTAGATTACTGTAGCGGCAATGCCTCCTAGAAAAGTAAGAATTACCGCCTCGACTAAAAATTGAGCTAAAATTGCCAGTCTGGTTGCCCCCACAGCCTTCCTGATGCCAATCTCGCGGGTCCGCTCCCGAACAGTCACGAGCATAATATTCATAATCCCAATCCCGGAAACCAGAAGTGAGATTCCGGCAATCGCGGCTAACATTTTTGTAAGAATGTTGAGGATGTGGTTTACTAATCCCAAGATATCTTCCTGGGTCAGTACACTAAAGTCTTCTTCGCCACGGTGATTTTCTAAAATAAGATTTTTAACTTGGACTTTGATTGTCTCAACCCGCGAGGCCTCGGGTGCCTGCATCATAATCCGAAAAATACTTTTGGTTTGGGTAATTTGCCAGCCGGTCTCCAAGGGGATTAAGACTAAAGAATTTAGATCAGGGCCGCCAAAACTTAAACCTGTTCTTTGACGTTTCAGTATTCCTATCACCCGAAAGTTTTCTCCCCGAATTTCCATACGATCCCCTTTGAGGTCAGCTTTTCCGAAGAGGGCTTCGGCAAAATCGTGACCTAGGACCGCAACCCGGGCATTTTGCTCTGGAAAATCCCGGCTTATAAAGCTTCCTTGAGCAAGTTTTAAATTTAGGACTTGCTCAATGCCTGGCGAACCAGCAATAATGAATGCTTGGAGACTTTGTCCCTCGGCACTTTTTACGGTACCAGTTACGGGCATGGCCATGGCGAGATTTTGGACTTCCGGGATTTTGTCCCGGATAGTTTCAAAATCTTTTTCGGTGAGGGTACTCGCACCCAATTGAGCAAAAAAATTAGCAGCGCCTCCATCCTCAATTTTTCCTGGCAAGACCCCAATGAGATTTGCTCCTAGGCCCTCGATGGAGTTTTTGATCTCTTGCTTTACTCCTAAGGCCACAGTCAGCAGACCAGTGATCGTGAGGATTCCAATTACGATGCCAAGGATCGAAAGGAGACTTCGCACTTTTCTCGTCCAAAGGGAGAGAACTGCCATTTTGACTGTATCAAAAAAGAATTTCATACAATTTGTCCATCCTGAAGGTGAATAATGTGGCTGGCTCTTTGGGCAATGCTTTGATCATGCGTAACTACCACCAAGGTTTTGCCCTGTTGGTGGAAATTCAAAAGCAGATCGAGAATTTGCGCGCCAGTTTTTTGGTCAAGGTTGCCGGTTGGCTCATCGGCCAAGATGAGCTTAGGATCGGTAACTAGCGCGCGAGCCAGAGCTACGCGCTGTTGTTCGCCGCCAGAAAGTTCTCTTGGTTTAGCCTTGAGTTTTTCTTTTAAGCCTACGGCATCAAGAAGTTCTCGAGCTTTGCCGCGGTCAATTTTTTGGGAAGAGTAAATCAGGGGAAGAATTACATTATCGAGGGCTGAAAGGTTTGGCAAGAGATTAAAAAATTGAAACACGAATCCGACTTTCTCATTGCGAAAGCTTGCTAATTCTTGCTCATTTAGATGGTTCAAATTTCTTCCTTCAATCTCCAGGCTGCCAGTGGTGGGCCGATCAAGCCCCCCTAAGAGATGAAGGAGAGTGGATTTTCCACAGCCCGAAGGCCCGGCAATACTTAAAAATTCTCCCTTTGGGATTTCCAGAGAGATATTTTTGAGAGCTGAAAAACTTAAGCGCCCGGTTTGATAAGTTTTACAGACACTGGTAAGTTTAATCACTTTTTTAAGCTAGTATAACATGAGCATGTGGTATAATCTAGCCATGGTAGCAAAAATAAAAGAGCGGCAAAATATTGCTAAGGATACCATGTTAGTTGACCTCGCGCTTCCGCAGGCAGTAGAATTTGAGCCGGGACAATATCTAAAATTAACCGTACCTAATTTACTTTATCCCGATCCTCGTGGGCGATCTCGTTATTTTTGTCTAGTTAATTCGCCAAGTGAAGGTAAAATTTTGCGCATTGCCATGCGGCATCGCGGCAGCGGCTTCAAAAAAACCCTCCGAGATCTTCCCGTAGGATCAGAAGTCCAAGTTGAGGGGTTTTGGGGGGATTTGTTGTTGCCGCAGGATACAAAGCAACCGTTAGTTTTTATTGCAGGTGGCATTGGCATCACCCCCTACATGAGTATGCTGCAGTTCGTGCAGGAAAAAAAATTACCCTATAAAATTACTTTGCTTTACGCAAACCCAGATGAAGCCTCGACCGCTTTTCGGGAAGAGCTGCAAGATTTGGCAAGTACTAATCCCAATTTTGGACTGGTTTTAACCGAGGCGCGGATGGATGCCGAATTTATTAAGAGTCATGTGCCAGACCACGAGTCTGCGGTTTATTATGTAGTCGGCCCCGGAGCCATGGTGGCCGCGATTTTCGAAGCACTCGGCTCTTTGGGAGTAGCGCAAGCAAATATCCGAAGCGAACTTTTCAGCGGCTATTGACCCCGTTAGACAATACTTAATTTACAATCTTGCCAATTATTGTCTAACGAGGTTGACAATCGAGGTTTTTCTTGCTAGAATTTTTTTGCCCTAAGTAAGTTGGGTAGTTACGCATTTTGCTTACGCAAAATCGCTGACAAATGCTGACTTTACACAGACTAACGTTGATTTTTCCGCGAATGTCCGTGTACTGTCCGCTCTAGTCCTAGTCCGCGATTCACGCGAAGCGTAAATGTGAGGAAAGTCCGAACACTCGGGATTTGATGGCCCCTTAAGAGTCATCAAAACCAAAGGTAGCGGGTAACACCCGTCGTTCGTGAGAATAGAGATGCGAACAGAGACGCCAAGACTCGAAAGAGTCGCGGGCGCCCCGAGCAAAGTCCGCCTTTGGCGGACGGAGTAGAGGGGCGCAGCTCTGCAGTAATGCAGAGAGTGAAACGGCCAAACTCTTACCTGAGTGCAAGCTCAAATTAGGTAGAGCGCATGAGCCGCCTGGCAACAGGCGGCCAAGATAGATGACTATCTACCCCGACGTAATGTCGGGACGAACAGAATTCGGCTTATAGACTTGCTTAGGGCTTTTGAATTTTCTCCATTTGTCTGGTATATAACGATCGTTATGTAGTGTACTTTAACGGTATTGTCAGAAGCGCCAGATGAGAAACAGGTTGGTGGATTATTTGACATCCGGTTGTTTAGTGCACCAGTGATTGTCAAGCTAGGATTTGTGGTATAATTAGCCTAGCAGTTATGAAAAAATCAGAACTAATTTTTAATGTCATCTCGGTCCCGGTGGATTTTTTAATGGTTTTGCTGGCCGTGTCTTTGGGGTATTTTTTGCGCTATGAAGTGGAAACGATTCCGGTCTTGTTTGATCTTTCTTACGGGGAATTTTTGAAATTAATCATAATCGCTGCCCCATTTTTACATGTCCTGTTTGCCTTAAACGGTCTCTACGCGCAAAAGAGCACCCGAAGTTTTGTCCGGGAAATTGCCAAAGTGGGAATCGCGGTTTCCGCTGGACTCATGATTGTCGTAATTCTGTTTTTCTTTAACCGCAATTTGTTTCCCTCGCGCTTGATTATTTTGATGGGCTGGATTTTCACAATTTTCTTGGTGAGTTTAAGCCGCGGAGTTTTGCTTTCTATCCAAAGACAGCTTTTAGCAACTGGTTCAGGCCGCCACCGGCTGTTTGTGATTTCAGGCATTAATCCATCGAGGATCATCAAGGAGATTCAAACTGACTCAAATCTTGGTTACGAAATTGTCGCCAGCAAGCAGTACTCGCCACAGCTTTTACGAGATATCGAAACTACTCATCGGCTAAACCGCATTGACGAACTTTTGCAAACTGATCCCGAACTTCCTAATGAACAGGTCTTGAGTCTGGTTAATCTTTGTGAAGAACTGGGGATCAAATTTAATTATTTGCCAAGCATTCTTGAAACCCACCGCACAAATATTGAAACAGATGTGATTGGCAGTATGCCGGTTATCCGCCTGCGTGCTACGAAGCTTGATGGCTGGGGAAAGGTAGTCAAAAGAATCATGGATATTTTAGTGGCAGGGGTCTGTCTAATTTTATTTTCCCCGGTGTTTATATTGATCTCATTGCTCATTAAGCTTGACTCGCGCGGTCCAGTTTTTTTCCACCAACGGCGGGGTTCCTCATTTCATAATCTTGAATTTTATAAATTCCGCTCGATGCACATCGAACTTTCGGAAGGGACAGAAGCAGGGGATAGAATCCGACAGGAGCTTGAGCTTCGAAACGTTCGGGAAGGCCCTTACGTCAAAATTAAAAATGATCCGCGGGTGACGAAGGTTGGGCGATTTTTGCGGCGCACGAAACTTGATGAACTGCCCCAGCTTTGGCACATTTTGAGGGGAGAGATGAGCCTTGTGGGTCCACGCATCCACATGGTTAAAGAAGTAGAGAAATTTGAAAATCAGTACAAGAAAATTTTTATAATCAAGCCAGGAGCGACCGGTCTTGCACAAATTAATCAATTCTCCAATCCCCAGTTACCGTTTGAAGAAGAAATTAAACTCGATTTATTTTATATTGAGAACTGGTCGTTATGGCTAGACCTTCATATTATTTTCAAAACCTTTGTTTTACTTTTGACCAAACGGCTAGAGGCAGATTACTAAATGCGGGTTGCGTTGGTCCATGAATTTTTGACGCAATTGGGTGGAGCAGAGCGGGTGCTTGAAGCTTTTCACGAACTTTTCCCCGAGGCCCCAGTTTACACCTTGGTCTACGACGAAACCAAAACCCAAGGTGTTTTTGCAATGTGGGATATTCGCCCAAGTTTTTTACAAAGACTTCCCGGTGGGGTGAAAAACTATAGATGGCTTTTGCCCTTGATGCCGCGGGCGGTTGAGAGTTTTGACTTTTCAGGCTATGACCTCGTGGTTTCTGATTCTTCGGCCTTTGCCAAAGGGATTATTGTGGAAAAGCCGACAATTCACATCTGTTACATACACACCCCTACCCGGTATCTGTGGCAGGATTTGGATTCTTACGTTGCGCAAGCGAGTATCTCCGTCATCCTCAAACCCATGGTAAAATCATATTTGAAGCATTATTTGCGAAGTTGGGATTATGATGCGGCCCAAAAGCCAGACTCTCTGATAGCCAATTCCCAAACCGTCCGGGAGCGGATCAAGCAGTATTACGACCGAGAAAGCGAACTGATTTACCCGCCGGTTGATACTAACTTTTTTCGGCCAGTGCCTAGAACTCCCCCTTCCCCCTCTTTGATTAAAGAGGGGGAGAGGAGGGGGAGTTCTTACTACTTCACTGCTTCCCGGCTCGAGCCGTACAAAAAAATTGACCTGGTTATTGAGGCTTTCAATCAACTTGGATTGCCTTTGAAAGTCGCGGGCGAGGGGACGCAATCGCAAAATTTAAAGCACCAAGCGCAAAAGAATATCGAATTTTTGAGCCGGGTTACAGATGAAGATTTAAGAAAACTCTATTCCGAAGCAAAGGCCTTTGTTTTTCCGGCCCTGGAAGACGCGGGGATCATGGTTTTAGAAGCTTTGGCCTGCGGGACGCCGGTGATCGGTTTTGCCAAAGGCGGAACTGCTGAGTTCATCACAGACGGCAAAGATGGTGTGTTATTTGGAGAGCAAAGTGTTGAGGCAATCGTTAGGGCAGTGAAAAATTTTGAAAAGCTAAGTTTTGATCGACAAAGCCCCCGTGAACATGCTTTGCGGTTTGATAAGGAAGTGTTTAAGAACAAAATTGTAGATTTTATCTCGGCTATATAAATGGGCAGTCCGCCTCAGGCGGATTGCCGATCCCCGATTCGGAGTCGAGGACAGGTTTATCGGCATATATATATTGTCATGAGAATTGGAATTGATATTCGCGCGCTAATGGAGGGCAAGACTACGGGAGTTCCAGTGTACATTACGAATCTCCTCCGTACTTTATTTGTGATTGATAAAGAAAATGAGTATGTGTTGTTTGGGAACTCTTTTGGCCCCTCACCCTTTCTCCCTCTCCCCCAGAAGGGGGAGAGGGCAGGGGTGAGGGGGAATGTCAAATACAAACTTTTTCGATATCCCAACAAATTATTTATGCCCTCGCAGAGATTCCTTGGCTGGCCAAAGATCGATAAAATGCTCGGCGGAGTTGACCTGTTTTTTTCCCCGCACTGGCGGGTGGCCGCGCTCTCCAAGAATATTCCACTCGTTGTGACTTTTCATGATCTGTCCTTTGAAGTCATACCTGAATTTTTTACCATGCGGCAGCGGCTGTGGCATCAGTTTATGAATTATCGGCAGGCGGCTCGGAGAGCCGCGAAAATTGTAGCTGTTTCAAAAAACACCCGGCAGGATTTAATTGATTTGTACGGGGTGCCGGAAAGCAAGATTGAGGTGATTTATCCTGGATGTGGAAACCAGAACTCCCCCTTCACCCCCTCTTTTCCTCCCAAGGAGGATCCGCCTCTGGCGGAAATCAAAGAGGGGGAGGGGGGAGTTCATGTAGCGGAGGCCTTTTCCGCCGTAGGCGGATCCGCCTTTGGCGGAAGGACCCCAATGAATAAAAATTATTTCTTATATTTCGGCACTTTTGAGCCGCGCAAGAACGTTGCGGCCGTTCTCGAGGCATACGAGGCATATTACCGGCAAAGCCGAGTGAAGCGTCCGCTTTTCTTGGCAGGCAGTGCGGGCTGGAAAACCAAACTTAAAATCCCGGCAAGATTGCGGGGCCAGATATTCATTAAACAGAATACCAGTGAAGCAGAAAGACAAAGGCTTTTTGCAGACGCTTTCGGTTTTCTTTTCTTGAGTTTTTACGAAGGATTTGGCTTTCCGGTACTGGAGGCGGCCAGCGTCGGATTGCCGGTAATTTCCAGTTTTGCTACCAGTTTGTCAGAGATTGCTTCTGATTTTGCGCTTCTGGTTAATCCGTTTCGCCCTTCCCAGGTAGCCGAAGCAATGCTAGCCTTAGAAGAGGATGAGCGGCTTTATCAAAGCTTAAAAAATAAAGGTTTGCAAGCGGCCAAGGAATTTACTTGGGAAAAAACCGCGAAGCAAACTTTAGAATTATTTAAGAGAATATGCGCATCGGAATAGATTGTAGAATGGCGGGGACAGGGGAGGGGATCGGGCGGTATGTGGAAGAACTGGTAGTCCACCTTGCCAAACTGGACAAACTGAATAAGTATTTTTTGCTTGTCAACAAAATTTCTAATTCCAAATTTCTAATTTCTAAACAAATTCCAAATCCCAATTTCCAATTTGTAAAAGTTCATTCTTCCTACTATTCTTTGTTTGAGCAGTCATATTTCATCTGGGAGCTGCTAAAATTAAAACTCGATCTGGTGCATTTTGCCAGTTTTAATGTGCCAATAGTTTATCCGGGGAAATTTGTGGTGACCATTCACGACCTCATCCATCATTTTTTTCCGGGCAAGAAAAAGTCCCGGTTTTTTCACCGGCTCGCTTATCGCTTGGTAATTCTGGCAGCAGTAAACCGCGCTGCCCAAATCATTGCGGTTTCTCAAAGTACCAAAGCCGATCTCTTAAACACCTATGGGGCAAGTCCCCAGAAGATCAAAGTGGTCTATGAAGGAGTTGATTCTTCCTTCTTGCAAAGGCTTACCCCGGAAAAAATTAACTTATTGAAGCAAGAGTACAAAATCACTAAACCCTATTTCTTATTTGTGGGTGTTTGGCGGCAATATAAAAATTTGCCCCGCTTGGCCCAAGCATTTGATATACTAAAAGAGCGGTATCGCCACGATTATCAATTAGTGCTTGCTGGCAAAATTGATCCCTTTTATCCCGAAATCAAGAAGGCGGTGTTTGGAATAAAAAATCGCGAGGATTTGCGGGCTTTGGGATTTGTCAGTGATGAAGATTTGCGAGGGTTATATCAAGGGGCGGTGGCAGTTGTTTTACCTTCGCTAGTCGAAGGCTTTGGGCTAATTGGGGCGGAGGCTCAAGCTTCAGGAGTTCCAGTGGCAGCGTCAGACATCTCCGTCTTGCATGAAGTCTTGGCCGAGGGGGCGATATATTTTAATCCAGAAAATGTAGAAGATATGGGAGCGAAAATTAACTTGGTTTTGACAGATGAGAATCTTCGCAAGAGACTCTTGGAGCAGGGGAGGGAGAATACAAAAAAGTATGATTGGCAAGCTACCGCCCAGCAGACTTTGGGAATTTATAAGCAGTCCGCAGAAGAGCTCTAGATGAGGTATAGTTTATGAAAATTTTTCTTGTCGGTGGCGGAACGGGAGGACCAGTGGCACCACTTTTGGCTGTGGCCGAAGCGCTAAAAGAATTAGCTCCGAAGCCCCAATTTTTTTTAGTCGGCACCAAAACTGGTATTGAAAAAAAAATAGTCGAGTCAAGCTCTCTCTCTTTAACTTATCTCACTATTCCGGCTGGCAAATGGCGGCGGTATTTTAGTCTTTTAAATTTTACAGACATCTTTAAGACGCTTTTTGGGTTTTTGAAGTCACTGCGGCTCATACACAAATTTAAACCGGATGTGATTTTTGGCGCGGGAAGTTTTGTGCAAGTCCCGATGGCTTACGCAGGCTTTATCCTCAAAGTCCCAGTAATTATTCATCAGCAGGACTTTCGGCTGCTGCTTTCCACTTCCCTTACCGCCCCGGTTGCCGCTGCCGTAACTACCACTTTTAGTTATACCGGTAAAAATTTACCAGAAGGATCCGGACTTTTTGCCAAACTGCCGAAATCCAAGGTTTTTACTACCGGAAACCCGGTGCGAGAAGATATTTTGAGTGGCAGTGGGCAAGCGGCCATTAAACTTTTTAAGTTAAACAAGGACTATCCAACAGTTTTGGTGTTGGGAGGAGCTACTGGTGCGGCCAAATTAAACCAAGTGGTTTTAGCTTCTCTTTCTGAACTATTAAAATATGTGCAGATCATCCACGTCACGGGAGCAAGGTTTAAGCCCCCCAAGGTTATTAGCCATCCGCACTATCATCCTTTTGATTTTTTAGGCCCAGAATTAAAACATGCCTATGCAATTGCAGATTTAGTAATTAGTCGCGGCGGCATGTCTACAATCACTGAACTTATACACCTTGGCAAAGCGGCAATTTTGGTACCTCTCCCGCAAAGTCCGCAAGAAGACAATGTCAGACTGCTCTCGCTTCGGAGAAGTGCGGTGGCGGTCTTTGAGGAATTTTTAACCCCAGAATTATTGGTAGACTTAGTGCGAAAAATTTTGTGGAGCAAAGAATTGCAGGAAACTTTGCAGCAAAATATTAAACGGTTGATGCCCGCAAACAGTGCCACGCAAATTGCCAAATTATTAATTAAATTTGTGCATGAACCCCGTTAGAAATCTCCATAGGATTCCTAACGGGGTGAACAATCCTGACCGGCCAAAAATCGGCTTAGCTTTGTCTGGCGGCTCCGGCCGGGCCATTGCCCACATTGGGGTTTTGGAAGTTCTGGAGGAATGCGAGATCCCGATTGATTATATTACGGCTTGCTCTTCGGGAACCTTGATTGCCGCGAGTTTTGCCTGTGGGACTATGGAAAATTTGAAGCAGGACTGGATGAAACTAAATAAAGCTTTTTTTCTGGGGATGGTCGAGATTGACAAGAGCGGCAAGGGACTCCTTCGCCTCGAGAAATTTGCCCAGTGGTTTCATCAATATACTGGTGACAAAAAATTTGAAGACGTGCAGCCGCGCCTCGGCTTTGTTTGTGCTGATATTCGTACGGCCGAGCCCGTGCTTATGACTCTGGGGAATTTGCTTAAAGCTGGGCAAGCCAGTTGCGCCGTGCCAGGCGTGTTTGAACCGGTGGAATGGGGCAACAAACTTTTGGTTGATGGCGGGCTTTTTAGCATCATTCCCACCACCCAAGCCAAAGAAATGGGGGCGGATCTCGTCATTGGGGTGGATATTGCTACCACCAAACATATCTTTCTCAAAGAATTTATCCAGGTGCGTAAAGGATATAATTTTTTGCGTAAAAGCTTGCCCGTGAGACTTTATATTGAAATCCACGATTTCCTGGACCGGATATTTAGCAAATCTCTTGATTTTATTTACTACAATCAATCCGATATTTTGGAAGAAAGTGAGTTTGCCAATCCGGGCCTGTTTTCGATTTTTGGTAAGGCTTTAGACATTTCCCGGGTGCAGCGAGGGAAACAACGGGGCATCATTAAAGATTGTGACTACATGATTAGCCCGAATGTCAAGCACTTAGGGAAAATTGATTTTGAGAGTGCGGCAGAGATGCTCCGCGAAGGACGCCGGGTAACTCTTGCCGCAGCTCCGGAAATCAAGAAACTGATCCGCGATTTTAACTGGCGCAAAAATCATGGAGCTTAAAGACGCGAAAAATATCTTTTTTGTGGGGATTGGCGGGATTGGGATTTCGGCTCTGGCAAGGCTGTTGCGCGCTTCGGGAAAACAAATATCCGGCTCGGATATTACAGAATCAGAGATTTTTCTAGCGCTTTCGAACGAGGGGATTTCGGTTACTATTGGCCACCGCCCAGAAAATTTGCCCGCCAATACAGAATTACTTATTTATTCGTCAGCGGTCCCAGAAGACAACCCCGAGCGAAACCGCGCCCGGCAGCTTGAGATAGCAGAGCTTTCCTATCCAGAGGCTCTAGCCCAGTTCGCTTCTGACAAGAAAGTCATTGCGGTCGCGGGCACTAATGGCAAGACTACAACCACGGCCATGATTGCCTGGATTTTGGAGCGCTCTGGGCTTGATCCGTCGGCCGTGGTCGGCAGCCAAGTTTTGGCTTGGAATTCTAATGCCAGAGCTGGCAAGAGTAAATATTTAGTTTTGGAAGCTGACGAGTATCGTCGTGCGTTTTTGAATTATTCAGCCGATATAGCAGTGATTACCAATATTGAGCCCGACCATCTGGATTATTATAGGGATTTAGATGATATAAAAGCGGCCTTTCTAGAATTTGCGCGAAGAATTAAGCTAGGAGGAGCGTTAGTTTATAATCCTCTGGATAAAAATTGTCTAGAAATATCAAAATCCATAAACCCGGGGGTCATTGCGAGTCCCGCTGGCTGGCGGGACGAAGCAATCCCACTGCAAGTGCCGGGAAAATTTAACCT
>CAYPVQ010000026.1:0-13458 GCA_964414215.1 uncultured Candidatus Saccharibacteria bacterium | reverse complement strand
CTTGATTTGCGGAATCACGATAAGAAATCCAAATGCCGCCGTGTTCGAGATTGTGAATAAGCTGTTCATCGGGAAGCGGCTGATCGTAAATTCCCCACTTCGCCGGCTCGCCGTAGTGCGACCCAGACGTTGGCGGATTGGAATTGTACGGCTCGTGCTCTTGCCCTATCCCAATATGCAAAGCTCCTTGGTCCGGAACCTCGGCTCCCGGTTTGCGGGTTTCGGCTTTCTTTGAATAGACAACCAAGGCATAACTTCCAGCCGCGACTGCGGCGACAAATAACAACCACAAAAAGACGCTTACCAGTTTTTTTCGCTTCGCGCTTATGAGCCTCGTATCGCGCTCGCGCTTGCCTTTTGACTCCTCAAATTGATTCATAAATTTCTCTTAAGCTTAATACTAGCAGAAATTTGAAAAAAACCCAACAGCTCAAGGCTTTTGATATAATACCCCTATATGACGTTTTCCAACGGGGTGAAAAAACTCGGGCCCGTCTTTCTCATCATCCTTGCCACAGTCCTGATGCGCCTCGTCCCCCTTCTCCAAGCCCCGCTCGCGGCTTACGGCTATGATTACGGCTTGTATCTATACGCCTTCAAAAATTTAGAGGGCTTTCGCGTCTCCGCACTCTTGGATGCCATTCAAGGAACTTATCAAAGCTTGCTGTTTTTTCTGTTAAAACCCCTGCATCTCGGCCCGGAGGCGGCGCTGAATTCCGTGCAATTTCTCTCATCCCTGCTCCTTCCGGCGGCATTTTATTTTTACCTTCGCAAAACCAGCAAACTAGCGGCTTTTTTTGCGGGCTTACTCGCGGCTGTTTCAATTATCCAGTCCGAAACATTCACAATGTTTTTGCTCAAAACCGCGCTCGCCCTGCCACTCTTGATTTTGGTTTTCAAGTTTCTAGAAGAAAAAAAATATGCGCTGACCGCGATCGTTAGTTTTTTGATTTTTGTCACCCACCGGACCACCTTCTTGGTTTTGGGCATAACTTTATTTTTATATTTTTGCTATATAGAACTGAAAAATCCCCGGCCACGACGTTTAGGCCTGCTTTTGATTGGACTCGTGCTCACTGCCCAACTGGCGGGAGCAAAATTAATACATTTCGTTGAAAAAATTTTTGCTTACCCGAATCCAAACCGCATTATCGGAATCTTTCTCGAAAATCAAAGCGCCGTAGCAATTCTATGGCCAGTTGCCATCTTGGCAGGAGCTGGTCTCATTATTTCCTTGACAGCAAAAAAACACCAGCTGTTTGCGATATTTACCGGGGTATGTGTTTTTTGGATAATCCTGAAAATGCCGTTTTATCGCCGGATGTTTATCTATCTTGACCTGGGGCTTATCTGCTACGCGGCGTATTTTCTGGGGACTTTGGATTACAAATCCCGGCTTTCAAAAGTTATCTTGGTTTTGTTCTTCGCGGCAATGGGCTTGAACCTCACCACCTATTTTGCAAACCTCGAACCTCTGATGAGCCGCGGCGAAATTGAGGAAGTAAAAGATTTCGAAAAAACCGGCACCATTCTCGCAATTTCATCGGATGATGCCCCGTGGATTTTGGGCTTTCTCCCCTCTGCCGCCGCTACCGTCTTTGCGCCCGGAATGTTTGCCGATCCTCACACCTATGAAGACTGGGTCGCGTTTTGGGCGGGGCGGGATCAAAATCAATTCCTGCAAAGCTATGATCCGCCCCTCTACCTCTACAGCCGGTCTCTGCCGGGATTTGCCGAGACTGTTCCCTGCTTGCGGCGGCTTACGGAAAACTTTTACCTTTACGCCTGTCAGTAGCCGTAGCCCGGGGCCGGGGGGAGAATGATCGTGAGCTTGTCCAGCAGCCGCCCTCCCCCGTTGGGCAGAGAATACAGCGCATACTTGGTGACGCTTCTTGGATCGAGCTGTTGCAAAATGATACCCGAGCCGGAAAGATTATTAGCTACCACCTCGTTGCGCCCTTTTACCAAAGAGCCGTTTTGTACATTGTGGAGGACATAGTTGACTTGGACTTTCCATTTTTGGAGGGAGGGATCCCAGCCCTGAACACTGTAACTAAGTTTCCCTCGGGGCAAGCCGTAGCCATAACCGTAATCTGCTGCCTGACTTTTTGAAAAGTCAACTGACGGCGTATAGCGGCTGCTTACAATCTTTTGGTAGATAACAAAAACCAGCCCCAGCACAAGAAGCACCAGGACTGCAAGCAAAATCACTTTCTTTGGGGAATCAGTGGTGGTATCTATGACCATAACTGAATTATACACTATTTTATCTCGTATTGCAAGGTTACGTTAACCGTAACTTCCTGGGAGCCGGGTTCAATGGTTGGCGAAACTGCCAGAGATGCCCTTTTGGCATCCAGCTCCGCTCCCGCGCCGCCATACCCATAGTAAGGGATGCCACCGCCGTTCTCCTGAATCGATAAAAGTCTTCCCAAGACAAAGTCGCCTGCTTTGGCCAGTCCGCGGGCCTTGTCCTTGGCTTTTTTTATGGCCTCTTCCCGGGCCTCATTTTGCACTGCAGTCGGATCGTCTACTTCAAAGGAAAGCTGCGAGACAGAATTAGCCCCCCGCTCCACTACTCCGGCCAAGAGGTCCCCAATCGTTTGGAAATCGCGAACCTTGACCAAAACTTGTTGTGTAATTGTGTAGCCGGCAATTTCTGGCGGCGGGCAGACATTTTTTTCAAATTCCGCTATGCCTCCCCCTGGACAAGGAAAATACTGCTGACGCGGTTCAACATTGTACCCAATGGTCTTGATGTCTTTGCTCTCAACCTGCCGGGACTTCACAAATTCAATAATCTTGTTGGTTTTTTGGGTGTTTTCTTTCTGGAGATTCGCAAGATCTTTGCCCCCTTCAGTGATTACCCTAAAACTAAACTTCCCGACATCAGGAATTCCGACTGCCTGGCCTTCGCCCGAGACAAAGAAACTCCGGAAAGAGGCGGGTTCACTTGCGCGGCTAAAGGCCCGGGCGTACACCGCGGCTGCCGCAGAAAGCGCGAGAATCCCGATAATAATCGCAATCCCAAGGTAGTTTTTGATTTTTTCGGACATATTGATTGCTTAAAAATTAAGGCTTGGTTATATTATAATCCTAAACCAGTTCACAAGACAACACCAAAAACTTAAAGGAAAGGGGGGATCAATGTTACCCATCGTCTTTAAGGTCTTGGCAGTGTTCGCCGCAAGGGTCGTCCAAGATATCACCTCTACGCTTTGCGTGCGGCGCATCAATCAGAGTAAAAATCAGCCTGCTTCAGGTCTGGCCCTGTTCCTCATCTTATTAGACGGCTATGTGACTGTGAATTACGTAGAGCACAAGTGGCTTATCCCTGTCGCGGCCTTCGGAGGTTATGTCGGCACTTGGCTCGCCATGGCCTGGGATGGAAAAAATCATGTCCCGAAAGCTTGAAGGAAAACCTTAAGACCCTCGCGAGTAGCGAAGAGCACTCTGCGAGGGTCTTGCTATTTCAAATCTGCGCGAATGAGCATCACAAACCGGTCATTAAGCTTCGTAACTTCGTAGCGACCAGTATTTAAGTAACTATCCACATAATTTTGAAAACTCTGCGGGTCAGAAAAACCAAATCGGTCACCCAGGTCCAAAAGTACGACATCCACAGCAAATGGCTCGCGGCCCAGCATGTGGGCATGTTTGCGGTGGGAAAGATGGGGTACCAGATTGGTATGGGCTGCCACAGAAACATCTGGCGGCACAAGTTTTACCATTTGCCGAAACGTTTCCCAGTACTCCGTAGTGCGAAATAGGTCCAGAGGAAAAGATTGAGGATTAAGAGGCGAGCGAAAAGTAAAGCTCAAAATTACGGCGAGCAGAAAGCAGACCGTAATTAACTTTTCTCTGTTCGGGAAGTGTTGCAAGAAAAATCTTAAACCAAAAATGGCAGCTACCCAAATGCCCGGAATAAGAATCGCGTCGTATTGGTAGAAACTGGAAAATTGAAACTCAAAAAAAGTTAAAAGGTTTTGCAAGAAGCCAGGCACAACAAGAATCAGCCCCGGCCCCGCGAGCAGCGGCAAGAATGCCACTGGCAACAGGAGCCACAAAACATAAAGAAGTTTGGATTTAACAAGGATAGTTTCAATAAAAAGCTGGGGATTAGTAACAAGATTTTTGGCGATTTCGCCAAAACTTTCTCCCAAATGAACGTAGCGGTCAAGACGCAGCAGCCCTCCGCCCAAAGCAAGCATCAAGACTTTTACCGTCAGGATAAAATAAATGGCGGAAAGCAAGACTACCAGAAAACCAATTTTGTATTCTTTTTTTGCTAGGAGATAAAAACCAACAAACAGTACCGCGAGGATGGCGTTTTCTTCAATGCTCGCTGACAAGATTAAAAACAGCGCCATCCAACCCCAGCGTTTACTCTCACTAAAGTACAAAGCCGTAAGCATCACGAGCGGAAAAAACGCAATCTCGTGAAAGTCAAAGAGATTGACCCAGTGCAGAGGCGGATAAAGAAGATAGCCGGCCGCAAGAACCAAAGCCCACTTCCGGCTCTGGAGGATACGGAGTACAGATAAGTACAAAGGCCAAGCGGCCAAGGCCAAGGCGAGGGTTTGGATAATCAATAAATAGTAAGGGCTTTGGAAAAGCGCATAACCAGGAACGAGCAAAAACAAAAACGGGCTCATGTGCACCCCTAAGTGGTTTTTGGCCTCCTCGAGATTGTTAAACATGATCCGGTCTTGGGTGGTATTCCAAAAGGTCTGGACAAATGCTCCCATATCCCAAGTTTGGGTTTGGAAATTGTAGTGCCTAAGGCTACTTAAAATGGCAAAGACGACAAAATATATGACAATCATTAGCCACAGCCATTTATGTTCGCGAAGGGTAGAGGGCATATTTTCATTTTACAGGCAGTAAATTTTTTGGTAAAATTTTAGTATTCCGGCGTAGCTTAAGTTGAACAATGTTTACAGTCTATGCTTTAAAAAGTGAAAAAGATGGCAGAATTTTGAGTATTCATGCTCCGCAGTAGCTCAATGGTACCTGCCTGCCGGCAGGCAGGGAGCGAAGGGTTGAAGAATGTTTACAGTCTATGCTTTAAAAAGTGAAAAAGATGGCAGAATTTATGTTGGGTTAACTGCCAGGATTGAGCAAAGATTAAAATACCATAATTCAGGATTGGTTTTTTCTACAAAGGGATACAGACCTTGGCACCTGTTTTATAAAGAGAACTTCAAAACGAGAGCCGAGGCCCGTGTCCGTGAAAAACAATTAAAAAGCGGGTATGGAAAAGAGTTTTTAAAATCTATCGTTCCGGCGTAGCTCAGCGGTAGAGCGAGGGACTGTTAATCCCCAGGTCGCAGGTTCGAATCCTGCCGCCGGAGCCAGATGGGATGAGTGTCGCCGAGAGCGGCACTTTTCTCTTTTATAACACTTTTTGCGACTCAATGTAAGCGCAGCTTTAGCTCATAAAACTGTTGCAAACAAAAGATTTACACATGACCACTTTTTTGCTATCGTTGCAAGTGTAAATATGTTAAAGAAAACCTCGAGGCGTGGCTCTCAATTTGCAGTTAAAACGAGTAAAAAATCTGTTCGGAAATACCCGAAAGTAATTTGGTTTCCTCGTTCTAAGACCGATCCTCGTGAAATTCGCGAGGTTCTTAAGATTGCCCTAACTGTTCAGAATGAGAGCAGCGATCAAACTTTTAATGACAAAACGCTTGGTGAAAAAATGGCCAAAATTGGCTCAATAAATGTCCTGGGTTTAAAAGGCGATAAATACATCGCCGCCTACAAAGGAAAAAGCATCGGGGATGTCTCTTACATTACGAACGCCCGCATGCTCATGCGATTATTTAGATTTCTGGGCCTTGTCACGAGGGTGAAAAAAGGTGAATACCGCATTACTGACTTAGGAAAGATTTATACTAATTTCAGTGGCGATTTCCCGTCATTTTGTGATGGTAATTCCGAAGAAGAGATGCTTTTGGAATCCTTGGCTAATTTTACTTTTTACTCTGTTAACGATGACCCGGTTTATCGAGATGCAAAATTTAGAGTTCGGCCATTTATATGGCTGCTCTATAACTTGTCTTTAGAGCCGCAGTGTATATTTCAGTTAATCGTAACGGCTTTTGCTTCACAAAGTGAGGGTGTGTCCGAAGTAAAAAGAATCAAATCAATACTTGAGGGATTGCGAAATGGTAATACAGATGTCGCAGGAGAATGGAAGAATGTCGGCCTTGATCCAAATGACTATAGCTGTGTTCATAACTTTTACGATAGTGCGAAAATATTGGTTTATTTAGGCAGTAGCTTGGGCCTGATAGACAAAAAGGCCAACCCGGCTTATGGCAAAAAAATTATGGGCAAGGCTCGCCATCTCAAGCAGGCGACCACCTTTTATTTTCTTACGGAAAAAGGATCAAAGTATTTGGAGAAATATTTATCAAAGACCCCAATTTACTACGAAAAGCTATATGAAATGTTTGGAGATAAAAATATTTTACCAGCAACTTTTACCCTAGCCGCCCTGAACACTTGCCTCGGTAATAAATGTATAAAGAGTATTTCCGAAAAATTTCTATCATTAACTGTCGGCGATAAGTTGCAACAATTAATTCATCCACTTAAAAAAGCCGGCGTTGAAATAAACAGTGAAGGCAATTCATTGGGATTAACGACTGCGGTCACATTCAATTTCTGGCAGAGTATTCCACCCGAGATATTTTATTTGAGCGAATTTCAAAGTATGTATAAAACCTTTTTGGATGAATTTATGGACGACAAATCAAATGCGGTAAAAGTAGAAAAATTAAGTTTTAACCAACATGATGATGTTGGAGATGTTGTTTCGAGTTTCATCCTCGATTCTTCTAAAAAGCTTGAGTACAAAATTCCAAAAATGAAAAGTGAGGGGCTGGATAGCTATGTTATGTATGAGGGGAAAGAAGAAATATATGGTGGCACGGACAGATTTCCTGCGCGGATATCTCCGACAAACTCTGTCTTGAGGGTTAATGATAAAATTCATGTAGATAATGACAAAGATGCCCTTGACCTCCTTGTGCCACTAAACCGACCCGATAAATCCTTAAGAGAATTTATTCGTAATAACTTAGAGTCCCTGATTGGTAATTTTGTTGCAAAGTCAGACTCTTGGGAAAAAGATCAGCACTATACTTGGGTCAGAAACTGCTTCAGATTATTTGGCGCAGAGGCAATATATTCTGGATCAAGTGGGATGTTGGCGAGAGCCGATGTAAGTATTTCAAGTCCGTTTGTTGGTGGTGTTGAAGCCAAAAGTCCTCGTGAGAATCGAGGGACGATTAACACTAAAGCGATACGACAAGCTGTAGATGCAAAAATTCAGGTGGCAGATTTATATAAGGATAAAAAGCGTTTACCGCGCGTTGCTATTGCGGTCGGTAGAAGAATATCCGCTCTTGCCATTAAAGAGGAGAAAAAATGGGCATCAGAAAGTCAACCAGTATTGCTTATAAATGATATTATCCTTTACTACTTATCCCTAAAGACCGTGGATTTGAAATTCGTAAAAGAGGACCTGATAAAATTCTTTGTAAAAAATAGAGGGCTAGTAAACAAAGCAATGCTTTCAGAATTTTTAGAGGGTATATTACACCGAAATAATGTTGATAAAAAAGAAATAAAGCGAGTGAAGCATGAAGTTGAATTGTTAGTTCCTTACCTGACTACGAGCGACTGAGCTTGTCTTGGAAATCCTGCCGCGAGCCAAATTGACATACTGTTGATTTAGTTCGAAACCAATAAAGTGGCGTTTATTAAGCTTTGCGCTTACACATTCACTACCAGATCCTGCGAATGGCACTAAGATTAAATCACCCGGGTTAGAGAAGTGGTTTATAATCCGATCGCAAATTGCTAATGGTTTTTGCGTGGGATGGTTTACTCGCTCGTATTCAAACCTTTTCCCCGCGAGAACTGGAATATACCAAACATCACCAGTTAATTTTCCATTCGGATTTGGTTTCCACACCTTTCCATTTTTCGTAATCTTGTATTTTAATCTTTCCGAACTTTCGTATGGTTCTCTAATTGGATGATAGGTAAACTCCTTGCCCTTATAAAACCATAAAAGCGGCTCATAATTTCCCGGAGGGACTTTGGTATAACCAGACCAATTGTTTTTGTAATGCCAAATAAATTGTCGTCCGTATATAAGTCCAAGTTCATATAAAAAGGTTTGAACATATCCAATGTTGTGGTGGATTCCATACACAAAATAAGAACCCCCGGGCTTTAGAACACGCTTGCCCTCAGCAAGCCATTCTTTCATCCACGAAAGCCATTCGTTATGTTTGTTTAATCCCCATTTCTCTTTCACTCCAAAATCTTTTTCAATTCCATAGGGGGGATCAGCAATAATAAGGTCAATCGATTCGGAATCGATTTCCTTTATCAATTTAAGTGCGTCACCTTTGTGAATTTTATTTTTTGTTAACATTTTCTTTGCGATTTTGAAGAATCAGAATATATTGGTGATGTATATTTGGAACATAAGAGTAGGGATATCCGTAGGGAAATATTTTCTTAAACTTTTGGTATAAAACTGTTATACCCTTTAGTGCAAAACTTCCTTTTTCTAAACGATCTGCTAGGTCGGTGTGAAAAGTATAAAATTTATCACGATGACGAAAATCGCTAACTATGATGGCCATGTATTTTTTGGGCTTTAATATACGCCCGCAATCATTAAAAAAGCCAGCAATTATGTTGAGAAATTCATCATAACTCGCTATATTACCTAAATCATTTTTGAGATTACTATATTTTGTATCTAAATTATGTGATATCCGTTCTTGTTTGGCCTTATGGTCAACTTTTGTAAGTATATTCCAGTAAGGTGGACTTGTAACGATAAAATCAAAAAGGTTGTCATCAATTTTTTTGATTTCATTTAAAGCGTCGCCATAAACTATTTTTTGATCGCGATTGATCGTCCCGAACAGATCATCCCTAAGCTCAATTTTTAATCTTTCCTTTGTAAGATCAACATATTTTTTTACAATCTCAATACCAACACCTCGTCTATCGTTTACTGCACACGCTTTCAGAGTTGAGCCGACTCCACAGAATGGATCAAGTACTAATTGATTTTTCTTCGTAAAAAATCGGACTAACCTTCCTACATCTTGAAAAGAAAAAGGTGCTGGATGTTGCCTCTCTATTTTAGTATCGGCATGACCACTTCCTAACCCTTTTTGTACAAAAACCGAGACGGTTTCTGGAATCCATTCCGATGCGCTTAAATCATTAAGGTTGTTCACCAATTTTCTTTTTGTCGTGCTCTCTTGTTGAGGAATCGGCGCACTTATTTCAGTGGGGATAATAATCTCCTTTAGTGGCGTTTCTGTTTGGTTTTTTATTACATCAAGCACTATTCCTTGGATAGAAATATCTTTGCCATTTCGGAATATTAGTGGCTCCATGCTTTTGTTTGCCGGTTGCAATCGAATATGTCCTCGTTCTTTATAGAATTTCTTTAATGTTGCTTCGTGGTTATCTATGAGTGCAACCACTTTTTGTCCATTATCGGCAGTTTCTTGATGTTTTACTAAAACAATATCCCCGTCGCCGATATTCTCATCAATCATACTATTTCCTACTACTCGAAGCGCATAGATTTCACTATGAGATGGGAGTTTTGTTTGAGGTATAGCAATAAATTCTTTTTGCCGGATCGCTTCTATCGGTTCGCCGGCGGCGATAATACCAAGTAGTGGGATTTTAATCATCGGTTCTGGCTCGGAGACATCAATGTCACGGGTGTAATGACCTGATTTTTGTAAGAAACCCTTTTCGACAAGGGTTGCGATATGCTGGTGGACAGTAGAGACAGCGGAGAGCTTAAGTTTCTTTCCGACCTCTTCAAGGGTGGGAGGATATCCCTTCTTGTCCACAAACTTCTTTACGAAGTCCAGAACCTCTTTTTGTCTTTTGGTTAGAGTTTTGTGCATATTGGGGATTGCGTATTTCTCATCAACTTGATACATTATCAGTATACCGAAAATTTACCGAAAATGTAACAAGTGAGTTATCCACATATGCCAAATTGGTTAAAAATCCTAATGAGTTTCTTTTCTAAGGCACAAATTCAGGCCCCGCCAGTTTTTGTTGAAGAGAAGTCCATTGAGGTATTGCCGACATTCAACGCAAAAACTCTTTATGTGACTTCCGAGATAGGCCTGAATGTTCGTGCATTACCAGATGTCAGTAGCACAAAGCTTGAAGTACTTACGCACGGCGCCGAAGTAATCGCGTTGCAAGAGCAAGGCAAATGGTTCGAGGTAAAATCTGGCGATCTGCAGGGTTGGGTTAGTTCGGTTTATCTGTCAGAGACAAAACCAGCAGAGCAAGCACAAAGGATTGTTAAAGAAGATATCTCAAATGAATTTCCTCAATTTCAAAAAGCCGTTGCAAATTTAGTCAACGATACAAATACAATTAAGCTTCGAAAGATTATCGGCGATGAATTCGGGGGAGGCACAAACGGCTGGGACCTACAATGTACTGAATATGTTTGTTATAAATTACGACAAATAGGTGTGCGAATATCTTGGCCCGCGGATCGGCCAAGACACGGTGGAAGATGGGCGGGTATTTTTGAGAAAAATGGACTTTACAAAGTATTGAGTGAACCAAAAGCTGGATGTGCCATGTGCTTCACGACTGGTTTCAAAACTGCGGCTATGAACGAAACTAGCCATGTTGCTTTCGTAGAACAAATATTGGAAGATGGATCAGTAAAAATATCGGAAGCAAATTGGCCGCCACCTGGTAAATATAACGAGCGGGTTGTGCCAGTAATAGAGTGGCGAGATAAGTATAAATGTCGTTTTGTTGATTTTTCGTAAGTTTGTTGTTTTTCAAAATAGCTATAGTTTATGAAAAACTTTGAGAAGAAACTAGAAGAAGCAACGGAGGAAGAATTACATTCCTGGGTAAATACTCGCAACCCTCATTTTACTGTATTAGCTTCTAACGAATTGATTAGGCGCGCATTAAACAAATTGCACGGAGTAATAAGAACATTCAACGAGCAATCGTCAAAACAAACAGAGAAAATGATTGCACTTACTCAAGTTATTATTTTTTTAACAGGCGTACTAGTTGTCGGGCTTTTTGTTCAAATTTATTTAGCAAAAATTCAGGTTTCCCCAATTCTATCAGAACAACAAAGAAACGAGCGTCGGGCATATGAATTCTGCGTGGGATATCCTGGGGGCGATTGGCCAAGTGCTACTGGCGGACAGGTTTCGTGCACAGAAGTATTAAAAATACTTGAGGGGAAATTCAAATGACCGATTTATGGATATTTTAAATTTACTTAACTCACCCTTTATAAATATTCAGGTTTTGGGGTTACTAATTGATATTATCGGAGCGTATTACATTGTCCGCAGTTTTATAGTTAAAAAACCAGCGGATATCAAAAATGAGGTTTACGGAAATGCAAATCAAAATCTTCAAATACCCTATGGTATGTCTGGAAACCTCTTTTTTAGTTTTTATTTGCAGGGCATTGAAGCAAGAATAGGGCTTGTTTTGGTGGTTACCGGTTTCGTTCTGCAGAGTTTAGGAGTATTATTTGAGCTATTCATATCGTTTTTTATTCTTGTTTTGGTATTGGTGATAGCTGCTGTGGGTAGTGTATTCGCATATAGATTTTTTGCTGATCCCCGTCGACTGAAAACTATACATGATAGAGATGAAACAAAATTTGATACCCGCCTAAAAAAAGAAAGAAAATAAAAAATATGAAATTACACGAGAGACGCTTTTCCGAGGTAGAAGAAAGAATAAAGGACTTGTTGATCAATTCAGATAAAGACATTGGTGTAGCAATTGATCATCAAAGATTTTTTCAACGCCCACTTGAAAAAGAGGGGTTTACATCCGAGGAAATAATCTACACAATACGCGGCTTGGCCGGAAAGGGATATTTTGAACCGTACGATCGTAACAGCGGTGACAGCCTCGCAACCTTAAAGCTGACACAACTAGGTAGAGATGAGTGGTTGCTAGGTGCTTCACATCATAATATCGGCAATAAAATTTTTCTATCGTATTCAACCGCAGATAAATTATTAGCTGGGGAAATCAAAAAAGAGTTAGGCCTTTTTGGCTTTGATGTTTTTCTTGCCCACGAAACCATAGAACTTTCCGAAGAATTTCACGAAAAAATTATTAATGAGTTACAGGCATGTAATTTTTTCTTAGCATTACGAACATCGAGTTTTACAGCGAATAGCTCTTACCCGGATCAGGAGTGTGGAATGGCCGTGGCGTTTGGAAAGAAAATCATTCCACTAATAATAAACACAAGCCCAGCAACTTATGGCTTTTTACATTTGAGACAGGGATTTCGGTTCGATCCAGTAAAAGTAAAAGAGAGTTGTAAAAGATTAAGTGAAAAGTTGGTAAAAAAATAGCCTTCTTCTTTCTGATTTGGTAAAATATTTTTGTAAAGTTCCTTAAAAGCTGGTGGGGAGAAACTTCCGCCCCTTAATATTGTTTAGGAGTTAGCCGCTTTTATTCCCCCTCCGTAGTTGCTTTTCGGCACCTGCGGTGGGGGTAGAGAATAAGCCGTCGTGTTACGCGAATTGCAGGTGGACTTCTCCGCAAAAAATCTACACCCAAAAAGGTGAAGAAAGTTGCGGCGAGTGCTATCTCGCAGTTTGCAAAACGCGATCGGAGATATCGCCGACGACGAAAGTCGTAGGTCGATAGCTCGATGCATCCTCGCCAGCTTTTAGGGAATTAAGCACAAAGGACCTCGTTTCCGAGGCCCTTTAGCTATAAAGTTAGCGATCTTTCAATCGTTTTTATATTGTAGCAGTTCTGGGCTCTCTATATCAATGTAGTGACATAGTAGGGCCTGTTACTATGTCATTTGAGTGATATAGTAGCGGATTGGCCTTAAGCGAACATATTTGGTATACCAACAACATGGCAAAGAAAACAAAAAATAATCCTTCTGACGACAGGTTCAATACTGATTTTTGGAAGGAACAGAGGAGAAAAACATTGATTGAGAGTACGGGAGCATCCATGCGGCTTTCGGGTTCAAAGATTACCAACGAGGAAGTGGGAGCAATTATTGATTCCGAAAAGAAAACGGATAAAGAATTTACGCTCTCGTTTGTTGAAGAGGCCATTAAGAATCCAAAATATAAGGGCTGGGCAGCTGGCAGGATGGAGGTATTAAAACCTGATGAAAGTGCGTATTCGGTAGACGAGGTACGATTTTTCACTCCTCGTAATGATGAGTGGATGAAATTTGTTGATGAACACGATTGCAAAGGTATTGACAAAGCAGAACTCGATAAAGTTACGAAAATAGTTAAGGAGAAGTTTTATAAGGTGATTAAAGATTAATAAGAACTGAAGATGGTCAAAGTTATTCAAAAAGAAAAAATCGTGAGCAAAAATCAACCGACAATG
>CAYPVQ010000025.1:0-13564 GCA_964414215.1 uncultured Candidatus Saccharibacteria bacterium | reverse complement strand
ACTGCACTGCCCGCAGAGTAGGATTCTGAACAGTCAGAGCCGCAGTTAATCCCTGCGGGAGAGGAAGTGACTGTGCCAGAACCAGTCCCGGCTTTGGTAATGGTGAGGGGGTAAGAAGAGGCAGCACCGCTCACATTAACTATCACATTGTCAGAAGCCGTGCCGCCAGAACCAGTGCAATCCAAAGTAAAGGTGGTTGAGGTGGTGAGATTGCCCGAAGACTGGGAGCCAGAGGTGGCTTTGGAGCCTGTCCAGTTGGAATTGCTGGGAGTGGCTGTGGCTGTGCAGGAGTCAGCATTGGTTGAAGTCCAGGAGAGGGTGGCTGAACTTCCGGAGGAGATCGAGACTGGCCCGTCAGAGCTATTGGCTTTGAGGTCAACAGTGGGAGCAGACCCACTGCCTCCACCCCCTCCCAAAACAATATCTGCTGATGATTGGTTTTGCCGACCACAATTCTGGCCTGTGACAAAACAATCATCAGCCCAAGGGGAAGGATCTTCTTTAACATCAATCCAGTTAGCACAGGTGCCTGTCCTTGAAGTACAGGTCGAGTAAGTGGTAGTAAAACTATTGCCTGATCCGCCGTTAGGACTACCTGATGAAGTCCAAGCATAGCTTCCATTTCCCCCATTCGCGTAAAAGGTCACGGCGACATTGGGATTTACCTGGTAAGTGCTGCCGTTCGGGATAGGACCACCTCCACTGTCAAGCAGGTTAACTTCAATAACTAGAGTCACGCTGTCGCCTTTGGTTACCCCAATAGAGTTTACGCAGGTCAGAGTCCAAGTTTGATCTAGCCAAATAAAACCAGTAGTCTCGGAGCCCGAGAGAGCCTTCGTGCCCGACCACCCGCCTGCAGCCGTGCAGGATGTAGCATACGAGCTCGTCCAGGACAAAGTGTGGGTTTGACCTCTGGGCGATGGTTCGGTAATGTCGTCCTGGCCATCTACCTTTAAATCAACGATGGGGTCGGGAGGATTGGCCGTGGCGGTTGCTGGACCATAATCAATTCTTTCTGACCAGTTCGAAGAGTGCGTAACCAGGGCAGCACTTAAAGAATCTCCGCTAGAAACAAATGAAGTATAAGTGTAAGAGCCGGAAGCATCATCGGCGCTTGAACCATTTACGGTCCAGATAAAAGCAGTCCAATCATCGTCGAGGGTTACAGTGGCATTGAACGAAACGTTACAACCTGTTCCACCTGACGGAGTGGTACAATTAGTACCCGTGATAGCGCCATTATAGGAAAAGGCAGAGACTTGACTAAACACGGCCAAGATTGCTAGTGCTGAAGCAAACGTACCGGCTACCCGCCAAAAATTATTAGTTTTGTTGTAAGACGAGTCCACGTAGGATATTGCTATTAGTGACCGTAATCAAAGAGCCAGGCTTTTTTTCTTCTATTTTAATAATTACGATTCCGGTTTGGGTCGAATAGACCAAGATTTTTCTCGAGGGAGTATCACCAGCATCTGAACCTTTGACCAATTGATAGTCCGGGGGTTGAAGGAGCCCCTTGTAATATTCCCTTGCCTCATCAAGCTTAAGACCACTCTCCATGACCAGCACCCCATCTTTGGATTCTTGGGTCTCGGTAAAAACCAAACTGTAGCTTTCGAGAGTCGCCGCTTGAGCCAGAACCAAAGCTTCTGGGAATTCTTCAGGCAATGTTGAAGGGTCATGATTGACTTTTGTGGTTTGATACTCCAAGCGCTGGGATTGGGGAGGAGGATTTGGAGATTGAGGTTTTTGATAAAAATTTTGCCAATAAAAATAGCCGCCGGCCAAAAGAATTAGCCCAACTAGCAAAATCGCCAAACGGTGATGCTGTTTCGGGAGGTATGGATAAATTTGCCTCTGGTCTATGGCCATTGACTCGATAAATTGACCAATTGTTCAACAGCTTAATTATAGCAAATTTTACGGCAGTTGACAAGAAATCAGAAATAGTGTAAGGTCGAGGTATAAAACCAAGGAGGTGTAGGATGAAGAAGATGGCAATCTTGGCGCTGTTTTTTCTCATCGCGCCCGTTGCGATCCGCGCCCAGGAACCCGACAGCGGAGTCTGGTGGCCGGACCCTACGAGGATGGTTGTGTGGTCTTGGCCAAAGATCACACCGCCTGCCACAACCGAAACAGTAGAGGCTTACCTCTACTACGCCTATCCCGACGGCTCGCCAATGTTCCAATTCGGCGAAGCCGATGGTATGGAGTTTAGTTTGCCGGCAACCGAACTGCCAGCAGGACAAAGCTCCATACTGGTCGAGGTGGGAGGATTTCGGTGGCGGATCCTAAATCCAGACCAGATCACTTGGCGGCCGGTTTACTACCCTGTCCAAGTGATGGTTACCGAGGTCACGGTTGCGAAGTTCGAGAACGTGACCCCGGAAACTGTGCTAGTCCTTCACCCGGCCCCGGGCAGCAAGCTCATTGCCCGGGTGCGCCTGGGTGAATGGGAACTCCACACCAACCCAGCCTACACCGGTGAGTACCGATTCCGGCTGGAGGAGATTTTTCCGGAGTTTCCAGAAGGCGAGACTATCCTTCAGGTAATGTCTGGAGTGGAGAACCCTGTTCGGGCGCGAATCATCCGCCCGCGCGAGCCGGAGTATCGCGACTGGAGATGAGATTTCCCCCAGGGAGGGCACGCCCTTCGCCCATCCCCCCCAAAAGACCCGACGCAGCCGCGCTTGAGCGCGACTCGTCGGGTCGGTTTTTTAAACACCAAACAGTCGGCGACTTAATTAAAAACCCTTCCGCCTGGAGGGTTAATATGGACGTTTAAGTTCTAACATTTCTATCGCCTGAAAATGTTTTGTATTTTTAGTCACTAGTTTCAGCCCTTGACTCAATGCACTTGCCGCCACTATCATGTCCGCAAATGGTCTTTGGTAATCGCGGCGCAGTTCACCGGCAAGTCGCGCGATCTCCATATTTACCGGGATAACATAAAAATTTTGGAGGAACAAATCGATCATCTTCTTTTTCTGTAGATTCTTTGTTTCCGATCCCGAATAAATTTCCACAACACTGATTACACTTATCGAAAGCGTTTTTGTTTTACTAACTTCTAAAAGAAAAATACGGGCACCTTCCAACCCTCGTAAATAATCAATGAGAATATCTGTATCAATACACAGCCCCGCTATTCTCTCCATGCTTTCCTTAACGCCGTCACATATGCTGTGGATGTTTTTTTACCAAAACTCCCCTTGAGAATACCAAAGGCCCTGTCGAAGAAACTAATCTTTTTACCGGCATTTGGTAAAACCGTCAACACTGTGTCGAGTCTTTTTTTTGCTTCTAACAATTCTTCGTATTCTTTTTTTGTAATAACTAGATCCTTCATATGGTCCTATTGTAGTAAAGACTTCTTACCCTGTCAAATTTTTCGAGCGCTTGTGTAATCCCGTGAACCCTCCAAAGCAAAAGACCCGACGCAGCCGCGCTTAGCGCGACTCGTCGGGTCTTGTTTAAAATGGGGACTTCTTACCGATACACATAGACCTCGAGGGCGAGGTCATAATAGATGTCGCCCTCTTTAGTTACGGCCTGAACTATGCTGGCAATCCTGACCTTAGCGTACCGGCCGAGGCCGGTTTTAACTGCAAAGGCGTAATCCTGAAACGCGCTTCGCGGATCACCGCTTAGGTCAATTGGGTTGGTCGTGTAAGTCATCGCTTGGAGCTGACCCAAAGACAAACTATCGAAGTCTTGGGCGTTCCGAGCCCCAACTACCGCAAGCGTCGCTCCATTTATTGGGAGTAACCTCCGCTTGTCCTTAGTCTGTGTCTCGTAAACTACGTCCCAAGGAAAGCCCTCTTCATCCCGTCCTTCCAACAAATAATCCGCTACCGGGATGTCTACATCCAGCGGCATATAGAGCGGAGCGGTCGTGGGTTGCGAGGGAACCGCAACCTGTCGCAGGAAAACATACCCATTCCTCCGCAAGTCATCTTTGTAGATGGGCACAAGAGTGGCATATTGTACCCCCAAAGCTGCTGGGATTTGCAAGAGAGCCAATAGGGCGACAGGTTTTTGGGCAAAACACTCGGCCAATCCCTTGAAACTTGTTAGGCCTGGAAACAGCCTCTCACTGAGAAACTCCGCCCGTTGCTCTCCTGGGCCTAAAGTGAAGCTGTCAATTGCCCCGCTTTGTACCTGCTCGGAAGAAGGCGAAGCTGACGCCCAAATCTGAAAGTCAACTCGGTTCGATGAGTTGGCGAGATTAACAATCGCAAACCCGGTGAAGAGGTTCTTTGATTTGTCAATCTCGACTGGGAACGAACAGCTTATAGTCGGCTGTCCAGCTGTGACGCTGACCGCGTCAACTATATTCGTCCCAGACAATATCTCGTAAAAA
Source organism: uncultured Candidatus Saccharibacteria bacterium (assembly GCA_964414215.1). GTDB lineage: Bacteria > Patescibacteriota > Doudnabacteria > UBA920 > 2-01-FULL-46-14 > CAYPVQ01. The sequence goes on along the minus strand of CAYPVQ010000025.1, from coordinate 9,201 downwards.
ACCGAGATGCCTAGCCGATAGTCAACTGTAAAGCTCGAGGTTTGAGTCTCTTGATCCCTAAGGATCGCGTAGCCTGAGGTCAAAGGGCTACTTTGACCCAAGGTCTCAATCCGCAAAGTCTCAAGCGGTCTGACCTTGATACTAAACTCGCTGCCGGTTCCCGCGCTTGTCGCCAAGACCCACGGCCTGCCGTCAGACTTGAAGAACAGGAGCTTGGCTTTGGTTATTTCCTCGTAAGCCCCGATATTCATCAAATCAAACTTTGTCCTGATGACCCCTTGGCCATCGGCGACTTGCGGGATAACCTTATCCCCGCGAGCAAAAGAGACCTTGGGCAGTACAAACAACACAACAAAACAAAACAGAACGGCCTTTCTCATAAGATTGTCCTCCTAAAAGCTGTGGGGTCACTATAAAAAATTTTAGGGGGGTTTGCAAGATGCGCAAACTCCCCCTGGACCGTCAGGTAATATTATATCACCTGAGCGAAAAAACAGGAACGGCAGTAATCTGCTTACCGACACGGTAAGCGTTCACGACCACTGCGCCTCCATCGCTCGCGGAGATATCGAGCCGATCAGGTATGAATCCACCCGACTCGACCTCTGGGAATATCTCATTGAGATATTGAGTTATGGTCTGGCCAGGGTCGACCCTTCTCTCCCAAGAGAGAACATCGTTCCGCCGGGTCGACTGTTGCTCCTTGAAAGAACCATGGAGCTCGAGACTTGCGACCACCGGTTGATTTCCTGGGTTCATGATGGCCAGCCATGTTCTACCCTCGCCGGTGAACTCCGCGTCACCCATAAACTGCTCGGCAGGTCTTGCTAAAGGAACAGGGACCGAACTCAATATGCCGCCGTCCTTATCCCTAGACTCGATATAAGCTATCCCCAAGACAGTAGAATTCAGGGGGTCGCTCATGTCGAAGTAGATGATATCCGTGGGAAGAGTGACCGACCCAAATGTCAATGGGCCGTCACTGGTGAGTGGAATCTCTTGCGCGCCTCCCGGGCTGACCTGAAACTGCAACGTGTCAGCCCCGAAATTGGAGGCGACTGCACTGTTGAGCTCAAACTTCCCACCCTCGAGTGTGCGGAAGTACGCGAGTCCACCTTGCCCTCGACTCGAATTCCCGAACAGTTTCAGCCGGAGGGAATACTTTACAAACTCCGCGGTCCCCGGCTCGCCGCTTACCCCCAAGGGAAACATCCCGAGGTAAATCCCGGACCGGTACCGGTCAATGGTCGAGGTCTGGGCACCGGCAGTGCCCGCGACGACCAAAAAAAACAAAACAGTGACTGCAACTGCGTTCCTGATTTTCATACTACCTCCTTGAATGCCAACCGAAAGCTGGCGGATTGAAAAAAGTTGATAACTGCAAACCTACTCCTAGAGTATCCCACTCTAGCAAACAATTAAATCTCCGTCAAGACCTGCTATCTCAAATACGGCTCACTCTGTAGGCCTGCGGCTCAAATCGGGCGAAATGAGCCGCAGCCAAAAACCGTGAGCCACAAGCTACATTATTGGCTCGTAATGGGCCGAGAAACCGCCGTCCCAATTCAAAACTTTCCTTCTTAGCATTAACAAATTCAAAATCTATGATCAAATTCCAAAGATCAAAGCCGCTGTCTGTAGACAATGGAGAGGGCAATTTTTATATCATCATTTAAGATAAGAAGCACTGACCAGGACTTTTTGGTTTTGCTCCTCAATCTTGATTGACAAGTCATCCCCTTCCCGCCTGGCATAGTAAAACAAAAGCTTGGGCTCCTCGATTTTATTAACTACTTTAAAATCTGACTTAGCTAAATAATCTCGGAAGATTCTTCCATTTTCCAGGAGACTTTTCTTTGAGACATACTCCAAGGTTGATTGATTCTCCTCTGACTGGGCTGGCACATAACGAAAGCTCGCGGAAGTAGTCACTCCTCCCTCTAGAGGAAAACCTTTGGGAAAAGCTGCCAAGATGATTTGCGGATTTTCTTCGACTATACTCGGCTTAGCAGATGGCTTATTTAAATCTTCTTTACTGCCGTTCTGAGACAAGCGCTTGGGAATTTGGGCAAAAAATACCACCGCGAGCAGCAGGATCACTATTCCCACCAAGCTAAATAAACTCTTATTTTGTTTCGTAGTCATGGCTTTTCGAAGTATTTTCATTATATCACATAACCAAATTATCTTGTCAATACAAGATGCCCGTTTTCGGTGATAGCGACCGTATGCTCAAAAATGCGCCGCAAGGCTGCCGGCATTATTTGAAAATTTGGGGTTTGAGCTTTTTGGCTTCCTCGACAAAAAAATCCTTCCATTCCTGATGGTTAATTTTTTTAATCATTCGGGGATAATCGGTTTGTTCAACAGCGGTCAGAAATCTTGAACCCAATTGTATCGGATCAATATGCCAGTCAAATTTGGTTTTTGCAAAAATTATCAAGTCAGCCAAGTGATATTTTTTTTCTTTTAAAAATGAAGCTCCTCGGAGCAGAGCTCCGAGGTATCCAAAGCGGAATTCTCCGAAGCCTGGAACCCTCCTTCGTCCGCCCTAGGCGGACTACGGAGGGTTCTCCTCGCCTTCATCCTCGCGGCAAGCCGCGAGGTATTCGGCGAAGGAGAATAAAAAAGTCAAAAACAGTAGTTTGTATCTTCTATCACCGAAATGAGAATTTGACGACACTTTTCTTGTAATATCTTTGAAAGTTTAAATTTGACGACTGGATGGATATTTTTGACAAGCCTTATTTTAATTAAAAATTTCCTTTTTACACTTACTCTCGTTACCTCGGGTCTTTTCTTCAAGAACACCGCAACCTCTAGAACGTTTTTTAATTCTTTCTCGTCTACTGACCAGTTGTACATGCCTTAATTATAGCATAAACTGCTTATTCCGTCAGCACCACATGCCCATCTTCTGTAACGGCCACCGTATGCTCAAAGTGGGCCGAGATACTCCCGTCGGCCGTAACTACGCTCCAACCGTCATCAAGGAATCTAATCTGGTGATTGCCTGCCGTAAACATGGGCTCAATCGCTAACACCATACCCACTCTTAGCTTCTCTAATGTCCCGGCCCTGCCATAATTTGGTACCATAGGCTTTTCGTGAATCCGATGCCCTACTCCATGCCCCACTAAATCGCGAATTACCCCGAAGCCAGCTTCTTTGGCAGTCTGCTCAATCGCATGCGCAATATCACCAATGCTATTTCCAGGCTTTACTTGCGCAATGCCGACTCCTAAAGCTTCGCGGGTAATCTCAATTAATTTTGCGGCTTGCCTACTTACCTTGTTAACTGGCACAGTAACCGCGGCATCAGTATAAAGCCCTTGGTATTTGATGCCTAAATCCAGGCCGATAATCTGCCCTTCTTGCAAAATTCTGGCGGCCCGAGGAATGCCGTGCACCACCTCGTCATCAATTGAGGTACAAAGAGCAGCAGGAAAGGGAGGAACATGCGGACCAATCCGATATCCTGGAAAAGCGGCTTTAGCTCCGGCTTTTTTAATTTCTGCCCGAGCGATTAAATCTAAATCAAGTGTGGAAATCCCTGGCTTGACTCGGCTTGCTAAAAGAGCAAGAATCTTCCCGAGAATCTTGCCGCCTTTTTGCAAAATCTTAATTTCGCTTGGGGTTTTAATTAGCGACATTGATTGCTTTTACAATATCCTTTGTTACTCTAGCAATGCTCTGCTTTCCCCTGATCACTTTGAGCATTTTCTTTGCCTGCCAAAATTTAATAGTTTGCCGGTAAATCCGCTGATAATACTTGAGGCGATTTTTGATGGCCTGAAGGTCATCATCCGCCCGCTTAATAACTCGCCCGCCGCAGTGCGGACATTTGGTAGAAGAATTTTTAATAATCAAAGGCTTCCCGGTCCGCTCACAATAGTACCGCCATTGAAGCCGCCTAAAAGTTTCCGCTATCGGAATTGACAAATAAACCACGAGCGGCCGGCGATTCTGGCTTTTAAGCAAACGATAAATTAATCTTGCTTCCGCAGGCATCTTGCCGCCGTCGATTAGCACCCATTCGTGAGATTTAAGATTTAAGATTTGGGATTTGAGATATTGCTGAATAATATCCGAAGGGGCGAGTTTGCCGAGTTTAACTCGCACGAGCCTCTTTGAAACCTTTGATTTGCCAGTTAAAACTTTGCGAGTGTAAGCGCCAGTGTCTATCAAGCGCAGCTTAAATTTCTTGGTCAAAATCTTGGCCTGGGTGCCTTTGCCCGCGGCAATATCGCCTAAAAGGATGATGGTAATTGGATTTTTCATTTTAGGTATGCCCATAAATGGGCACGCTACAGGCCAAAAAGGAGGACTGTAGCGCGCCGATTCATCGGCCTTGATCAAGATGCAACTTCTCCAATATCTCCTTATTTACTTCTTCAATCGAAGGAGCGCCGTTGATGCGAATTACTTTGCCCCCTTTTTCCATTTGCTCAACCATCGGCAGGGTTAATTCCGAAAAAAGTTTTAACCGCTCTTTTACCGCTTCGGGATGATCATCTACTCGTTGAATAAGCCGCCCCCCACACCTTGCGCATCTTTCTACACTCCCGGCAATATAATTGGCCTCGCAGTTTTCACAAACCCTTCGAATAGACAAACGCTTGACTGCTTCGTCGACTGAAAGTTCGATAAATAAAACTTGATAATCACCGCGGTGAAGCTTCGGCCAAAATTCTTCAAATATCGCATACTGGTCAAGATTTCGGGGATAACTTTCCATAATTACCCCTTGATTGGGAGGCAGGGACTGAAGTTTATCTTTGAAAACTTCAGAAATTATTTCGGGCCGTACGTGTCTTCCTTCAACATTGATTCTTTGGTGGACCTCGCGACCCAAAGGAGTATTGGTCTTGGCAATCTCCCGCAACAAATACCCTGCTCCTAAAACCACCAAATTAAACTTCTTGGCCAAAAGTTCTGCCTGCGTCCCCTTCCCTGACCCTTGGGGACCAAGAATAATAAGATTTAAAGGTTTGGTCATAATAACGAAGTTATTATAACAAAAAAATCCCCCTGCGTCAGCTACCAATCCTTCTTGTCAAAATATTTAGTCTGCTATATAACGATCGTTATACAGTGGAACAATCAAAAACAAGAGCTTTTGGCCCCTGCTCCTCTTCGACCGCCATGTCCCGTGAACCCTCATCCGGTCCGACCCGGGTCGGACCACCTTCTCCCGAAAAGGGAGAAGGAAATAATAATGAAAAATCAGAAACCTTCATAGTCCCGCATGACAAGTTGGGATTCGATTTGTTTGACAGTTTCGATAACTACGGCCACGACAATCAAAAGCGAAGTCCCGCCAATGGTCAAAGCTTGGGTTTTGGTAATAATCTGCATCAAAAACGGCAAAACCGCAATCACACCCAGGAAAATCGCCCCAGCCAGAGTGATGCGATTTAGAACCCGAGACAAAAATTCTGCAGTTTGTCTTCCTGGCCGCAAGCCCGGTACAAATCCCCCTTGTTTTTGAACGTTTTCGGAAATTTCTTCCGGATTAAAAACCACGGCGGTGTAGAAATAAGTAAAGGCCACCACCAAAAGAAAGTAAGCAATACCATAGAAAGTTTGGTTATTGAAAAGATTAGTCACTTGTTTTGCAAAATTCGCAATCTCTACGGTTCGGGCGTTTACCAAAAAATTCGCAATCACTCCGGGAAAAAGCAATACAGAAATTGCAAAAATAATAGGGATCACCCCAGCCGTATTTACCCGAATTGGCAAATGAGTGCTTACCCCGCCGTAAAGACGGTTGCCTCTCACCCGCTTGGCATAAGACACCGGAATATTACGCGTGGCTTCAGTCATGACCACTACCCCTAAAATCACCACCAAACCAATCAAGATAAAACCCATGATTGTCGGCAGTTGAGCGGGATCAAAAATTCGAATCGTGCGCGCTGCCCCAGTAGGCAGTTGCGCCACAATCCCGGCAAAAATAATGAGGGAAATCCCATTGCCAATCCCGTATTCGGTAATCAGCTCGCCAAGCCACATCAAAATCAGGGTGCCGGCGGTCACGGTAAGAATAATAATAAGCCACTCGGCTCCGCTTAAAACCCCCAAAACTCGCAAGCCGTCGCCCGCCCCACGACTAAAAAGTGTCACAGTACCAAAGGCCTGAAGCGCAGAAAGGGGCACGGTGAGATAGCGTGTATATTGATTAACTTTTGCTCGGCCCGCTTCGCCTTCTTTTTGTAATTCTCCCAGTTTCGGAATAATAATTGCCAAAAGCTGCATAATAATCGAAGCGGTGATATAGGGCCCTATGCCTAACATGGCAATCGAAAGATTGGAAAGTCCTCCGCCCGAGAAAATATCCAGCAGCCCAAAAAGTTGATTTTGTCCAAAAAATTGCCGTAGTGCTTGGAGATTTACGCCCGGAATGGGAATGGCTGCCAAGACGCGAGTGATGGCTAAGAGGAACAAGACCATAAGAATTTTTTTGCGCAGATCTGGCAGCCGCCAAATTTGCAAGATTTTTTTAAGCATTGGTAGTCCCTCCGCTCCGCTCGACCGCGACTTTGGCCGTGGCGGAAAATTGAATATTTTTAAACCTTAGTCTTTTCTGAAACGTAGCTCTCCCCAAAATTTTCACCGGAATAGCAAGGGTCTTGATGATGCCCTTCTCAAGCAAAACTTTGGGGTTAATTTCTTGGTCTTCCTCAAAGACCTTGGCAATCTTCGCAAGCGACAGCGCTTGGCTTTTCGGATAAATTGATTTAAAACCGCGAATTTTGGGAATCTGGCGAATGAGGGGCATACGCCCACCCTCAAAACCAGGCCGAATACTTCCGCCAGTTCTGGCTTTTTGGCCTTTCATCCCCCGGCCTGCATAAGTGCCGTGGCCAGAACCAAGGCCGCGCCCCACGCGCTTGCGGGGCTTTTTTCTGATTTTCGGTTTGAGATTAGATAAAGTTAGCATAATAATCACTGATACACTGATATCACGGATTTGACTGATTTTTGCCTGCGTAATCTGTGTATCTATGATGTTTAAGTGTTTTCAGTGCTTCGTAGGTTGCTCGGACATTGCTGACTTTATTTGCCGAACCGAGCATCTTACTGGTAATATTTTTTACGCCAGCCAAACTCAAAACCGCCCGCACTGGCCCACCGGCAATAATCCCCTTCCCTGCCTTGGCAGGTTTTAAGAGAACCCAGGCGGCCTTGTACTTCATTTTTACAATATGTGAGATGGTCCCCTCCATCAGGGGCACACTCAAGAGATTTTTTTTGGCCTCCGAAGTGGCCTTCGCTACCGCATCGGCTACGTCAACTCCTTTGCGAAGGCCAATGCCAACCTTACCTTTTCGATCACCAATTACCACCAGCGCCCGAAACCGCATCCGCTTTCCCCCTGCAACCACTCTGGTCACTCGCTTGATTTCCACAACCTTTGAGTCAAATTCTTTTTTGATAACTTCCTTTACTTGCCTCACCTCGTTAGATAATATTTAATTTTAAAATATTTTATCATACTCATAAATATGCCTGTTTGGTAAAATAGAATTATGCTAGCAGTTAATTGTCTAACGGGGCTCATAATTTTAAGCCAGCTTTAAGGGCAGCCTCGGCCGCCTTTTTTACGCGGCCATGAAATTTATAACCGCCACGGTCAAAAACTGCTTGTTTGACTCCTTGATCCAAAGCCTTCTCGGCCAAAAGTTTTCCGGCTTGAGAAGGATCTGTCCCATAGGCGGCGGCTAAAGTTCTAGAAGCGTCGTCATCAATGAGCTGCAAGTGGACATACTTATGACTTCGAAAAACCGAAAGCCTCGGCCTCTTGCTGGTGCCGAATATCCTGGCGCGAACTCGCTGATGTCGCCTAACTCTTCTTTGTCGTTTTACTTTTGGATCCATGGTATATTCACTGATAAATTAAGGAAAGTATCTGTGTTATCTGTGTAATCCCTGCCTGCGGCAGGCAGGCGTGTATCTGTGATTATTATGCTCCTACGGCCTTTACCACTTTCCCGGCCTTACGCCTGATTACTTCACCCTCATATTTAATTCCTTTGCCTTTGTAAGGTTCCGGTTTACGGCGGCTGCGAATTACTGCGGCAAACTGGTTAACCAGCTGCTTGTCTACCCCATTTATTCTTATAATATTTTTTTCGACCTTTACTTCTAAAGTTTGCGGAATTTCTAATTCCACAGGATGAGAGAAACCTAAATTCAAAGTAAGCTTATTTTCTGTTGCTACGGCCTTGTAACCTACTCCGGTAATCTCAAGTTTCCTTTCAAAACCCTCGGTCACCCCCGTAATGAGATTTTTAACGAGTGAGCGAAAAGTTCCCCACAAAGCCCGCTGCCTTCGATCTTCAGGATCTGGTACTGCAACTTGTAATTCTTTCTCCTTAAGCTTGACTTGTACTTGGGGGTGAAGACTAAGCTTAAGCTCTCCCTTAGGCCCTTTGACAGTAATTATATCATCAAGAATGCTCACTTGCACACCTTCGGGAACGGTTATTAGTTTTTTACCAATCTTGCTCATGTCTACTTTATCTTACTTTATTTTAGGCTCATTTTTCCCTTAATGCTAATAGTTCCGCTCGTCTCCCGTATCTTGTTCGTTAATGCGAATGATGCTAATGGGTCATTATTCGCAACATTCGCATATATAAAAGAGTTTCGCAGTAAGTTCATACTATTCGCATTAAGGCGGGCAGGGATTAAAAACATAGAGAGTTAAAGTTCCGCTACCAGATTTGACAAATTACTTCGCCTCCCACTTTCTCTTTGCGTGCTTCTTGATGAGTCATAAGCCCCTTCGAGGTCGAGATAATCGTGGCTCCAATACCAATGCCAAATCGAGGGATTTCCGCTGCCCGGGCATAAATCCGCTGACCAGGTTTGCTAATGCGCTTAAGCCCGGAAATTGCCGCTCTTCCCTCGGGGGAATATTTTAACCCGACATTCAAAAATTTATGATTCTTTTGCTCAAAAACCTCAACTTTCTCAATCCACCCTTGCCGCAGAAGTAAGTTGGCAAAGTTGTGCTTGAGTTTGGAATAAGGCAAAACCACTTCGGTTTTTTTCATTACCAAAGCGTTTCTAATTCTTGTTAACATGTCAGCAATTGGGCTCATAAGCGGAATAAAGGTCTTCTTAATATTTAGTAATTGCTCGCCTTAATCCGAATAGCGCTTCTTGCTCTAGAGCTGTTCTCGACATCCGAAT
>CAYPVQ010000024.1:10513-13644 GCA_964414215.1 uncultured Candidatus Saccharibacteria bacterium | reverse complement strand
TTGAAAGTAGGTTAATGAGCTTTGGTCCACGGAGCAAGGCCGCCGAAATCTATTGATAGACACTACTTGCTTTTTCTTAAGTGTCTTTAAAGAGGCCGAAATAAGATTCAGGAGAAAGAGCGATGTTTCTCCGGTGCTTGGACGGAAAAGGATAATATTTTGGCAGGACGCTCAGAACTCGCTGAACTTCAAGGCCAATGACGACAAGCTGAACTTCGACAACAAGGGTAACCTCGGCAATACGAACGAGAACTATTCTGGCTGTCTCCTCGTCCTCGGGAAGAGTCTAGAAATAACCCCCTCTATCTCCCCCCTTACTTTAAGGGGGAGAACCCCCTCCCTTAAGGTAAGGGAGGGTTGGGGTGGGTTATGAATCGACAGAGGGAAGCGACTTTAGCCAAGCGCCAAGCATGCGCATGACTAAAAATAGTTTTGGATGTTTCAAATAACCGCGGCCGCGGGATATTTACACAAACTCTGTTTTTATCCGCCTCCGTCCGAATACCACGTCCGCCTCAGGCGGACCGTGGTTGAAGGGCGGTACGGGTGAGGCACGGGAGGGCAAAACATCATCAGGCTTCGGCGGATTCCGCGCGAGATCCGAGGCGGATAAACCCGCCGCAGTCCGCCTCGGGCGGACGAAGGCGGGTATGGGGTACCACGGCTTTAGCCGTGGGGCTCCATTTCTTGTTTCCAGTTTCGCCGTCGAAGCTTATTACTTTCTTTCTTGGCATCAGCTTTTGGGCCCCAGTAAGCGCCGCGGCCCTGTTTCGGGCCGGAGTGTTCGGTTTTTTCTGCTTTATAAGCCATTTATTTCCAGGGATAAAGCTTGATTTCTTTCATCGGGTAGTCTTTGAGATTGTCGGTGATTAGCGTGAGGCTGTTTTCAATAGCAACCGCCGCGATTGTCACATCAGCTAAGGCTAATGTTTTTCCTTTGCGCGCAAGATCTCGTTTCAAAAGCCCGGCTTTTTTTGCCACATCCCAAGTAATATCAAAATAATCTAAACTCTCTAAAAGCTCCTCGGTACGAGATTCTTCGTGCGGCAACATGCCGGCATAAACTTCGGTTACGTTTATCGCGCAACAACCAAGCCGATGATGTTGTTCGACCAGTTCTCGCAAAAATTTCAACCGCTCGCGTTTGCCGTTTATCGCATCGATAATAACACTGGAATCGAGAAGATAAGAGGCCATAGTTAGCGCTTGATCAATTTGCGGAAGCGTTTTTCGTCTTGCCTGCGCAGTTTTCTGACCCAAGCGGCCGCGCCATTCTTTAATTCCGGATGATCTTCATCTTTCCAAATGCCTGCAGCATTATCCAGCGCACGAATCATCCGCAAACGTTTCAATTCGTTAATCGCTGCTTGGGTTAAGAAATTACTTCGGCGGCGCCCACCAACCATTTTATCAATTTCTTCAGCCAAGGCCTCCGGTATTACAATATGAGTTCGTTTATTCGCCATGAGTTTAAGAACAATTATCAGTTTAGGCCCACTTATAGTTTAACAAACAGTGGGATTTGTGTCAAGCAAGCGCGAAAAGCGCTGACAGACCGCTTGTAGTCTGTCGATTTGTTTAAAAGTTCGATGCTGTAAAATTCAAGCGGCCGCGGTAATTTTACAGCATTTTCATTTCCTTCAGCAGCCCCAACTTCACGACGCGGGTTAAATTGATACTTTAAAAACCTCCCTTAAGGGAGGTTTTTAATCAGGAGTTTTCCATAATACTAGGAGGAAGGCCAAGCTGTTTTTCGATTCTTTCCAGTCTTTTTACGAGGATTGGATATTCAATCTGCATTTTTTGGATGAAGCGCGATTCATCGTCGAGCATTTGATAAATATTGTCAGTGGTTGCTTTAATCTCTTGAACATCCTCGTTCTTTGCCATTTCAAATCGGGTCAGTTTCAAGATGCCCAAAATATCATCTGTTTTTTTGTCAGTTTTATTGAGCCGGATGTCAGTCTTATCAAAGCGACCAGAGATGTCACGAAAACCTTTTCTCATCATCCTGGCCAGGTTGGTGGTTGGATTTTTCTTTGGCATAGGTTATAAATTAATAGGCGAGGTCGTTTATAGTAGTGTCACTGGGTATACCTAATAGTTAAGTAAAGTATTAGTAGCGTAGCTAAATTTGATAGCCATTGTCAAATTTTTATCGCGCTGACAGACCGCGATGTAGTTTTTCTACCCCCTGTTTGTCTCCCCAAATAGACTCTACCTTACCTCCCTCCCCAGGCCTGGGGAGGGTCCCGAAGGGGGGAGAGGTCGAACCAGTTACCCCTCATCCGTCCGCCTTAGGCGGACACCTTCTCCCGCAAGGGGAGAAGGGAAAAATGAAGAATCTATTGCACGGGGGAGAAAACGAGAAGGCAAGTTTTTCAAAAATTCTATGGTCAGGCGGACGCCGGTGCCAGTGGCGCCTTTGGGGCGGTAGGGTTTTTCGCGCGTGGCCCAAGCTACTCCGGCAATGTCGAGGTGGATCCAGGGATAGTCCACAAAATTTTGCAAAAAAACCGCGGCGTTGATGGCGTCGCCATGACGAAAAATCCCGATGTTGCGTAGATCGGCAAAGTCGCTTTTGAGAAACTCTTCATAACTTTTCTCCACGGGCATGGGCCAGATTTTTTCGCCCGTTGTTGCGGCGGCACCGCGCAGTTTTGGCAGCAAGCCTTCTTTGTTAGTAAAAGCGCCAATCAGATCGTCGCCTAGGGCCACCACAATTGCGCCCGTGAGGGTGGCGAAGTCAATTACCAGCGCGGGTTTGTATTTCTTGGCATAGTCGAGCGCGTCTGCGAGCACCAGTCTTCCTTCGGCATCAGTATTGACAATCTCAATGGTTTTGCCCGCGCGAGAGCGGACAATGTCTCCGGGCTTGACTGCCTTGCCTGAAGGAAGATTTTCCGTGGCTGGAATGAGCCCCACGAGATTAAGTGGGAGCTTAAGCTCGGCTGCCAGCTTGATAATTCCCATGACTGTAGCGGCGCCAGCCATGTCAAACTTCATTTCTTCCAGTTTTTCGGAAGGTTTAAGATTAATTCCCCCACTGTCAAAGGTAATGCCTTTGCCCACTAGCCCAATGGTCGGGCCGGATCTCCGGGGCAAATACTCCAGGATAATAAATTTCGGCT
>CAYPVQ010000024.1:1264-10503 GCA_964414215.1 uncultured Candidatus Saccharibacteria bacterium | reverse complement strand
CTCTTCATCCGAGCCTTGCGATACGGCGAGCAAGGCTCCCATTTTTGCTTTTTTAATGTCAGCGCGATGCAGAATTTTGACCTTGATTTTTTTATTTTGCCTGGCAATTTCTAGCGCATGCTTTGCCAAGTGCGAAGGCGTAGCAACATTTGCGGGGTGATTCCCTAGATCGCGCACCGAATTCACTGCTTTGGCAATCATTTCCCCAAAACCTGCTCCTTTGAGAATCTTGGCTTTATCCCCGGCAACGTTTAGCACAAATTGGATTTGCTCCAAGGGCGCAGGCTGGTCCTCCTCTTCAAGTTTTTTGTAGTCTGTAAATTTGTAGCTTGCTAGGAATAGAGACTCCACAATGGCCTGCGCGCAATCTTGAGCCGAAGCTTTCGCTGGAAGAGTTTTAGTGAGAGCAAATGCCAGACTTTTAATGCGGTGCTTTTGGATAATGCCGGCTACTGCCGCAATGGCGGTGCGCAATTTTTCCAAAGTATACTCCCCTCTTTTGCCCAGTCCCAGCAGGAGAAGTCTCTGGGCGCCAATTTTTGGTTGCGGAAACAGCAGCAAAGTTTCACCCAGTTTGCCCTTGAAGTCTCTGGTTTTCAAAAGATTAGAAATCAGATTGCCTAAATTGTCATCCAATTCTTTGACCTTCCGTTCAAGTTTTGCGTCGTCTTCAAAAAGCCGTATGACCAGAAGGTCAGAACTAATTTGGGTTAAAGGTTTGGCGGTGGTTAGAAAATTCATATTGATTATCGATTAGAGATTATTGATTATTATTTGAAGGTGGATACTCGTATATCTTGGGGTATAAATTGGGTGAAACATAGCGGGAACTAAAAGTTATTTCTTGAACCTCTTCGCCTTTGACGACTTTTCTCGTAACTTTGGATTTGACCGCGCCGTCTGACCGGCGGTCATAAGGATGAGGGCCATCCACTATCACCTGCCGGTCGTCGGGAGTACCATAAAAATCAAAATAGAGTCGTTTGCCTTTTACTTCCGTCCAGACGAGAATGGTGCCGGGAGTGTCGTTTACGAATTTTAAATCTTGCGCTCCGGGATAAATCGTGGCATCCAAGCCTACGGCGCGCGGTTCAGTATCACTAATCCATTCGTAATATCTTACGGCATAGGAGTGATTGCGGCGCGCCGTTATGGGCAGGCCGGCAAAGAAGGCTGCGCGAAAGGCGGTGGAGGATACTTGGCAAAGCCCGCCGCCAAATTCCGGGACAGTTCCTTCGGGTTTGATCACCAGTTCTGGTAAAAAGCCAGAAGCCGCATTAATGGGACCTAAGTGTTTATTAAAAGAGAATTCTTCGCCTGATGAAATCAGGAGCCCTTGGTACCGGGAAGCGCCGGCTCGGATATTTTGCATGCGCGCCAGCGAAGAGCCAGAAAAATCGGTTTGGCCGCGCGCTAAAAGCTCTTTAATCCCGAGATTATTTAAGTCCTCAAGTTTAAGCTTGGGCTTAATCACGACGATAACTGGGGGAGGAAGGTTTGCCGCATCAGGCTGCGACACCCCTGACTCCTTAAGGATTTTGAGCGAGGCTGCCAAATCCACAATTTTACCCTCGCGGTGAGGCACAAATTCTGTGGCTTTATCATCCTCAATTTTCAGTTTGGCATCCGAAGGTTGCTCATTAATCTTTTTGGCGAGGTTTTGAAGGTACGCTCCCAAGGCCGCAAGCTCTTTTGGGCCTTGACCTTGAAGCTTAGCAGAAAGGTCGTCGCTTGTCCAGGGAGTAGGAGGAGTCCCAAGCCGAGTGAGGATATAATTTGGCAGGTCTTGGCTTGCGGCGAGGGCTTCCGGAGGAGGCGATGCGAAAAAAAGCCAAACTAGACTTGCGAAAAGAAAAATTAGTTTTTTTGCCATATTTTAATTACCCGTTCGTGGGGATGCTTTCCTAAGGCAAAACTTAAATAGATGGTGTTGGCAGGCAGAAACTTCTTGGCCTTTTCTGGCCACTCAATAGCCAGAATGTGGTTGGGGTTTTGTACAATCTCAGCAAACCCCAGCTCTTGGAGTTCAGTTTTGCGTTTAAGTCTGTAGAGATCAAAATGATAGAAGGTTTTGGCTGCTTTCCCCGGCAGTTTGTGTGCACTAACTAACACAAATGAAGGACTGCGGATTGGGGATCTAATTCCCAGTCCCTGGGCTATTCCCTTGATCAGGGTAGTTTTGCCGCTGCCCAGTGTTCCCGCCAAAGCCAAGGCCCCTCCGTTACGAAGTTTTCGCGCAAGGAAGTAACCAAAGCGTAAAGTTTCCTCTCTCGAGCGAGAAACAATAGAAGTCATGCTTTAATTCTATCAAACCTCGCTTTAACTATCCACACTTGACTAAGTGCTAGAATTTCTTTTATAGTGATTCGATATGCCTAATAACCACGGGGTCGAACAACAGATTTGGGATAGCCTTAATAAAGCCAAGCGGGTTTTAGTTGCCCTTCCCCAAAACCCCAACGGCGATGCCTTGGGTGCGGGTTTGGCGCTTTTTTGGTTCCTGCGAAAATTAGAGAAAGAGTCCGAAATTGTTTGCGCCTCCCCTGACTTAAGCCCCTACACCTTTTTACCCAATATTACGGAGATTAAAAAGGAGCTTCAGGTTTATCAGAGTTTTGTAGTGTCTCTCAAAACCACCACTGCCGAGCTCGACGAATTATCCTATGAGGTAAAGGAGGACCGCGTCGATATTTTCTTGAAACCAAAAAAAGGGAAATTTTCCCAAAATGACGTAAGCTTCCGCAACGCCAAATTTCCTTACGATTTAGTGGTCACTCTCGACACCCCGAGTTTGGAACATTTAGGGGAGGTCTACGAGAAAAATCGCGATTTGTTCTTTGAAACACCGGTGATCAATCTTGATCATCATCCGAACAATGAACATTACGGCGAAATTAATTTGGTTGATTTAACCGCCACCTCAACTTCGGAGATTTTTGCAGTGCTTATCGAAAACTTCGAGGCGAGCTTAATCGATGAACCAATTGCCACGAATCTTTTAACCGGCATTATCGTGGAGACAAATAGTTTTCAGCACGTCAAAACCACCCCGCGCGCTTTTTTAAAAGCTTCAAACTTGGTTGCGCAAGGCGGCCGGCACCAGGATATTATCCGCGAGCTTTACAAGACCAAAAATATTTCGCTTTTAAAGCTTTGGGGCCGGGCCTTGGCTCGTCTCAAAGAGGTTCCCGAGTTGGGTTTGACTTATTCTCTCGTAAATCATACAGACTTGCAAAAGTCGGGCAGCGTGCTAGAGGATGTCCTGGGAGTGATGAAGGAATTGGTTGCTAACTTGAGTGGGGAAAAGATCATTTTGTTTCTTGCGGAAACTAATCCCCAGGAGGTCGTGGGGTACTTTCATCTGCACCCTAGCCTCAAGGTGCAAGTTGTGGCTGGGGCGCTTACGGGCCAAATGCTTAATGGGTCCCTGGGGACATTCCAGATTAAGGGAGAGGGATTGCTGCAAGTGGAAAAATCAATCTTGGAAAAACTCCAAAAAATTCAGGGACAAATCCAGTAATACAACCCAGCACCAGTTCTCCCCGCCTTTGGCGGATCGAACGGTACTGGACTGCGAGCCTTCGGCTCTTCGCTTCTCTTAATTCAACCCCTGCTTTATATCCAAGATAACTACGTAATAGTAAACATTACGATTCGAAGCCTGCCCGGCAGTGAACCGAAGGTTCTACTGCTGGGTTGATATACTGGACAAATAGTCGTTTAGGAAAAAATCCGCTATACTGACTTCTGGTATGAGTAATGATCCGGCCGCAGAAAAAGGCGAAAAAATCCAGCAAGTTTTTACGGACCTTAATCGCAAGTTCGAAGAACGGGAAACCCAGCGGCGAGCCAGCAAGTGGAGCGCCCCATATTTTGATTTAACTGGTTTGCCGGTTGACGAGTCGACTTTGGCTCTGGTCCCCAAAGCGGAAGCCGAAGCGGCTCTGGCCATCCCCTTTTCCAAAGAGGGATCGGTAGTGAAGCTCGGGGTGGTTGAGCCGCAGAATCCCGATTTGCGTAAACTCCTCTCGCGCTTGCAGAAAAACAAATTCCAGCTGGAAATTTTTTTGGTTTCCCAGGGAAGCTTCCGGTCGGCGCTAAAGCAGTACAAAAAAATTCTGCCGGTCTCCTCTACCCAAAAACATGAGGTTATGGTTGAGACCGGCCCCGAGGTTTTGGCCAAGCTTAAGGCCCTTCCGGAAATTGGGGAGAAATTACTCGCCCTGCCGGCAACGGAACTTTTGAACCTTGTAATAGGCGGCGCAATCACCATGCAGTCCTCGGACATTCACTTGGAACCCGAGAAAAGTCTCATCAAAATTCGGTATCGGGTGGATGGTGTACTGCAAGACGCCGTGGCTTTACCTCTGTCCCTGCTCCATCTCCTGATGTCGCGCATTAAACTTTTAGCTGGCCTCAAGTTAAACGTCACCAACTCTCCGCAAGACGGCCGGTTTAGTGTGAAACTTAAAGAAAAAATTTTAGATCTTCGCGTCTCGGTTCTGCCCTCCGCTCACGGCGAATCAGTGGTGATGCGCATTTTGGGCATTCAGGATATTGGTTTGGAGATTGAAAAACTGGGATTACACGGCTTGGCCCTGCGTCTTCTTTACCAAGAGATTGATAAACCTAATGGCCTGATCTTGACCACCGGGCCAACTGGTTCAGGCAAGACCACGACACTTTACGCTTTCTTAAATTACTTAAATAAACCCGGCTTAAAGACCATTACCATTGAAGACCCTGTCGAATACATGCTGCCAGGCATTATTCAGACTCCAATTGACCGCTCTGCTGGCCTTGATTTTGCCAAAGCCCTCCGCTCCATCTTGCGGCAAGACCCAGACATTGTTATGGTTGGCGAGATTCGGGATTTTGAGACAGCCGAGACGGCTTGTCAAGCAGCACTCACTGGGCATCTCGTGTTTTCCACTTTGCATACCAATGATGCGGCTGGCGCTATTCCGAGGCTTCTGGATCTAGGGGTCAAGCCGGTAACCTTGGCTCCGGCCTTAAGTGCGCTGATTGCCCAGCGGCTGTTGCGAAAAATTTGCCAGGATTGTCGAGAAGTTTATCACCCCGCTACTAAAGAGTTTGGACGCGTGGAGCAGGCCCTGAAGCAAATTTTGCCCAAAAGCGAAGTTCAAGTTCCGGAGAAATTAACTTTTTACCACAGCCCGGGGTGCCACAAATGCCATGACCTAGGATACCAAGGCCGCATCGGCGTGTTTGAAGTGCTTGCGGTTGATGAAACCATTGAGCGGCTCGTTTACAACCAAGCCTCGACCACAGAGATCAAAAAATCCGCCCTCGCGCAAGGCATGGTCACCATGCTCCAAGACGGGATCCTCAAGGCCCTCGAGGGTCTGACTGACCTCTCTGAAGTCTGGCGGGTGACAGAGGAATAGGTTTCTGAATTTGGAAGTTAGAATATAGAATAAAAGTTCAAAAGAGCACTTTGTCATTACCCGATTAAATTGGGTAATCCAGTTTTTTGTCAATCATTGACAACTCCCTTTTCCTTTGCTTACTACGAATTACTACGAACCGGCGCTTCTTTTTTATACGGTATTAGCGTACTAGTACGATAATACATAGTTTGAATGGCAGAATCATCGTTTCTTGTCCAGTCTTTTGGCTTCTTGCCAGGCCAAATCAAACATTTTTTTCATTCCATCGGCGATTTCTTTGCTCTCTATGATGATTGCCAATTTTTCCCGATAAGAAACAATCATCACTTTATCGTCAAAGAAATTAAACTCTGGCGAGGAATAATATTTTTCCGGCGGCACTAGCGCGCTTTTTCTTTTTTGTTCCATGTCAAACGCGACAAGCTCGCGCGCTTTAGGAGTGTCGGCAAAAATAGCCCGAATGCCAATTTCCTTGCCCGCCCTGCGGTTCATATAAGTCTCAAAATATTTGGGTAGTGCTAGTCGCATATCCTCGACTCCGCCATAGGCTCTTATTTTTTCACTTGACGTTAGAGTTGTTTCGTAAACTTCGATGAGGCCCTTTTCTCCTTCATAAAATTTCACTTTGGGCCGATTCCCTTTGTTGTGAAATGATTCGAGTTCAGGAAGGATTTTTTGCGCTTGCTCAAGGGCCTCCTTGTCTTGCTCGAATTTATTTTTCAAATAATCAATTATTTTTTGCGGCGACTCTGCAGTATATTCTTGCCTCGGTTCCTTGCCAAGCATATTCACAAGCCCTTTGCCGATCAGGATGTCGAGAATTACGTAAGCCGTAGATCTATTGATACTAGCTTTTCTTGCGATTTGTGAAGCTCTGCCTTTGCCCATTTCCAAAAGCGCCAAATAAATATTGGCCTCTTTGTCTGTAAAATTCAGCGCCAGCAAAGCCTGTTTTAGCTGAAATTCATTTGCCATAGCACCTGTCACCTCTCCTCCCCTGGCGACCTCTCTGCCATGAGCTCGAGGCCGAATGGGGGGAGGAATTAAAGGAGAGATCGAAATATTGTCATTCTGGAGCGAAGCGATAGAATCCCTTCTGTCATTCCCGCGAAGGCGGGAATCCAGTTTCCATGGTATCAGCTTTTTTCTTTTGTGTCAATATTTATAAACAAAATTCTTTTTATACCATTTTTTCCCTTAAATAAGGGAAAATTCTGGTATAGTTTTGGTAATAGCCATTGACAATATTCTCAAATTAGCTACAATTAATAGTCATTTTGGTTTTAAGACCAATTTAACCTTGACGCGATGAGGATGCGCGTCATGAGACAACTGACAAGGAGGAACCCCTATGATGGGAAAAGACCTGCTTCAAGTAGATTTGGAAGGATGGTTTGTGCACGAGGTTGATGGGTATAATGAATACATCGGCCTCATCAAAAGAGTTTGCCTCGAGCGCGAAGGGGTTAATGTTGAGCAAGCCAGAGTGTTTGTTCGTAGGGTCGGTCTAAAATCGGAACAGGGTTTATCGTCAAGACCCAAAGATGAAGATGACCTTAATGTGCGAAACTGGACAACCGAGGGCAGATGGCGAGCAACAATCGCCACCAACATCGGTTGGTGTTATGATTCATCAGTGGAACAAATTCCCAACGAACTCGGCTACCGCATCAGCCGTGGTCAGTTTGGCCAGTTCCTGCTGTTTCCGCCGAAGCGCTACCCCGAATTGCAGAGGCTGTGCAGTTCGCCCAAATCCCCTTTCGAAAGCAAGCTGATTAGAAAGTTTCAGCTAAGAGAAGGGGTTGTGACTTTCACTCCCAATAGTGAGGCCAGAGTCCTGCTCGGCCAGTACAACAAAAAGGATCGGGAGAACTTAACCTTGGAGCTGGGAACTGCGCTTGCTCGTTCGCTTCGTTCAGGGGCTAAGTGACCGCAACAGCGTCGTGTTCCTTATGTGGTGGACGCGGCGCTTCTTTTTTTAGTATCAACAATCAAGAGATTTTGATACAATGGAGACTGGATTCCCGCCTCCGCGGGAATGACAATAAAACGATGAAACGCGAAAGTCCTAAAGTAGTAAGTTGTAGGGGGCAAGCAGTATCGCTCGCCCTGATTTTTAATCTTGTTGACACAGAAAGAAGGGGTGGTGTAAGATTGTTTATACCCTCGAGGAGGATAATGCTATGGCTGAAAGCAGTCCACTGTTCGGTGAGCTTGCAGAACGGATTATCAATGTTTTTAATGCAACCCAAGTGATTGCCAGAGCGATCGGGCGCCCGGACGACCCGAAGCTCGCCCCCGGAAGCCTGCAGGACAGTAGCCCCTACGTCATTGCGTTGAAACAGGTCTGGAATCTGCTACTCCCTTCCGGCAGCAGCATCCCCGTCTGGCCAGAACCCGGATCTTCCCCGCAAGGCGGGCCATGAAGGATGGAGTCCTGGGGCAGGAGTGCGCACGATGCACTCTCTGCTCCAGGCTGTTTTTTATTGTTTATTATTGGTAAACTTAGGTCGTGGCCAAATCGAAAAAAGACATCTTGCTTCTCGTTGACGGCAATGCGCTGGTGCACCGCGGGTTTCACGCCATCCCGCACCTCTCAACCAAAACAGGTGAGCCGGTCAATGGCGTCTACGGGTTTGCGCTTTTGTTTTTGAAAGCTCTCAAAGAGCTGCAACCCAGATATGTGGCCGTGGCATTCGATCTTCCTGGTCCCACTTTTCGTGACGAGCTTTTCAAAGAGTACAAAGCCCAGCGGGTCAAAGCGCCGGATGAGCTCTATCAGCAGATTCCGCGCGTCAAAGAATTAGTCAAAGCCTTTAACCTTCCGGTATATGAACTTGAAGGCTATGAAGCCGATGACCTCCTAGGCTCGCTTGCTGAGGCCGCGAAAAAGCATGGCCTTGAGGTTGTGATTTTGACTGGGGATTTGGATACTTTGCAGTTGGTTGATGGAAGCGTAAAAGTTTTTGCGCCCAAGCAGGGACTTTCGGAAACCAAACTTTATGATCTTGCGGCCGTGAAAGAGCGCTATGGGCTAGAGCCATCGCAACTCATTGATTTCAAGGCTCTGCGCGGCGACCCATCGGACAATATCCCTGGAGTGAAAGGGATTGGCGAAAAGACGGCTACGGATTTGCTACAAATTTTCGGGAACCTTGATAGCATCTACGAATACCTACGAATGAATTCGGATGGCGGCAAAAAAATCAAGCCGCGGGTTGCGCAAATGCTTCTGGAGCACAAAACAGACGCCGAGCTTTCCAAAAAGCTTGCCACCATTGTGCGGGACTTGAAAGTCAAGCTAAACCTCGAGCAGGCGCAGCTCTCGAACTATGACGAGGCCAAAGTTTTTCAAATTTTACAAGAGCTGGAGTTTAAGAGTTTGATTGATAAACTGCCAAAGTCGGCGTCACCCTCACCTTTATCCTCTCCCGTCCAGGGAGAGGAAAGGACTCCCACTCCCTCGCCCCTTGCTCGCGACGTTACGTCGGAGCTTGCGGGAGAGGGTGGGGGTGAGGGGGAGAAATATACGTTAATCGATACTCCGGCCAAGTATCAAAAATTCCTCAAAGATCTCCAAAACCAAAAGACCTTTGCCATTGATACAGAGACAACCTCGCTCAAACCAGTCGAGGCCAAGCTTTTGGGCATTGGATTTTGCTGGCAAAGCGGCAGGGCATATTACCTGCCCACATTATTACCCTCGCCCCTTGCGGGAGAGGGTGCGCCGGCTTTGCGGCGGGGTGAGGGGGAAATGAAGGAACTCAAAGATATACGCGAAAATTCCAAACTCACTCTCCTCGGGCACAACCTTAAATATGACTATTT
>CAYPVQ010000024.1:0-1254 GCA_964414215.1 uncultured Candidatus Saccharibacteria bacterium | reverse complement strand
TGGGCATTGGATTTTGCTGGGAAGAGGGAGAGGCGTATTATGTGCCAGTTGATATCATTAAAGAGATTGCTTCGTCTCCGCCTAAGGCGAATCCTCGCAATGACCCCTCCACGCGCGTCATTGCGAGCGGAGCGAAGCAATCTCTTAAAAATATTCTTGAAGATCCGGACATCACCATCATCGGCCACAACCTTAAATATGACTATCTGGTTTTGAAGCGCACGGGCATAAATTTGGAAGGAAATTTTTTTGACACCATGATTGCCGCTTATCTCTTGAATCCCGGGGCGAGGAATTTTGACCTCGATACCTTGAGTTTTACCGAGTTCGGATTTCGTAAAACCTCTATCGAAAGCCTTATTGGGAAGGGACGAGACGAGATTAGCATGGCCAATGTGCCTCTGGAAAAAATTGCGGCTTACTGTTGCGAAGACGCGGACTATACCTGGCGCCTTGAAGGCAAACTCGAAAAAGAGCTTGTAAGCTTGAAACTCGAGAAAATTTTTTACGAAATAGAAATGCCGCTTATCCCAGTTTTGGCCGAGATGGAATACCAAGGTGTTAAGATTGAGCCTCGGGTTTTGAAAAAACTCTCGGTCGAGGCCGCCAAGGAGATTGGAAAATTGCAAAACAAGATTTACCGCCTCGCTGGCGAGGAATTTAATATCGGCAGCCCGCTGCAGCTTAAACGAATTTTGTTTGACAAGCTTGGCATCCCTTCCGAGGAACTAAAAAAAGGGAAGACTGGTTTATCAACCGCGGCTACAGAACTGGAAAAACTTCGCGGCCTGCACCCGATTATTGATTTGCTGTTTGAGTGGCGAGAGCTTACGAAGCTTAAAAATACTTATCTCGACGCCCTGCCAGAGCTGGTGAACAAAGAAACGGGTCGGGTGCACACCAGTTACAATCAGACGATTGCCGCGACTGGCCGTCTCTCCTCGTCTGATCCCAATCTGCAAAACATTCCCATCCGCACAGAATTTGGCCGAAAGGTTCGCCGGGCGTTTATAGCCGAGAAAGGATTTAAGCTCGTTTCAGTTGATTATTCGCAGATTGAATTGCGCCTTGCCGCACATTTGTCCAGAGATGAGAAAATGATTGAGGTATTTTGCCAAGGCGGAGACATCCATGAAGCCACCGCGCTGGAAATTTTCAATATTACTCCCTCTCCCCTTGCGGGCGAGGGTGGGGGTGAGGGGGAAGTTACTCCTGACCAGCGCCGCGCCGCCAAGACCATAAACTTTGGTGTGC
>CAYPVQ010000023.1:0-13958 GCA_964414215.1 uncultured Candidatus Saccharibacteria bacterium | reverse complement strand
ATCTCGATTTCATCGAGAAAGTCCCTGCAGACATTCTCTTTGTGGCTACACCAGCCAGCATCCCGTCAATGGACGAGATCAAAGTCGCGTTTGCACGGGGGATGAGTGTTGTGACTTCCAATAAGACACCCGTGGCCAGTCACTTTCGGCAGCTCGTGGATTTGGCGACTAAAGCCAAAGTGCATTTCGAGTTCAGCGCAACGGTGCTTGCGGGCTGGCCTCCTTGGCGACGGTTCCTGGAAGCCATTACTAAACCCTACATCGCCGAAATCTGGGCAGTGGTCAATGCCACCTCAAACCAGATTCTCACGATGATGTTCGAGGAGGGCAAGAGTTTTGATGAAGGAATCAAGAAGGCTCAAGAGCAAGGGATTGCGGAAGCTGATCCATCAGACGATATTGATGGCCACGATACCCAAAAAAAGATCACCATTCTGGCAAACTTGCTGATGGGTGCTAATCTTACCCCTGATAAAGTGCCGACAACTGGGATTCGAGACATAACGCTTGAACAGTTACGCAAAGCCGATACGGAGGGTAAGTGGATTCAGCTGATGGGTCATGCTTGGCGAGATGCTGCGGGTAAGGTCCACGCGGAAGTCAAACCGGTAGTAACTGATCACTCGATGTTCGCGAGACTCCATGGCACTGATATGGGACTGTGGTTTGAAATCCCGTCAGCCGGGCCATTCGGCATCTCCATGAAACTGCCGGAAGGCGATAAAGCCATCATGGCCACCGCGGCCGGAGTTTTTGAAGACCTGCTCACGATTGCCAAAAAACTGTAACACCTGATAACAGTCGAAGAATGGATATCTTCGGCTGTTATTTTTTATAGGCACAGGAAAACACGGTATTCCGTGCCTTCTTGCTTAGTACTAATACAAAGTTTTTCCGACCCGATCCTTGGTCTTACCGAACTTTGAAGCTTCTGGCAGGGGCGGTAGGAATCGAACCTACAGTTCCGCTTTTGGAGAGCGGTAGTTTACCATTAACCAACGCCCCCTAATATCGCAATTATATCAAAAATAGGCCAAAATTGATATGCTGGGTTGACCCGGTAGTGAAACTTCGATAGGTTGAAAGGCCTTTAAGTCAGAATAAATTTGGCTAAACCATGAGGTTTTTGCAGTTAATTATATTCCCAGTTTCATCCGCCATTTCAGCGGATGAAACAATCGAAGTTCTACTACCGGGTTGACAAATCTTGCAAAAACCCCAGGATTAGCTATACTACCTGTTGAAATCTTAATTTTTAATTTTTAAGAGAAACCAAGCATATGGCAAAAATGACCAAATCCCAACTGCTTGCTACTCTGTCCGAAGGCTCGGATATGAGCAAAAAGCAGGTGAGCGACTTCCTGGACAAGATGGTTGCGCTTGCCTATCGGCAGGTCAAATCCCAGGGAGAATTCGTGATCCCCGGCCTTGGCAAGCTCGTCAAAGTGAACCGCCAAGCCAGAATGGGGCGAAACCCAGCTACCGGAGCCCAAATCCAGATCCCGGCCAAGACGGTTGTCAAATTCCGGGTCGCCAAAGCGGCCAAGGAAGCAGTTTTGTAGACTGCTTATAGTTTCTCCCCCTGTCCCGATCCGGGTCGGGATAGGGGGAGAGTGAGAGGGGGTGAAAAATGCCTCTTTCGGAGGCGTTTTTTATATGATATATTATTAGTAACAAACCTGACAACTACATGGAGGTTAGGATGAGATCCGTCGCTTTTGGCCTGATCAGGCTCGAATCTGGGTTACTTATTATTCTTGGCTCATTGCCTTTCCTTTTCCCCCTTATTGCTGGGGCTGATAGACCCCTCTACTCTTGGCCGTCCTTTGCCCCTCTGGCCTTGATGGCAGTGGGTTGGGTATACTTCACTATCAAGTTTATCAAGCTCAACGACGTCACGCCCCTTTTCGAAGTTATGATTGCGAACCTCCAATGCTGGGGATTCACTGCACTTGCCTGGCTTGCTTTTGAGGGGTACAAACATGCTGGTAAGCCAGTGCTCCTGGCGCTCGCTGTTATTTTTGGCATCGGAGCAATGATAGAGACTTTCTGGTATTTCAAGATGAGGTATCAGGTGCTTGGGCGATAAAACCGATCTCGCCGAGGCAGTATTCGAAGCGGAAAAGACAGAAGGTTCGCCTTCTGTTTTTTACTTTTTCATTTCCTTATGCACAGTGTGTTTCCGGCACCATTTACAGAATTTCCGAAGCTCTAGTGGTTCGGGATTGACTTTTTTGTTTTTCGTGGTGTGGTAGTTAATCCGTTTGCACACCGTGCACTGCAGTTTGATGAGATTTTCTTGGGGCATGTCATTTTTCTAAAAGCCCAGAGGCGGATTTGAACCGCCGACCTACTCCTTCATTTACACCTCTGTTTCCCCACCTTCAGCGGGTTATAAGAGGATTAGACTGTATCTTCTCCGACTTCGATCGGAGCCCTTGTCAGTCGTTCGGGCGTCCGCCTAGGGTGGACGCCACGGTCTGGTCCATTAAATGGATTTTAACCGTTATTCGGGATTCAATAAAGGATCTCCCCCTCTATTGGGCAGTTTTACTACCATGGAGTTGCTCTACCAACTGAGCTATCTGGGCAGACAAACTTATAGTAGAATCCTATAACATACCCTAAAGTTTTTCAATGATCTTTACCAGAATGTCTCTAAGCTTTTTATTCTCCTTCGCCGAATACCTCGCGGCTTGCCGCGAGGATGAAGGCGAGGAGAACCCTCCGTAGTCCGCCTAGGGCGGACGAAGGAGGGTTCCAGGCTTCGGAGAATTCCGCTTTGGATACCTCGGAGCTCTGCTCCGAGGAGCTTCATTTTTGAATTTTTAATTGACTTTTGCGTATTGTCCAGTCACCCACCCAATCGTGCCGTCAGGTAATTTAATCTCAAGCCAAGTCCGCTCCGGATTCTCGGAAACGAACTCGAAACTTTCCCCGGGCTTCACTTGCCCGATTTTTTCAAAATTCGTGCCCGGCCCTGACCGGACATTTAGAAAACCGGTCGGCGTTTCCAGAATTTCCACCTCCCGGAGTTTTACCGAAGGCTCGGTTATGACTGGGGTGGTAGTCGCCTCGCTTTGTTCCTGCGTTGAAGCTTCTTCCGGCACAATAATTTCTGGGGTTGAAGCTGGTTCGAGGGGGGTTTTAGAGAAATAATAATAGCCGAATAATCCTCCGGCCAAGAGAATCCCCAAAGCCACCGCCACCAGACCTAAAGACGTGAGAGGGGAAGCTTTTGGTTTTAAAAGTTTGCTATCCAAAAGTCGCTGCTCAGTTAAACGCTGGATATTGAGATTAACTTTTTTGCGGTTGGTTTTCAGCATATTATATTAGCTCTTGAAGGGTAAGGTTAAAACAAAGGTCGTACCGCGGCCTTCTTGAGACCGGAAAACAATTTTGCCGCCCAGGGCCCTGGTTAAAGATTTGACAATAAACAGGCCAAGACCAGTACCATCGGGGGAAAATTTCAGGGCTTTGGGGCTGCGGAAAAATTTCTTAAAGATTTTGGGTTGATCAATTTTGGCAATCCCAATGCCTGAATCCACGAACTCAATTTGCAAAAACCGAGGGTCCCGTCTCAAGGTAATCCGCACGCGGCCCTGCGGCACGGTATACCGAACCGCGTTAGATAATAAATTACTCAAAATCCGCTTTAACTTTTCTCGGTCAGTCTCAACCTTCGGCAACGGCCCATTGATGATTTCAAAGTTGATACTGATTCTGGCCGCCTTAATTTCGGGGTTGAACTCCGAGATAACTTCTTCGACCACTTCCTCGACTTTGGTTGACCGCAGCTCCAGATGAATCTGCCCTTCTTGAATGCGCGAAACATCGAGAAGGTCATTAACCAAACTAATCGCGCGCTCATTCGAACGGTAGATTTCCCGAAGATACTGCAGCTGCCGCGGACTCAAACGCCCACCCCTTCGGTTAATTAAAATTTCGGTATTCCACTTGATCGCGGAGAGTGGGGTTCGCAGCTGGTGGGAAGCAAGGGAAACAAAATCAGAAGTAATGCTTTCAATACTCGCCCGCTCCTCTTTGCCTAAAATATTTTTGAATTTCACCCCGTTAGACAATACTTAAATTATTAAAGTTATATCCTGCTTTCCTGAAGGGCCCCGTTAGAAACGGGGTTCATCTCACTTTGACCGATGGGGCTGGTACTTGAACCTTAGCATTTTCAGACTCAAGAGGCAAAGTAAAGTAAAAAGTCGAGCCCTTGCCCTCTTCCGAAAAAACGCCAACTTCTCCACCGTGCGCCTCCACAATTCCTTTGGCAATTACTAAACCTAGGCCCGTTCCTTTTTTCTCGCTTTTGGAAGCTGTGCTTAGCTGAGCAAACTTGTTAAACAGGCGGGGTAATTCTGACTCTGGAATGCCCACGCCGGTATCCGAAACACTCACCACAACGGCATCTACTGGACAAACTGCCCCATTTCGCAAACCCTGCCAATTAAGGTCTCTGCTGGCGGCGGTTTGGGGCAAATCTTGAAACTGCTTGCACACAAATGCCCCCACCGTAATTTTGCCCCCGGGAGGGGTAAATTTGATGGCATTACTCAAGAGGTTATTTATAACCTGACCAAGCTTATTGTCATCAATCATCAAACTTTGGGGGACTTCGGGTAAAATCGTTTGCTTGAGCAGAAGTTTATTCTCCGCGCTCAAGCTTTGGAAGGATTCAATTCGCGTCTTGACGATTTGTCTTAAGTCTGTGGGGCGCCTAAAAACTTCAAATTTTCCTGATTCCAGTTTGGCGACGTCCAAAAGATCATTGACCAGCTCCAGCATGGAATTGGAATTGGTGGAGATGAGGTTAATAAACTCCTGATATTTTTGCTGCTGGTTTTTGATTTGTTCGTTGCGCAAAAGGGTTGCAATACTTCTGATTCCGGTTAGGGGCGAGCGCAGTTCGTGCACCATCATCGAGGTAAAATCATCCCGCATTTTCTCAACCTCTTTCTCGTGAGTGATGTCATGCAGCAAGACCACGCTGCCTAAAGGAGAATTTTTATTATCCTTCACGGGCGAGATTAAAATTTGCAAAAACTGATCCCGAAGTTCAATCTCTTCTTCAACCAGGAGCTCATCCCGTTTAAGACTTTCTTCAATTTTGGTACGCAGATCCAAACGGTCAGAAAGGGCATCTAGGACATCGAAGATCGTGGGGGAAGAAGTGGTCAGACCTAACATTTTTTTGGCTTGGGGATTTGAGACCAAGAGATGATTTTGCAGATCAACCATCAAAACCCCGTCCGCCATGCTCGCGACCATGGAATTAAGTTTTCCCTTCTCAATCTCGAGCACTGTTTGCAGCTTGGAAACTGCCTCGGAGGCTTGATTCATGATGGTATAAAGAATCTCGACTTCTTCACTGGTTTTGTAAAGGCCCGAAGCAGTGGAAGCGACCGTCAAGATCCCGGCAGGACGACCATTGATCACAATGGGAATATTAAAAAATGACTGAACTTTGTCGTGACTCGTCGGATCAGTTAAGCTTCCCGAGATGCTTTCTTCAATATCTTTCTCGGTATAGGTTTTGCCAAAGAGGGTGGTAAAGGATTTAAGCATCCGCTCCCGCACCTCGGCAATAAATTGCTTGCTCACTGACTCGGCCATGAGAAGGTGAAACAGCAACCGCCCCTCTTCCGTGGGCAACATATAGGCCACGGTCGAATAGGGCAAGAGCTTACCCAAAGAGCCGGTAATCACATCCACAATCTTCTGGACATTGAGGGAATAGCCAATTCGCTCTCCCAGCTCCCGGAGGATGGAAAGCTCATACATCCGGTGGCGCATTTGTTCTTCGCGTTTCAGAAGCCTCGATCTGACGCGCCGGTACTCAAACCAGAAAATAATGAGGACAATCCCCGAAAAAATCGCTGCCCAGAAAACTGACTGGGTCGGTAAGATAAATGACATTGGTCACTATTTGGCAATTTTAGTCAGTTTGGAAAAACCTATCCCGGCAAACAATAAGCCGAAAAGTAAAATGAAATTATGAACCAGTTCCGGATTAGCAAATCCCAAAGACGCCACAAAACTCAAATTTCCCAAGACCCGATCCAAAGCCTCCAGCGAAAAAAAGATCATGCCCAAACCAATCCACTTCAGTCCCGTCCCGACTAACCCGCCGTAAGCCTTAGCCGTGCGCCACAAACTGTAAATGACGCCAATGATGATGATAAAAACAAAAATTTGAATGACTAAAATCATTTTAATTCAAGTTTAATTTCCGGATATTTGGCAAACACCGGACCCAAAATATTTTTCACAATCTCCCCGGAAAGCGCGATATATTCATCAACCAGTTTATGCAAAACCTTCTGCGGGTCTCCGCTGAGATCATAGGCCTCTCCAGTTTCTTTGACCTTGAGGCCGGAAACCTTTAGAGCCTTCCTGACCGCAATCTCGGGTCCCAAAATATCCATTTGCTTGCGGATTATCTCCGTAATTAAATTTTGATAATGTTCTTTTGTTTCCATAGCCCTTTTGGCTTGAGGTCTTAGGAGCTCTGGCGGGAGAGGACGGTCTTAACTTTTTCCAGCAAATCCTCAAGCTTGTAATTGGCTTTAACGAGATAGTCCATGGCTCCTAGGGCCAAGGCTTCCGAAATTTTTTCGTAGTCCGAAAGATTAGTCAGAATCACCACCGGGATATCGCGGGTAGCGCTGTCGGCCTTAAGTTTCTGCAGCATCTCCATGCCATCCATCTTGGGCATCAGGAGGTCGAGTAAAATTAAATCGGGCTTGAAAGATTTGGTCCGATCCAAACCTTCAAACCCGTCAACTGCCCCCTCAACTTCATAGCCCCCTTGACCTAGCTCTTCCTTGAGGGCGGTTAATAAAATTTCTTCGTCTTCGACCACTAGGATTTTTTGTTTCTCGGCCATAAATTTAGTGTCCTTTCGTTAATTTACATTAAAAGTATAGCATATTTTTTGTCAGTCTGTCAAAACTGGGCGGTGAGGGATTCGAACCCCCGAAGGCCGAAGGCCGGCGCGTTTACAGCGCGCTGCGTTTGCCCGCTTCGCTAACCGCCCGCGTTCAGAAGCATATCTCTAAACAAGCTTGCGTCTATTTTATCGAAAATTCCTGAAAAACACCAGCGAGACCTCATTTCTGCTCCCCGCAAAGCAACGGTCACTTCTCCGCTTTAACTATGAATACGGTCTTCGCCAGCACCAGATCGCAGATGAAGTACTGCCATCCTCCTTATCAAAATCCATGTCATATCCCCAAAAAACAACGTCAGCCACCTGACCGTCGTAATCACGATTCTCGAAAAATTCTCCGGCTATCGCCCACTCCTCTTTTATTGTAGGCTGGCTGGGATACTCTTTATATCTCCCCGCCAGCTCTGTGGATATAGGCTGCAGAAATCTAATATTATGAAATCTGATGCCTGCTCGGGCAAAAGTATTTACCATCTGGTTTACCGCCGCTACATACTGTTGCCCATTGCGATATACCTCAAGCAATGTTTGGTCTCGCTCTTGAACTTTTGGATTGCTGCAGTAATCCTCTATTACCCGTGCCAGCCTCATCGCCATTTGAATCCCCAAAAAGCTTCTTACTCCTCTCATAAAATCAGCTTTGAATTTGTTAATTACCTCCACGTCTCCCGGGGGAGGAGCTTGATTTTCCGAAAGGAAATGACTTATCCAGTTTGGGTAAGTCTCGAAAAATTGTTTATTCAATTGAAATTTCTCAAAAATCACTGAAGGGGCAAGATACGCGCGTTGAAACTCCGCGGTTTCCACGCGAGAGTTTTGTTTTTCCAGCTCTTCCAGTTTTTCCATTACCGAAAAAATACTGACAAAAACCTCGCCCATTTCCGGACACGCCGCCTTCAAGGCATCAATTTGTTTGCAGGACTCAACCTCTTTATTTAATCTTTCGATAGCTGGAGCTATTATATCTTCTTTCTGCCCCCATAACGTCTCCCGTTTGGCTCTCAACGGCAGTAACTGGGCTTCTAGTTCCTCGCGTTGGGAAAGTAACACTTGTTTATCAATCTCCGACAATCCTTCTTGCTGGAGTTTTGCACTTATTCCGTTGTATTCTGCCCAAAGTTTTTGATATTCATCTACCACGGCCTGCAATTGTGGCTCGAGATTCTGCAATTTTTCCTGTTCTGCCGCGAAACGGTCAACTAAAGATTGATACCAAAGCTTTGGAACTATTCGGAGTTCAGGATTCGTAAATTCATTGGAAAATTCTTCTGGCCTAGGCATATAGTTTCTGCCCCTGCTCATAAGCCGATGGTCGGATTCGCCCGGGAATAAACCCCGGGCGCCACGGGTTCATCCCGTGGCGAACCCACGACCAAGCCGAGGAGAGGACTTGAACCTCCAACCTGAGCTTTACAAAAGCCCTGCTCTGCCATTGAGCTACCTCGGCATTTAGTTGCTAAATGTAATGATACTTCAAAAATGCTGACTAATCAATTAAGGTCAGCGTTTGTCCGCGTCGGTCCGCGGTTGGTTAGAACTTGAGTTGCATCAGCTTCTCGCGCGCCAGGTGGTTGGTTGGTTCCAGCAGCAAAATTTGCTCCAAAATTACTTCGGCTTCTTCTTTGTCTCCTCTTTTAGAAAGCGCCTCGGCCAAAACCATCAAAAATTGCGGATTGGTTTTCTCCAGGTCGCAAGCCTTGCGGTAATTAAGAATTGCTTCCTCAAGATGTTTTTTGGCTTCCAAGGTCAGGCCCAAGTTGACGTAGCGTTTGGCAACCTCGGGGACAAGTTCAATGGCTTTCTCGTAAGCCTCAATCGCCTGGCCATAAAGTTTTTGCCCGTGATAGGCCTGGCCTAAATTCGCATAGTAAGTATCATTGCCCGGATAGTATTTGAGTAAAAATTTGTAAGTCTCGGCCGCTTCTTCAAATTTTTTCAAAGCCAAGTAAAGTTTGCCCAAGCCCGCAAACGCGGCCTCGTTTTTGGGATCTTTCTCAATGACTTTGATAAATTTGCGCTCTGCCTCGGCGTAGTTTTCCTTCTCCAAATCGGCCTGGGCTTGCTGGAGATAAAATTCTGGAGAATCCGGGGATCGAAAAAACCGCAAGGAAGGTCGAGGAATTTGCAATCTTGCCCGCCTAAATTTCTCTAAGAAATTTTGGCGCGCCGAAAGCTCTTTGACTTCCAAAACATATTGCCCCAATTTTTTTGCTAATTTTTTAAGCTCCAGCCAAAGTTTTTGCGGTAAAGCCCGCAGTTCCTCGCGAGTCGCAAATCCCGCGACTTGAGGCACCTTCCGGAGGACAATCACAATAATCCCAACAATCGAGACGATGATTAAAACTTGAGGGAAGAACGAATACATTTGTCTGTTATTCCCCTAAGACATATCTCGTAAATCTTCTAACCTGAATATTTTCGTTAAGCTTGGCAATTTTCTGATTGATCAGTTCTTGCACCGTAAGATTTAGATCCCTCACAAACGGCTGCTTCAGAAGCTCAGAAACATCAGGCGGCTTGTTGGCAGTAATGTGCAAAGCCAAATCATGCGCCAAGGCTTTAAATTCCTGGTTTCTAGCGACAAAATCTGTCTCACAATTAACCTCCACCATTACCCCAATTCGTCCCTCGCCGTGAACGTAAGCTTCAATTATTCCCGCTCGTGCTGGGCGCCCGGCTTTTTTTGCGGCCACCTGATGTCCCCTCTTTTGCAAAATCCGCAAGGCCTGTGCTTGGTCTCCCAAAGCCTCGATGAGCGCGGTTTTGGCTTCCATCATTCCTGTTCCGGTAAGTTCGCGAAGCTTCTTAACTTCTGCGGCCAAGATCTGTTTGGTCATTTTTTTTCCTCCACGGCCGCTGTGACGACTTGGGTTTTGCCCTCATTCACCGCTTGAGCGACCAAACTTACCATCAAAGAAATGGCCTTGATTGAATCATCATTGGAAGGAATTGGATAATCCGTGCTTTCGGGATCAGAGTTGGTATCCACCAAACCAATGACTTTAACCCCGGCAATCTTGGCTTCCCTGACCGCAATTTGATCATGGTTGATGTCCGCGACAAAGACCGCTTCGGGAAGTCTTTTCAAAGTCTTGATCCCTGCAAATAATTTCTCCAGTTTCTGAATTTCCCGCTCAATCAAGAGCCGTTCTTTTTTAATGTACTTGACTTCAAAGTCTTCACTGCTTTGAAGCTTCTGAAGCTTTTCTAATTTTTTTATCGTCTTTTGAATGGTCTTAAAATTCGTAAAAGTCCCGCCCAGCCAGCGGATGGTGACATAGGGCATGCTGCAGCTTTGGGCGGCTTTTGCGACTTCTTCTTTGGCCTGCCGCTTGGTGCCCACAAACAAAACTATCCCGCCTTTGCTTACTATATCTTTGACAAAATCCAAAGCGATTTTAAGTTTCTCTAAGGTGAGTTCGAGATTGATAACGTGGATATTGTTGCGGGTCGCAAAAATATAGGGCCGCATTTTGGGGTTCCAGCGGGAAGCAATATGTCCAAAATACACCCCCGCTGTTAGGAGTTCTTCAAGCGTTGGATACTGCATGATTCCTATTTTAACACTAAGTGATTTGACAGTCAATCTAAAGCACTTATAATAAAAAATACCGTAAGAAATGCGCAAAAACCTAAAAAATTTCTGGAAACTCGGCCGGGAAGAATTTAACACCCAATACTTTGACGTGACCAAAAAAGGCGAGCTCATGCTCAAAGAAGGGAACTATCAGTACAATATCCACGAACTCGTCAAAAAATACGGCAGCACCTTAGAAATTGTCTTTCCCTTTATTATTGAATCTCGGGTACGAAACCTCATTGACATTTTTACCGCCTACATGAAGCTTAATGATTACAAGGGGCGGTTTTTTTACCATTACCCGATGAAGGTCAATCAGAACAAAGAATTTGTTCTGCCGCTTATCTCCGAAGGCGCCAATCTGGAAACTTCCTCCGCCAATGAACTGTGGATCGTGAAGCGTCTCTGGGAACAGGAAAAATTTAATTCCCGCATTCGCGTCCTCTGCAATGGCCCCAAAACCGAGAAATACCTGAAGCTCATCGAGGAGCTGGATCACAAAGGGGTTATGATCACTCCGATAATTGAGGAAGAGCAGGAGCTGGAATTTTTCCGCCGCTACAAGGGCGAGGTCGGCATCCGGGCGGATATGGACATTAAAGTCCGCTCGCATTGGGACAAACGTTTCAACCATTTTGGATTTCGTGAAGACGAACTTCTGCGCTTGGGTAAAATCCGCAATTTAGGCATTCTAAGCTATCATATTTCAAGCCAAATCGAAACCATCAAAGGACTAGTGGCACCAATCAAGCGAGCGGTCATGCTCTATGCCAAACTGCGCGAAAAAAATCCCCAGCTCGACACTATCAATATCGGGGGTGGGGGCGGGGTGCCTTACGAAAAACGTCCTTTCTACACGGGCAAAGCCGCAATCCACTGGATTGTCAAAACCTTCAAACAGATCTGTCAGCAGCATGAGGTCAAGGAACCCAATATCATCTGCGAATGGGGCCGCTATGTGGTGGCACCGGCGCAAATCACCATTTTTAAAGTTTTATCGCAAAAAGATATTGAAAACGGCAATTCCAAAAAATGGTACATTGTGGACGGGAGCTTCATGAATGACCTGACCGACACCTGGGCAATTCACCAGAAATGGCACATTATTCCGGTCAATAATATGGGCGCTAGGCGACTGCAGAAAGTCTGGCTAACTGGTTCGAGCTGTGACAGTGATGATAAATACACGGCTGGCGGCGGCTATATGCTCCTGCCGAAGCTCGAAGAAGGAATTGAGCAATATCTCGCCATCCTCGATACCGGCGCCTACCAAGACGCTCTGGCCTCGCACCATTGTCTTTTGTCGAGTCCTGCCAAGCTCATTGCCCAAAACGGAGAAATCAGGGTCGCGCGCAAGCGCGAAACCGCCGAAGACGTCGGCAAAAAATTCGGGTGGTAACAATAAATCTTCTCCCCCTGTCCCCCGATCTGAGGTCGGGGGAATAGGGGGAGATGTCGTTAAGACCTCCCGAAGGAAGGAAGAGGGGGTGTTCAACCCTTCATAAATTTGCTACAATTCTTTCACCATGAAGGAAAACATCCATCCAACTTATTATACCGACGCCAAAGTTATTTGCGCTTGCGGCCATACTTTCACAGTCGGCTCCACCAAGCCCGAGCTGCATATTGAAATTTGCTCAAATTGCCATCCTTTTTACACTGGCAAACAAAAGCTGGTTGACACCGCCGGCCGCGTGGAAAAATTCCAAAAACGAGCGGCTAAAGCCCGCACCTCCGGGAAGAAACTTGTCTCCAAGAAACAAAAACTTTTGAAAAAAGAAGCGGTCCGGGCCGAGAAGAAGGTAGAAAAATAGCGATTCCAATCTACCTGCCCGCCGGTGTTAAGCGCAAATTATGAGTTTAATCTCGAGCCAATACGCACTAAGCATTAAAAGAGAAAAACGCGATGGCAGGCGGGCGAATTACATTCGAATAATTCGAATGTAAATTAGCATCATTCGCTCGCTTTTATATATATGAACCTAAAATATCAGTCCATCATTACTGAATACGAATCTCTCCAGCACGAACTCGCGAAGACCACGAATCCGGAGAAAATAAAAACTCTCGGCAAGCGTCAGGCCGAGCTGGCTTTGCTCGTGGCGAAAATCAGGGAACTAGAGAAGCTGGAAAAGCAGATCAGGGAAAACGAAAAACTTCTGAAAGATGCCGAACTTCAAAAAATGGCCGAGGAAGAAATTCAAATTCTTAATTCTAAATTCTTAATTCTAAATTCTGAACTCCAAAAAGATCTTTTGCCCCGCGATCCCCTTGATGAAAAAAACCTCATCATGGAAATTCGGGCCGGCACCGGAGGAAACGAATCCGGGCTTTTTGCCGCCGAGCTTTTCCGCCTGTACCAAAAATACGCCGAAAGCAAAGGCTGGAAAACTTATATCATCTCCGGCAACCGCAGCGAAATCGGCGGTTTCAAAGAAATAATTTTTGAAATCAACTCCTCACCCCAACCCTCTCCCCCTGTCAGGGGAGAGGGAGAAAGGGTGAGGGGTCCCTACGGAATACTCAAGTATGAATCAGGCGTGCACCGCGTGCAACGGGTGCCAGAAACGGAAAAATCTGGACGGGTACATACTTCGACCGTGACGGTCGCGGTTCTGCCAGAAATTGAAGAAATTGACCTCAAGATTGATCCCAAGGACCTAAAGATTGAAGCGTCTACGGCCTCGGGCCATGGCGGGCAATCAGTCAATACTACTTATTCGGCGATACGAATTACTCATATCCCGACGGGGATTACCGCCCAATCCCAGGACGAGCGAAGTCAGCAACAGAATCGCGAAAAAGCCATGCAGGTCTTGCGCGCGCGCGTCTTCGAACTCGAACAAGAAAAGCGGCGCCAAGAGCTTCACGAAAAAAGGCGGTTCCAAATCGGCACCGGTGACCGCTCCGAAAAAATCCGCACTTATAATTTCCCTCAAGACCGGGTTACGGATCACCGCATCAATCAAAACTTCGGACAAATCAGCCTCATCATGGAGGGCAAGATCGAACCGATTATTGAAAGTCTGGTGGCCGAGGATCAGAAAAGAATCTTGGCACAAAATAAGTGAGATTGCTTCGCTATCGCTCGCAATGACGTCATTGCGAGGACTTTCAGCGAAGCGAAAAGGACGAAGCAATCCCGTGAATATAAAGCAATCCTTACTTTGGTCAACCAAAACTCTTCGCAAAACCTCCTCGTCTCCCGCCCTCGACGCGGAGATTTTGCTTAATTATGTCTTTTCCCCCTCACCCTTCCCTCCCCCGCCAGGGGGGAGGGATAGAGGGAGGGGGTGGCTTTACGCTAATCCTAATCACAAATTAACAACTAAGCAACTTACAAAATACAAAAAACTAATCGCCAAACGCTCCCGTTACTGGCCTGTCGCCTACCTTACCGGCCACAAAGAATTTTTT
>CAYPVQ010000022.1:5523-14180 GCA_964414215.1 uncultured Candidatus Saccharibacteria bacterium | reverse complement strand
TTTTGCCAGCTCAGGAAAATTCACTCCCACCCCCTCTTCCTCTCCCCCTTCGCATGGGGGAGAAAATCGGTTGAGAATCTTCTCCCCCTTCCGCTCCGCCTGAGGCGGACGGAGAGGGGGAGATGGAGAGGGGGTTAATCCAATTGAGATTTTTAACCATTACCTCTCGGTCTTCGACAAGCTTGGACAATAGTGGCTTAGAGGCGACAACAATTTTATTTTTGATGGTATCTTTTGCCGCGACATAATACGGGGTTCCACCGCCTAAGGCCAAGCCATGGCGCTGGCCAATGGTGTAATACCAAGCGCCTGGATGCTGACCGATTACTCGGCCCGCGGGGTCCACTATATCCCCTACTCTTTCGGGCAGACGCTGTTTGAGAAATTCGCGAAGCTTAATGTGGCCGACAAAGCAGATGCCTTGCGAATCCTTTTTATTCCAATTCGGCAGGCCAAAATCCTTGGCCATCTGCCTGACCTGCTGTTTAGTATACTCCCCTATTGGAAATAAAGTGTGTTGGAGCTGGTCTTGCGTCAGGGTGTAGAGAAAGTAGGACTGGTCTTTTTTGGGATCAACGCCTTTGAGGAGTTCGTAGAACTCCCCCTTCACCCCCTCTTTTCCTCCCAAGGAGGATCCGCCTCTGGCGGAAATCAAAGAGGGGGAAGGGGGGGAGTTCCTGATCCTCGCGTAATGACCAGTCGCGATATAATCAAATCCTAAATCCAAGGCCTTTTCTAAAAACAACCCAAACTTAATTTCTTTATTGCACATCACATCAGGGTTTGGAGTTCGACCGGCGGCGTATTCATCAAAAAAGTAATCTATAACTTTCTCGCAATAATCTCTCTCAAAGTTGATACTGCGAAATTCGATGCCCAGTTTTTTACAGACAGCCTGTGCGTCTGCCACATCCTGCTCCCACGGGCAGACTGCATCAATAATCCCCTGCCAGGATTCGGCAGAGAAGTTTTTCATATACGCGCCTGCCGTAAAATAGCCCTGCTTTTGCAGCAAGGCCGCGGCTACGGACGAGTCAACCCCTCCTGACATGGCGATAAGGACTTTTTCCATTGTACAAAGTATTATAGCTTTTTTTATCGATTTTTGCATTGCTACCCGCGCTGTTGACCAATTCGCGCGAATTGGAGAATGCGTGTATGTGGATAATTTAGAAACACAAAGTGAAGCGCTGGACACAAATTTTTAAAGCCCTGTCGAATATCAATCGCGTCAGAATAATTGTCATTTTGTTTGACCACGATCGTCTGCCAGTCAGTGAAATCGCGGACATTCTCGATATCTCTCTCAAAGCGACCTCGAAACATTTGATAATTTTGCATAATCTTGATGTATTGAGCAGTAAGGGTAGGGACAATCGGGTATATTATTGGATCAATCCTGATATGCCCGGTGATATAAAAAGAGCAGTAAAATTATTCGCCAAAACTCAGTGGTGACGAATTCGCGCGAATTGGAGAATAGCCAGGTAGTCAGACATGAAATTTGATCGAGAAAAATTTGAAGAGGAATTAAAAGAGGCAGGGATTGAATACGACCCTCATGGTTTTAAACCTGATTTATTGTCGAGGTTTTTGCTTCGTTTCAGTCAGGTTCGAGGATTCAAAAAACTGAACAGAAAGCTTGGAGCAAAAAACGATAAATTTGATAAAGCCCATGCACTGTTTTCAAATACCAAGAGTATTGATATCTTTCCCTTGAGTTCTCCCTCCGGCCGGGGGTTCATGATTGTCATAGACCGCAACACCGCCTTATATTTTTATCAAGACGGTGATCACTTCAAATATGATGGGTTTGAAATTGGAAAATATGAAAAAGGCGACGTTACGATATTCGACAGCATAAATACCAAGGTGGAACGCTGACAAAAAATATATCGGAGCAAGTGAGATTTAAAAAATTGCTCATGTGATGTTCATTGCTCCATTTTTGACGATCGCCGAAAACGGAGCAATCAAGCG
Organism: uncultured Candidatus Saccharibacteria bacterium; assembly: GCA_964414215.1. Lineage (GTDB taxonomy): Bacteria > Patescibacteriota > Doudnabacteria > UBA920 > 2-01-FULL-46-14 > CAYPVQ01. The sequence goes on along the minus strand of CAYPVQ010000022.1, from coordinate 12,200 downwards.
GGCCGTGCATGAGGCTCACCAGCAAAATTTGAGAATTTTTGGAATATCGCGCGATATTTTTGAAGCAAAGAAAATTGTCCTTAATCTCACGCCAATCCCCTACCCCAAAGGCGGATAAGTGCGAATGTTGGGATGTTTGTTTGAGTCATACTTGCGTCTGCTTGAATTCAATCCTACTTAAGTGTATTCTTTCAATAGACTGTTTCGAAGGAGGGGTTATGAATCCGCTGCTTATAGCTTTTTTGGCCTTGGTGGGGCTGGTATTCTGGGCGCTAGCGGCAGGTGGTTTGTACCTGGTTAACCTTATGCCTGCGTTTACCGGGATCCACGAATGGCTTTTCAGCATCACATTTCTGTATTGGTACTGCGGCATCTGGGGTGTTATCTCTATTGCCGCCATGATCATTGATGCGGTCGACAGGAAGAACCATCCGGGCCCTTCCTCGCTCCCTTATGATTACGACAATGACCCCTCAATCGGAAACCCGTCAGGATTTTGGGGCGACTAAGACTGAAACTCCGAAAGCAAGGACAGTCTGGCACTGGCTCACAAACCTCGACCAGGCTGTTTTCTTTTTGGTCAGCAGTTCCCGACGCGAAGTCGGAACAAATTGGAGAATGCCCCGATTTGCGGTAAAATAGGTTTATGGGGTTTTGGAAAAAGTTAGTAGGAATTCGGCATGGCGCCGAGGAAATTGCGGATGCAGTTGTATACGTCGTAGTCAAAGATGCTTTTATTCATCTGCGTGATGCAAAATTTCAGAAGTTTCTGACTTGGCAGGGTGCATCAGATGACAGGAAAGCAGAAATTAAGATTGAATTAGAATTGGGCGGGATAGTCCTTGCCTATCTTCTGCTGGAGGCGCTGGAGGACCACGTAGAGCACCCTCGTTCAAAGGAATCAGTCAGGAGCGTGAGAAATGAACTTGTTTCTGCTTTCCTTAGACACGTTAAACATGGTGAGCCTGATCAGCAAATGCGGGAAATGATTGCCCAATTGATCGCCAGGCGCTGTGAGGAATGCAGGGATGATTTCCAGCGGAGAAAAAACAAGTTGCGGCCCCAGGATTTAAAACGAATATACTGGATAGAATTTTGCGCAACGAATGCTCTAAATCACCTGCTGGCGGAGGAGCCGCTGGCAGAAGAGCGCGACCTCAAGCTTTACAAAAATTTGGCTACTTGGAACATGCGCCTAGCGACAAATATCCAGAAAAGCATTTTGAGAAGAGCAAAACTGACCAGATTATCCGACAGTTCAGACTGATGCTGGCATCAGGTGTTGAACAATTCCCTCCAAAGGCGGGCAGGCGCGCGAATGGTACAACGCGATCAGCAGCAGGACAAATTGTGAAAAAACTATGCCTCGTAGTGTCTGCTAAAGACTGTCTACTTTAGAGAGCCTCCCTCACAGATTGTGCTTATGCCCAAAAACTTTGAGCAAGGGACAAATGAAAAACGGCCAGGCTCCATTAAAAGATGCCTGGCCGCGCGGATAGAGTCGCTTGCGACTAACTGTCTTGGCTAGTATCGCGTTGCCAGATACAGTAGCGCTCTCCCTGGCTTGTAGCGAGGTATTCGGGGTACCCCTCGTGGTCAACGACGATCCAGTCCTCGGTTACAGACGATGAACTGAACTTTGCAGCAGCTGCACGAAGATGCAGGGGGAGTTGTGCTGCGAGTTCTCTCCTATTACGCTGGATGTGCATTAGGTCGAAGCAGGTTCCCGGGTTTGCCGAGTGCTTGTCTGTGGGTACATAACCGGCGCGTTGGGCCTCTTCTGGAGTCCACACTTTAAGTGCGGCATCCAGCTCACCGATGTGCTCTCTGAAAAGCTCTGCTACTTCTTCCGGGATAGACAGCGGGTGCCACCCTTCGACGGTTATGGCTCCTGGCTGGTGGCCAAGTAATATTACACCAGGTGGAGCTTCGATCTCCTCTTGAACCGCTAGAACAAGCTCATCGAATTTGAAACTTCCCGGCACCCGTCCCATGTACCCTCGATGGGTCTGAAGATCAAACCACCGATAGGCCATTGGTTCGATCCTTTCCTGGGAGGCAATGTTTGAAATAATATCCTCCGCGAAGTTAATTGTGCTGCCCGGCTTCGTGACCCCAGAGAAAATGATGCGTCTGTCATCGAGTACTGTGTAGACAACCTCGCCCTTATGTCGGGGGCTAGCGGTAAGGTATTTCACCTTCTTTAACACAAGACTCCTCCTTTTCCAAGAGAGTATATGGTTTTGGTTAAGGTGCAATCAAGAACTTCGTATTCTAGCTTGAAACCCGTCCTATGTCAAGGGCTCCGAATTTCGCCATCTAAAATGTAACTAGAAGAAAGTACTTAAGACAAATCTATGGCCGCGGCGACTGACGAATCTACTCCTCCAGACATTGCGACCAAAACTTTTTGCATCAAAATTTTGCAGTCTCGCCAGGCTTGAGGGTTTGCGAGGATGAGAAGGGAAGAGGCGGAGGTTCTTGGGATTTCTCCCCGGAAGGTTTTGTTGTTTCGCCAAATTTGAAAACCAAAGACTTGGAGATTTTTTTGACTGTATCTTCAGTCCTTTTCTGCTGCTGCGTGGCAACTTTTTCCCAAATCGGATTAGGCTTAGGGGGAGGGAGAGGAGCTGCCAATTGGGGCTTGGCTTGCCCGCTTAAACTTCGATCAGAAGTTTTGGCGGGTGAAGACATTGGTCGCTCGATGGAAATTTGGGCGGCGGTGCCCCGTAGTGAACCAGTAGCTTCTACTACCGGAGGAGAAGTCGGTCCGGTAAAGATTACGCCGCCTCTTTCCCCTTCAACTTCTGCTTGAGTTAAATCCTGCTGGGCTGCTTCTTTGTGATAATCCTGTCCCATCCAGCGCGTAATCTTTTCCTCGATCTGCTGGCGCTGGTTGCTGTAGCGTTCTCTGGAAACTCTGATAACCTTATCCTCACTTCCTGTTTTTTTAGCCAGTGGCGGTAACGTAACGGCGCTGAATGGCTGTGAGGCGGTACCATTGATCATAAGTTTCAAGTAAATATGGTATTTAGTTAAGTTTACCATGTCGGTTGGCGTAAAGGCCGGATCAAACTCGCTTTCCAGTTCTTCCGCATCTGTTGCCCCGATTCTAAATAGGACAATGGTTCCGACGTTTCCAAATACCGCATCTTTTATTTTCGTGCTTTTTGTCTCGGTTATCAGCTGGCCAATGTATTGGTGGGCAATTATCAGATTGAGCCGATACTTCCTAGCCTCCGAAAGTATGGTGGCAAAAGATTCAGTGGCAAAATTTTGAAATTCGTCAACATAGAGATAAAAATCCGGCCGTTCTTCTTCTGGCACATCTACTCGGCTCATCGCCGCCAGCTGAAGTTTGGTGATAAACATCGCCCCGAGAAGAGCAGAATTGTCCTCACCGATGCGGCCTTTGGACAAATTTAAGAGGAGGATCTTTTTCTTGTCCATGATCTCCCGTAGATCAATGGTGCTCCTGGGTTGGCCCACAATGTTGCGGATAATGGCCGAGGACAAAAATTGCCCAACTTTGTTTTGAATTGGGGCGATGGCTTCATTTCGAAACCGGTCGTTGTAGTTAGCAAACTCATCTACCCAAAAAGATTTGACAATTGGGTCGCGGATATTATCTACAATCCGTTTGCGAAATTTTTTGTCAACCAGCATCCGGGCAATCCCCAACATGGTATTGCCCGGAGTATCTAGTAGGGCGAGGATGGTATTATTCAAAATATATTCCATGCGCGCACTCCATACGTTTTCCCAAATTTTTGTAAATACGCCCATGAGCCCCGAGGCCACAAGGTGTTTGTATTTAGGGTCAACCGACTCGAGGGGATTAAAAGCAATTGGGTAATCAACATCGGCCGGATTAAAATACACTATGTCATTGACCCGAGCCGACGGAATATAATTCAAAATTTTTTCCACTGATTCGCCGTGTGGATCAACAAAAGCTACCCCGTGGCCAGCCATAACATCTTGGACAATCATGTTTTCAATCATGGTCGTTTTGCCCATGCCGGTTTTTCCAATGATATAAATGTGTCGGCGGCGATCATCAGTTTTAATCCCAAAAGCCACTTCTTTATTGCGGAAGTTAGTTTTGGCAAAAACGTTAATGTGTTCTGGGGTATTCATATAATTTAAGGGGCAATTGGTAATTCTGGCGGAGGTTGGACTTTGACTACCTCGACCTTTTCAATGTGTGGTACCGTTATTTCAGTTTGCGGGAAGTGCAAAATCGAAGCAAGCTCTTCGGTTCCTATAAGGTTTGGGGGAGGGCCCCAAAAATACCAGCGTCGCCGGATGAGGCTCATATATTTGCGCTTCCGGTACTTAAGCCGTAGCTCCACCACGGGCCCCTCCAGATTTCGAAAGAGCCAATAATTAACTCTGGTCCACCTTTTCAAAAGCGGCTTTAAGGCATTGAGGTTTGCTCCCCCAAAACTTTTGATGGCGCCAATCACTGCCCGATTAATGTGGCGCGGATTGTATTTCTCCCGAGGAGCGATGTAGAGGCAATGAATTTTGGTTTGGTACCACCATTTGGAGATTTTACGTTCAATGGCAGAAATTACTTCTTTTTCCCCTTCGGATAAATGCAGCATCAGGCTCGGCGGTGCATCTGGTTTGGGACGGGTTGTGGTTTCGCCTGTAGGTCGGATAAAAACGTCCAGAAAAGGCCCGATCAATTTGCCTAAAAATTCTATAATTCGGTCTCGCGGCAACTCCTGGGCCTCGGGTACCCCCTTTAGTTTTTGAACCAAGCGGAGGGCTTTCTCTTTGGCCTCGTCGCCGATTGGCCGCAGGACAAGTTGGATCACGTACATCTCATAGGGATTAATTTTGGAAATTTCTTCCCACATTCCCGCGATCGGATCCACAAATGTCTCCGCTGTAGAATGTTCAAAATCATAATAAGTTTTGATGGGATAGGGGTTGTCTTTGATAAACCGAAAACTGTAAGCAAAAATGTCAAAATCCGAGGTATCGGTGTGATATTTGGGAAGGCGGGCAAAATAATCTTCGGCCTCTGTTATTTCCGCTTGGGGAAACTGGGAATAAATTGCGGCCTCGAAAACGTCCCGGTGCTTTTGGAGAATCCTTGCATAATTTCCGATCACTCCGCCAATACTCGTGATTTCCCAAGTGAACCAGATCTGAAATTGCCCCTCCAAATATTGTTCCGCCCAGGTCAGATGTTCCTGAATCGAGTGGAGCTGATTTAGGACTTCTTCGAAAGTCAAAGGGCTTTTCTCATTTTCTTTGGGGACCGTGACTTTTAAAAATACCCTGTCGAGAGTGTTGTACCAGCGAATTTGAATATAGTCGATGTAGAGGAGATAAAACATATAGATAAGGCCGATGACAAACCCGATCCAACCTCCTTTTAGTAAAACTGCCTCCATGAGTTTGTAAAGCTCGACTAGGTTGCTAAACATTCCCAGTAACAAGAACTTTAGAGTTCTCCGACAAGAGTCGGAGAACAATAGAGTTGTTTCGCAAATTAATGCTTAAAAAATCATCAGAGAGTTTAATCCACACAATGTCATGACCTCGAAAAACTAAAGTTTTGTTACTGGGCATTTGTGTATTTATTATCAGCGGTTTTGCGAAAACGCTCTCGGTTCGAAAGACCCACAGTTATCGTGTTCTTTTTCACGAAACGCTGTTTGAGGACTTCTTCAATAACCCGCTGCTGGGTCAAGGGCTCTTTGGCTTTTTGTAAAATTTCACGAATAATGTCGGCGACGACCCCCTTCTTAAAGCCCCACTTCGAAAGTCCATAAATTCCTCGGCCCACTAACACAAAACGCGAGTCTTTTATGAGTTCATTGTGCACGGTTTCCTTGTGGGCTACTTTTTGATCAAAGCCCTGTTTATTGACAAGTTCCGTGAGCTTCGTGTAATGATCGGGTCGGCCAAGGTTAAGTAAAATCAAATAAGTTTTATCTCCCACATCTCGCGGATGAATCTCGGGCCAGGCCACAAGTCCCCACTGCCCAAAAGGATTTTTATCAAAACTTTTAGCAATACTCAAAAAACTTTCTATCGCCTGATTACTCAGATTTGCCTCCTCTAGGTTTGGCTCAATCTCGCGGATCCGTCCGTAAAGTTCTTCTGAAGTTATGGGTTTTGGAGTTTCGTTAAATATCTTGAGGGCCGAATTTATGACTTCGTCAAAAAGTTCGCGGTCAAACCCAGCCACATACCAACTTTGGTGATGGTTTTTGGTTTCTTTGAAGAGGATAAACCGAGGAATTAAATTTAAGATAAAGAGAATGACGGCTCGGTTAATTGGGGTGTTCCTGGCCTGGAGGAGGAGCTCGAGAATTTTTGTCTCCCTCAAGATGTTTCCGTGCTCTTCAATGATTTGAAAAAGCAGTTCTACCCCCTGCGACAAGTTTGCGGGGAGCGTAAAACTCTCTAATTTTTTGGCGGCCTCATTCTCTATTTGTCGAACTCGTTCCCGGGTAAGATTTTGCAATTTGCCGATTTTCTCCAAGGTCAAGGGATTGCCATCGATAAGTCCGTAGCGGCTTTGCAAGATTTGTTTTTCACGCTCACGAAGTTTTGCCAGGTACTCGGAAATCAGCCCTTGGGGATTAAACGTCCGCAAGGCCGCGTTTTGTTCTTGAAAACTGACTGTATCTAAAATGCCGCTGTTTGTCACG
>CAYPVQ010000022.1:0-5513 GCA_964414215.1 uncultured Candidatus Saccharibacteria bacterium | reverse complement strand
ACGCCGCGAGTGTAGCATAAAATGATTTTTTTGTCAAATTTTTAAGCCGTCTTTTTTGACCAAAGATAGAGTAATGGCGAGGCAATGAAAATTGAGGAATAGGTGCCGACAACTACCCCAACGAGCAGGGCGAGGACAAAGTAAAAAACCGATGCGCCGCCAAACAGGAGCATGGCAATGAGCACGAAAATTAAGGTTGAGGAAGTATTGATGGAGCGGGCCAAAGTCGAATTTATAGAATAATCAATAATGGCCGCGAGCGAACGGTATTTATAAACTTGCAAATTTTCTCTGATCCGATCAAACACCACAATCGTGTCGTGTACGGAAAAACCGAGGATGGTCAGAAGCGCGGTTACAAATAATGAATCAACCTCGACCCCACCAAACTTTCCCAGAAGCACGAATACGCCGACGGTAATCAGAATATCGTGAATGAGAGCGGCAATTGCGGCCAAACCTAAACGCCACGGTGAAACTTCAGTTTTCGCCCCGTCCTTGGTAATTTTCCGGAAAGCGTAAGCAAGATAAAAAAGAATCCCTAAACACACTAGAACGATTTGCCAATAGGCTTTGCGCACCAGCTCGCGGCTGATCGCCGGCCCAATTGACTCAAATCTTAATTCTTTGAATTGGCCAAAGTTTTCTTCTAATATTTTTTTGAAATTCTCGGTCTCTTTTTCGTCTAAGGCTTAAGTCTTAATAATCATGGAGGTTTGCGAAACTGGCTGTACCACTACATCAGCAAATCCTTCTTGCAGGAGTTTTTGCCTGATCTCGGGGGTTGAAATTTTCTGCGAAAATTCCAGTTCCGCCAAAGAACCGCCGCGAAAATCAATGCCGGGCCGAAGTCCCCAGACAAAAACTAAAACCAGGGAAGCAAGCATTAAACTTCCCGAAAACAAAAACCAGATTTTGTAATGTTTAATTACTTGAAGCATGATTCTTGAAACTGTAATACAATCTTAGAAAAGTCCGGGTGACAATTAGGGCGGTAAACATCGAAACCAAAATTCCAATCCCTAAAGTTACGGCAAAGCCGCGAATCAGACTTGTCCCAAAATAGCCGAGGATAAAAACGGTAATTAGTGAGGAAACATTGGAGTCGCGAATCGCGCTCCAAGCGCGCCTGAAGCCTTCCTCCAAAGATTTTTGCAGGGTGTGGCCAAGGCGCAATTCTTCGCGGGTTCTCTCAAAAACCAAAATATTTGCATCGACAGCCATGCCTACCGAAAGGACGAATCCGGCAATTCCCGCCAAGGTCAAGGTTACCGGAATAAGTTTAAAAATTGACAAAGTCAGAAAGATATAAACGATTAAAGCCAGGATGGCAACTAGTCCCCCGAGGCGATAATAGGCAACCATAAACAAGGTCACGGCGACAAAACCGATCAGGCCGGCGATGATACTTTCTTGCAAAGAAATACTACCCAAAGCCGGTCCGATATTTTGCTGCTGGATGAGGCGAATCGGTACCGGCAAAGCCCCGGCATTAAGGCGCTGCGCTAATTCCTTCGCTTCGTCAATTGTAAACCGGCCTGTGATAACTGCTTGGCCGGCAGTAATTTCTTGCTGGACTACCGGGGCAGAAATCGGAATCCCATCAAGAAAGATTGCTACGGGTTTGCCAATGTTTCGGGCAGTGATTTCGGCAAATATTTTTTTGCCTTCGTCATCAAACTGCAAACTAATTTGCGGCTGATTGGTATTGGGGTCAAAGACAATCTCGGAGCGTTTCAGGTGTTTACCGGAAAGACCAGTGGGCCGAAATTGTTTATCAAAATCGCTTAGCGAAGGATCAGATTCAGGTTGATACTCGAGATTTTGCTCGCGGAATTCCAAAAAAGGCGTTAGGCCAATTTGTTTAATTGCGCCTTGAATGTCTTTGATTCCCGGCAGTTCCACGATCAAGCGGTTTTGTCCAGAGACTGCGACCACTGGTTCAGTTACGCCAAAGGCATTAACCCGCCGCTCAATAACATCTCTTACCGAAGCCATAGCATCCCCACGATCTCCCGCCGAAATATCTTTGAGATCTCCCTCGTAAACTAAATGGGTCCCGCCTTGCAGGTCAAGGCCCAGGCGGAAGGGAAAAATCTTGCCGAGCTTCAGGAGCGGAAGCTTGTCAAACACAAGAAAACCGCTAGCTATGGCTAGCAGTAGGATAAGGGCAAATTTAATCAACAAATTCAACCTCGACATCTAATCTGATTATATAACAGCAAAAGCCGCAAGGCAAAAGAAAAAAGGCGGTGTCCCGAGAGGGGTGACACGCGCTTTATGAGATAAGTCAGCAGTGCATAGGTATAGTTAGTAAGGTATCTACCACCCGCTGTGGTTGAATCTAAGAACAAAAAAGTCTACTATATAACGATCGTTATATAGTAGAACAATAGACTTTTTCCTAAAAAAACAAACACTGGCGCAAGTGATCTATATTGACGTTCAGTCGCTCCGAGCCAGATGCCATTTTTTGCAGAATGGACAGAGATAGGAACTTAAGCCGTAATGCCTGAAAATTTTGGCTTGGACCTTCGCCGCTCGAAGCGCATCGAGTTTTGACAAAAATCTTTTCTTCTCAAAACAAACTTTCTTTTTTGGGTTCGGTTTGAACTTCATAAGTTTTTTTGACCGTAATCATCTAAGCAAAAAATATGCTCTCTCGCCCTTGAAAAGTCGTATTTGCACGCCCTCGATTTCTCGAGGAATCAAGTTGCGGGCGTCGCAGTAATTTTCATCTGAAACATGGACCAATATACATAGCTCGCGACCACAAGCGCCTATTCCATGGCCGACGACACCTTCTATCCTGAACCATTCTGCACTGTGGCGGCTTTGGATTGAGCTGGCATGATTCAACTCGCTGTTATACTGGTTCTCTCCTAAGACATCGGACATATTTCCAAGGCTTGGATCCTTTTGATCCCGCAGACAGTCATTATTTTTAGTGACTTTAGGGATAGCCTCCACGTTGGAATTTTTTTTGTCCGCCAACAAAATCGGAATCAATACAAACAAAACAAGTACTACACCTGTCCAATATGGCCAAGTGTTTACGCGAGGCCTTTTTATTTCGTTCGCATTACTGCTCACAATTTTAATCTACTCACTTTTATAGAAATTATCAAGGTTTGCCGAAAAAAAAAGACAAGGAGTAAGTTTGAGCCGTTCTTTATGTGCCATGACACTTTTTGTCCCAGTACCAGAGTCCTCGACGAGCTCGGGACACGGTACGGGATTGCGAGATGTCACTTTCCGTGACATCTCTTATATTTCTTCCCGCTGCCGTCCGCCGACGCTAAAGCTTTAGCGGACTCCGCTAGTTTAGCCTTTATGATAAGGTGCATTTATTAAACCACAGTGTTTGTATTTGTAAATCTTACCTGTATTAGGATTTGCCGCTCCGCACCAGCAAGGATCGTTGCGACCAAGCTTCGACCTTACCCCCTCTCCATCTCCCCCTTCCCTTTCTCCCCTCGGGAAATCTTTACGACGGGAGGGGGAGAAACTCTCCTCCCGCGGCTTGACCTCCACTTTGAATATCGTATAGACGATTGTCTTGTCAATTTCCTTGAGCATCCGTTCGAACAGACGCAGGCCGTCTTGCTTGTATTCAACCAAAGGATCTTTTTGCGCATAACCGCGAAGCCTGACTGACTGCCGAAGATGATCCATAGTGTCCAAGTGTTCCATCCAGAGGTTGTCTATGGCCTGCAAAGTTATGATTTTCTCAATTTGCCGCAAAATATCTGGGGAAATCTTTTTTTCTTTTTCCTCGTAGACTGTCCTTGCCAGGTTTGTCAAATGATTTATCCACAGGTCGCCCGCCTGCCGGCCGGGCAGGGAAGTCGGAGGTCGCCCGCCTGCCGGCCGGGCAGGGAAGTCGGAGGTCGGAAAAATCGAACTAATTTGCTGTAGAGCTTCCTCTTTGTTTTCCGTGTTGTTTAATATGAACTCTATTTCTTCTTCGACTTTATTTAAAATATAATTCTTGAGCTCGATTTCTCCCTTGAGGATTTTTCGACGACGGCCATATATTACTTCCCGTTGTTTGTTCAAAACGTCGTCAAACTCCAAGACGTGTTTGCGCAAATCAAAATTCAAACCCTCGATTTTATGCTGGGCGCTCTCTATGGTTTTGCTCACGAGCCCGTGCTCTATGGGCTGATCTTCGGCCACTCCCAAAGTGTCCATCATTTTCTTCACCCGGTCTCCGCCAAAGAGGCGCATGAGGTCATCTTCGAGAGAAAGAAAAAATTGCGAAGAACCAGAATCTCCTTGGCGGCCAGAGCGCCCGCGGAGCTGGTTGTCAATGCGCCGCGCCTCGTGCCGCTCGGTCCCCAAGATATGGAGCCCGCCGGCTTGCCTGACCTTTTCGGCGTGTTCTGGATCAGGCGGATTACCGCCCAATATAATATCAACCCCGCGTCCGGCAATGTTTGTGGCGAGCGTGACTGCGCCAAATCGTCCCGCTTGCGCTATGATGTGGGCTTCCCTTTCGTGATTCTTGGCGTTCAAAATCTCGTGTTTAACGCCCGCCCTTTTCAGAAGCTCGGAGAGGTGTTCGTTTTTTTCAATGGAAATGGTGCCAATGAGCATGGGCTGGCCTAGCTCATGGCGCCCTTTGACTTCCCGGATAATGGCTTGAAATTTGCCGTTCTCGGTTTTATAGACGCTGTCCGGAAGATCAGTTCGAATCATGGGCATGTGCGTGGGAATCTCAACCACGTCCAAAGCATAAATTTTGTGAAATTCCTCTGATTCAGTTGCCGCTGTACCAGTCATACCGGCTAATTTTTGGTAAAGCCGGAAATAATTTTGGAAAGTGATGGTAGCCAAAGTTTTGGATTCGTGTTTGACTTCCACTCCTTCCTTGGCTTCGATTGCTTGATGCAAGCCTTCGGAATAGCGACGGCCGAGCATCAGCCTGCCCGTAAATTCATCAACGATAATAATCTCTCCTTCACGCACCACATAATCTTTGTCTTTTTTAAACAGAGTTTGCGCCCGAAGCGCCGAGTCGGCATGATGGCGGAGTTTAATATCAGAGTAAATTTCCGGCCCATATTTTTTTTCTAATTTTTCATAGCCTTTTTCTGTATAGGTTACTTGCCGATGTTTCTCCTCAAGCAGATAATCTTCTGGTTGCAAAATTTTCGCAAAATTGGCAAACTCGCGGTAAAGATCTGTAGACTCCACATCGGGTGCAGAAATAATCAGCGGGGTGCGGGCTTCATCAATCAAGATTGAATCCACCTCATCTACGATGGCGTAATGCAAATCTCTTTGGACCATGTGCTCAAGGCTCGGCGCCATATTGTCGCGTAAGTAATCAAAGCCGAATTCATTGTTGGTGCCGTAGAGGATGTCTGCGGCATAGGCTTCGCGGCGCGTGCAGGGAGTGAGATTTTTGACGTCAATTTGTACCGCGTCGCTAGATGTGTCATTGCGAGCACCCGAAGGGTGCGCGGCAATCTCTTCTGGGGATTGCTTCGTCCCCCGTCCGCCTGAGG
>CAYPVQ010000021.1:6116-14400 GCA_964414215.1 uncultured Candidatus Saccharibacteria bacterium | reverse complement strand
AGAGGGCGAGGGTCTCGGCAACCAGTTCCTCTCGCACATCCGCGAGGTGGATGCGATTGTCGAGGTGGTCCGGGTTTTCGAGGACCCGAATGTCATTCACGTCGAGGGCAAAATTGACCCCAAGCGTGATATTGAAACAATTGAGACGGAACTGGTGTTGGCTGATCTGCAATTGGTGGAGAAAAAGCTTGAGAATTTAAAAAGTGCGGTCAAAAGCGGGCGCAAAGAAGACGAATTAAGATTGGGAATTGCGCAAAAATATTTCGAGGCTTTGGGCGCCGGCAGGCAGGCAAACACGATCAAGCCTACTGACGAGGAACGAAAATATCTTCACGAATTTCCTCTTCTGACAAACAAGCCGATACTCTATGTTGCAAATATAAAGCAGGGTGTCGCCCCCGCGCAGGCGGGGGCCCATTCCCCCGGATCGCAGTCGAGGGCGAGCCTGGATCCCCGCTTTCGCGGGGATTACAATCTAACTGCATTGGACTGCCAACTCGAATCCGAAATCTCCCAACTGCCGGAATCCGAACGCAAGGATTATCTAAAAGAATTGGGCATACAGGAATCCGGCCTCGATCAACTCATTAAGGCCTCCTACAAACTTCTAAATCTCCTTACCTTTTTTACGGCCGGTCCGAAAGAAACAAGAGCCTGGACTTGCAAGGCCGGCACCCTGGCCCCACAGGCCGCGGGGATTATTCACACGGACTTTGAAAAAGGCTTTATCAAAGCCGAGGTCATAAATTGGAAAGTTTTACTCAACGCCGGCGGCTATGTGCAGGCTCGAGAAAAAGGAGTATTGCGGCAAGAAGGAAAAGACTATATCATCCGCGACGGGGACGTCGTGCATTTTAAGCATGCCCCGTAAGACTACTTGTTGTCTTATCGGGGTTTAATGTGTAATGGAGACTCCCTCTCCTGACGACCTGTCCGCCGTGGTGGAGGAGAGGGATCAAGGGAGAGGTTTCCCGTCCCCTTTCCCTCCCCTTGTAGAGGGGAGGGATTAAGGGAGAGGTAGATTCTCAATGATACAAATTGTTCCAAAACAATTTATTAAACTCTCTAGAAACCTAAGAAGAGAGCAAACGCCTTGGGAAGCTAAGCTTTGGTACTATTTGCGGAATAAAAGGTTCTGTGGGTTAAAGTTTAAGCGGCAATTTAGAATGGGAGACTATATCGTCGATTTTTATTGCGCTTCTAAAAAATTAGTGATTGAACTCGACGGCGGGCAACATAATGAAAAATTAATTGAAAGCGAAGATAGAAAAAGAACTGAATACTTAACAAAACAAGGTTATAAAGTTTTACGATTTTGGAATAATGATGTTGAACAGAATATCGAAGGCGTGTTAGAAACAATCAGAAGAGAAATACTGAAATAAAACCTCTCTCCTGACCTCTCCCCTCGTCAGGGGAGAGGAACCCAATTGCCAAGTCTCCCGCCTGCCTGCGGTAGGCAGGCAAGGGGCGAGGGAGATCTTGCTGCTAGAACCTGCTTCCGCTACAATGAGGTCAAACTAGCAGGGGAGGTTTAAGATGAAAATACAAATGATGGGGTGGTTTCTGCGCAGTCTGACGTGGACCCTCAATGCGCTGGGAACTGAAATTGCCACATATCGAGGTAAGGTCATCGAAGTTGGAGTTCCTCCCGACGATGAAGCAATCATCGAGCTCGCTAAACCTGGCGGGGAACCCATAAGGCGCGTGTTCCCACGCAAACGGTTGGCTGCCACAAGAGCGGCCTTTCCGACTGCAAAGGTCGAATATGCCACGTTCGACCTGGGCGCGGTGAGTGTATCAATCCTGAGATACGTCGGCCCGTCGCGGAAGAAACTTCTTCATGAGCCCCTGGACAGACTGTCCGAAGAAAAACTCCGTGCCCTGGAAGAACCGTAAATGAAACGGGACCACGACCATACCTGTTCCATGGGGGCGAAGCCCATGCTTCGCCCCGAACTTTTTACCCCTTGACTCTCCCTGTTCCCCTGCTATACTGTTGAATGAAACAATACCATGTCCAAGTATGAACTAATGTATATTATCGGCAGTCAGGTAGCTGACGATGAAATTCCGACGGTCACTGAAGAAGTCAGAAAATTTATTGAAACCGACGGCGGACTTATGGAGAAGCACGAAGAGCTGGGAAAAAAGAAACTTGCTTACCCAATCAAAAAAACCAAGGTCGGCTATTATGTGGTTGACAATTTCTCTGCCGCCGCAGATAAAATCAAAGAGATTGAACACCGGGTTCGCACTTCGCAAAGTATTATTCGGCATCTCGTGGTAAATATGGACGAAGCGCTGGTTCGCCAGGAGAAAGATCAAAAAGCCCAAGCCAAGTTCAAATTACGCCGCCCGCCAGTTGAGGTTCGACCCGAAGGACCAAGAAAAGTGGTAGCCAAGAAAATTGAGATTGATCTTGACGCCGAGATTGAAAAAGCTTTAGAATCAGAAGACCTAAAATAATTAATTGCGACGCTAATATACGAATGCACACGAATGACGCGAATAAATTAGTGACATTAGCGTGTAATTAGTATCATTCGAGTCGCTTTACTAAAATGGATCTCAATAGAGCAACCATTGTCGGCAGATTAACCCGTGACCCCGAGGTTAGGACTACTCCTTCGGGAATAAATGTAACTTCTTTTGGGGTAGCGACCAATTTTATTTGGACTGATCCAACTGGCACGCGCAAGCAATCAGTGGAGTATCATAATGTGGTTGCCTGGCGCAAACTCGGGGAAATCGTAGCCCAGTATTTGCACAAAGGCTCGCGTGTCCTGGTCGAAGGGCGGCTGCAGACGCGAACCTGGGAAGGCCAAGATGGGGTACGGCGCAATCGCACCGAAATTGTGGCTGATAACCTCATCATGTTAGACAGTAAAGGAGTAGCGCCAGGTGCGGTAACTCCCGAAGTCCCAGAGGAAGCCTCTGGACCCGAAACCCTCGAAGAGCCGCCTTCGGCACCTCAAGCTTCTGCTAAACCACCCTCGACGACCCCACCGGTGGAAGAGATTAGTGTTGAAGATATTCCGTTTTAACCCGCCGAAATTTTTTGGTCAATGAATAAAGAAAAGAGATCTTGTTATCTTTGTGAAAATAAGATTAGTTTTATTGACTACAAAGACACGCAACTTCTGCGGCGGTTTATGTCGCCGCACGCCAAAATTTTGGGCCGCAAGCGCACGGGTTCTTGCCAGAAACACCAGAAATTAATTACCAAAGCTTTGAAAAGGGCAAGACACATGGCCCTTTTGCCATTTGTCCCAACGACTTAATAGCGACACTAATATACGAATTCACACGAATGTCACGAATACTTATTAGAGTCATTAGGGTGAGAGTTAATTAGTGTCATTCGCGTCGCCTTATGGAAATAAACGATCTAAAAAAGGGGCTCATCATTCTTTTCAACAGCCAACCGCATGAAATCATGTGGTCCTCTTTTTCGCGCATGCAGCAGCGCAAACCCGTGATGCAGGTCCGGATGCGCAATTTGATTACGGGCAAAGTGGTCGAGTATTCTTTCAAATCCGGCGAACGGATTACGGAAGCGGATATGGTAAAGCGCAAAGCGCAATTCTTATATGCTGACGGGGAAGGCGCGCATTTCATGACAGCAGAGACCTACGAAACCATTGTCCTCCCCCCCGAACTTTCGCAGGACAAAGTCGGCTATCTCAAAGAAGGTGAAGACGTTGCCTTGCAGCTTTTTGAAGACAAACCAATCAATATCGAGCTTCCAGTCAAAGTCAATCTCAAAGTCAAAAGCGCGCCGCCCGGCATCCGCGGGGATACTGCCACCGGCGGCACCAAACCCGCAACCCTGGAAACCGGTCTGACCATAAACGTCCCCCTGTTCATCAAAGAGGGGGACGTGGTACGGATAAATACCGAAACCGGGGAGTACGTGGAGAGAACAAATTAAATTCGACAGCTATATGTCGATCGACATATTGTTGTCATTCCCGTGAAAACGGGAATTCAGAAACAAAAAACGGCAGACTCTCTAGGTCTGCTTTCTTATCAAAGAATTGTTTTTGACTATTATTTAATCAGCTCTCTAACCTTTACAGTCAGGGCTTTTACCATTTCATAAATGCCACTGCCCCATGACCGGCGTTCCAGATCGATACTAGGCCGGCCGCTGGTGTTCCACCGACTGGACATCTGCTGGTCAGAAAGAGCGCTGACTTTTGCATCCACCACAGATAATTTTGCGGCAGTCGGACCATCAGCAACTAGATCCTGAATGGCATCAATGACTGATAAATAAGCCGGGATTTTAGCTAGATTTGATTCCAGTGACTTCACCCGGGCCTGGGTCGCGGCCGTCTCCTTTTGGGAAACTGCCAGGTCTCTTTCCGCGTTCTTAAGTTTCAGATTAAGCAGCTCCGCCTCTTTGGCCAAATCGGTACTTTTATAATAGATCAAGGCTTTCTCGGACTCGTTTAACGCTTTTTCGGTTTTAGTGAGTTCACTTTGGAGAGAAGCTTTTTGCGTGAAAAATATCCCGGCGGCGATTAAACCAATAACTGCCACGGAAACCAAAATAATTGTGAGTTGTTTATTCACTTCTTAGTTGCCACTGGCAAAATATATCTCAATATTGCCGGTAGTGTCTTGGGAAATATGCCTGGAGTCAAACCAAACCACAGCATATTTTGTGCCGGTCCAGACAAGCTTGACGTGTCTAGCTTGGTTAGTGCTGGCGTCAATTCTCACAGGACTCGCCTTCACCGATCCGTCAGGATTAACCTGCATGAAATATATATTAGAATCGGCAAATCCTAAGGCCACCCCATAGACACTTCCATTCCAAACCAAACTCCCCGGTAGTAATCCGTTATTCGTAGTATTGCTGGTAATCTGCTTGCCAGTCATGACGGCTTGCCCGGTGGAATTAATCTTCATTAAATACTGCTGGCGATTGCCATTGCCATCATACCCTTGGAAAGCAACCCCGTAACCAGAACCATCCCACGCAATCCCCCAGCCCACCAATTCAGTAGCGCTAACACTTGGCACAATGGGTACGTCAGAGAGGAGTTTTGCTCCTGAAGAACTTAGCCGGGTAAAGTAAGTGCTACCACCAAACCCGGAAACCCGCCAGAGCAGGGCATGGGCACTACCATCCCAGACCACGTCAACTAAACCAGAATCAGTATTGGTTAGTTGAATATCGGTTCCTAGTTTGTTGCCCAAGGCGTCAAGACTGGCAAAATAAACCCGCGAGGTTTCAGTCCCCAGCCGATTTTCCTGCCAAAATATTCCATAACCACTGCCGTTCCAGACTAGGCGAGGATTGCTTGGACAAACGCCGTATTTATCAAAAGCCACTTGGATATTTGCCCCCAGTTTAGTTACGTAGGGACTAACCCGCGTAAAGTACAGGCGGCAGCCATTGGTTTGATTTAGGGAATCAGAACGGTTGTAATCCGCCCATAAAACTCCATATTCGGAACCGTTCCAGACAATTTGGGGATCAGAGGAAATGTTGGTGCTGGAAGAAAGTTTCAGGTCACTGCCAATCTTCAAGCCATAACTGTCTAACTTAGCAAAATAGACTGCACGCTCTCCCCCATCCCGGCTGTCAGACCACACCACCCCAGACCCAGTTCCGGACGGGGTAATCGTGGGCAAAACCGATTCTCCGGGAGCGGTGGTAATCCGGACCTCTTGCCAATTTGCTCCCGGCTTTATATCAAGGCGCACTTCCGCGGAAGCGCGCACCCCATTGGCATCTCTGACCTTGACCCCAAGAGTATAGCTGCCGGCCACAGTAGGTGTCCCGGTAATCTCGGCTGTAGCGGCGTTAAACGACAGTCCCGGCGGCAACGAGCCGTAGGCAATCCCCCAGGTATAGGGAGCCGCACCCGCAGAATAGCCGCCATAGGTTGACGAATATGTTACCAACGTTGCTTTATAAGGGGTCCCGACTGTTCCTCCCGAGCTCGAAACCGAGATAGCAATCGGATAAGGCTCCCATTGGAAGGTACCGTCGATGAAGGAGAGTGCGGCAAAAGGACAGCGGACATCGGTGCCAAAAAAGGCAAAAGGAGAAACATATTTGTTGCCTGCTTGATCCGTAAACTGAATCCGGACATTGTATCCCAGCGGGAACGGATACGATAAGGTGTGCTGGAGCTTGTAGAAGACATTCCCCCCTCCTCCGGTAATGGTTCCGTCTTCTTTTTGGTAGTAGATGCCAAGTTGCGCTGGAATGTCAGTGAAGGTATTAATCTGCCGCGCCGTGGGCCACAGCGGAATGTCGCCAAAATTAACTTCCGGGGTGGTGAGCGGATAATAGTTCGAACTATAAGGAGCAAGCCACCAGAACCAGCCGCCGCTCAAGCGCGCCCGCGGCAGATCGGGATTGCGATAGAGACTGCCGCCCGTAATATTATTGCAAGCTCCGTTTCCTCCGTAAAACAGCCCTTTATTCTGCCGCAGGGCCACCATGTCCTCGGTAGTTGTGGCATAGAAGAATTCTCCATTCACGTTACTGGTAAACCGGGGCAGAGTATATGGATATTGGGTAGTATATCCCGCGAAGGTGGCGTTGGGAATCGGTGCTTTGGTCAGCGCGTCAATCATCCGGCCCTTAAACGTGGTCGGGCTGGGGATAGTGATGATGCGAAATGCCCCGTCGCTCTGGTCGCTAATCAAGGAGTCAACCCCATCCACAATCTCGAGTTTGTAGTCATCGCCTTCGGGAATATCCAAAGAGATCGGAATTTCAGCATAGCGCGAATTATACGGATAGGGTTCTTTGAGAAAAGTATAGCCGCTGAAAGCAACTGGTTTAACGGAAGTTACAAGGGTTCGATAAAACACCCCGCCTTTGTACAGATTGACATTGATGCTTACAGGTGTGTAGCCGCTGTAATTCCAGAACAGCAAAGCGGCAAATCCGCGCATTACCGTCTCTCCGCCATTCGGGCCGTAAATCTGCAAGGTCGCGTTGTAGGCAATTCTAAACTGCCCGTCGCTTACGTCTTTAACGCTCGTATTTTTTGCATCGGAAACCTCGATCGTATAATCAGATCCGACAACGAGCCAGCTTGGTACATTCCAGTTATAAAAAAATGTCCCATTGGAAGCGCTTTGCGGCACATTGGTGGCAATGGTTAGCACCAGTGATCCGGCTTTCAGAACTTTCAGATTCACGAGTTTGCTTGCTATATCTTTTGCCTCCCAAGTGATCGTCACCGCATCGCCGTGTTTATACGCTTCGCCGCCGTTTGGCGAGATCATGGTTAAGGTCGGGGCTGGCGGCGGGACTATCGTAAACGGCTGATCCGAAAGATCAAAATTGTCCAGTTTTCCCGTGGCGGAGTCAGAGAACACCGCTTTACCGAATTCGTTGTGCGAAAGAACCACCACTTTGTACTTTCCCGGCTCGATGGTCCATTTTTCAGTGGAAGCATTACAGCCAGGGAAACCGCACAAAGTTTTCCCGTCCCAGCCGACATTCCGATCTCCTGGAGCAGATGACCAGATCCAGCCAAAAATGTGCTGGGAAGGATCGGCATTCGTTGTCGCCACCTCCTCGGCGATGCCGGCATAAAGACCGATATTGCCACCGGAGTAATACAGCGTCGTTCCCTGTCCGGCCACAACTTCCTCTCCGCCGTTCGGCAAACGAACCACAACCGGTATTACAGTGAGCGTTCTCAAAAAAGTCAAGGAATTGCTCGTCCCGTTGGCATTTTTCACATACACAGTGCATTCCTCGAGTTCCGAGCAGGGAAGGGTGGCCGGAGCCTGTACATCCAAACCCAAACCGTCAAAGGGGCGTACGCCGCTGACAATCCCGTGAGGGTCAATTGAAACATCAACGAAGTGAATTTCATTGTTGGTGGTGGTAAAGCCTTTCCCGAGAATAGTTACTACTGTGCCGATCGTGCCAAAACCCGGAGTCAGGGAGTTGACAGTCGGGGGAGGCGGGGGGGCGGGCGGCGCGGCCACGGCAAAGGCAATAACCAAATCATCCGGATTGGCATTGCCAGCAGCGTCCTGACACCGAACATAATAGGCATAGGAGGTCCCGTCTTTGAGGCTAGAGATCGGGGTGGAATGAGTGGCACCGCTTGTGGAGGCAAAAGTACTGGTCATTGAACCGTAAAGCGTGTCCTGCGTGCTCGAATACTTGCAGGTGGCATTCTCGTTAGTTGCCAAAGACAGGGTCGCAGAAGTGGTACCGGCAGGCAAAGTTCCGGAAGGAGCAGTATTGGAACGGACTGGCGGGGTAGTATCCGATGGCGCTGGGGGTGGG
>CAYPVQ010000021.1:0-6106 GCA_964414215.1 uncultured Candidatus Saccharibacteria bacterium | reverse complement strand
AGTGCCGTTTGTATTGATTATTTTTATTGGACAAGCTTGGGCGACCTAGCACCGGATTAGTTGCGGAAGGGAAAAGGTAATTTCCGTGCCGTCATCAGAAGTCAAACCCTTAAGAATGACTTTGCCGCGCGTGAAAAGAGAATTGTTTTCCAGAGTAAATCCGCTCCCCCTAATCGTAACTTTTGTGCCAACAACAATTTCTGCAGGGGCAATCTCGGAAATCTTTGGAGGTTTTTTTCTAGCAATCGCGCGATCGAGTTCATTTAGTTTGTGGCGGGTTGGCTCGTCAACTGTCCCACTCTCTGGTAAACCAAGGTTCTTCTGAAGCTTCTTTAGCGCCTTTTGGGTAAGTTGCCCAAAATTTCCAGTAACCAAACCTTCCGGATAAATTGCTGGAAACTGTTTTAAAAAACCTTGTAATTTCTGAACATCTTCTCCCGAGGCGCCGGGCTGAAGATTTTTTTCAAACTTCAAAGGCGGAGGAGGAGCTGCAGAAATGACAGGGGTCTTTGGGATGGGTTTGCTTTCTTGAGCTTTGTCTTGAGTTTTGTCAGGTTTGTCTGATTTGTCATGGCCAGGAGTGACTACCTCTGGGGTAGCCGCCGGCGTTGGAGAAGGGGCAGGCTGCGGCGCTGGCGTTGGCGCGGGAGCAGGAGCCGGAGCCGGGGTTTCGGTTGGGGTCTCCTTGGCTTGTCCGGGAGGCCCGCCTGCCGGCGAGGCAGGATTATGACTGTCTTTATGGTCAGCGAGCGCGCTTTGCGGGGCAACAGAAAAACCACCTACCGCCAAAAGGAGGTTAGTAACAACTAAAAAATACGAAATTTTTCTCATTCAATTGTAATTTGTTTTTGTTTTTTCCCTCCGGGGGATCATCCGAAGGGTGACTTAGTGTTTGTTTCTATAACGGGATTTTTCTACACTAATTATACACTATTTTTTAGTTTCTGGCAAGAGGCTCCGGAGAAATAGAAATCTAAAAGGCCTTAGGGGCTAAAAGCCTAGGGCCTTAAAAAATTTTTAATGTAACTGTGGATGGGCTAGCTTAATTTACGGCTGGCTCGATCTTGAAGCCAATGTCACAGGTGGTTAATGGTTTATTAGCTTGATCCAAAACATAGGTATTGTAAAATCCTGGGTCATATTCCGAATCTTTAATCTGCGTGCTGTCGTAATAATTATATGATCCGCTGCTGGAAAGCCGCACCAGCGAACCTTGCACAGTGGTCGGCCCATTGTTTTGCAGACGCACTCGAGCATTGGCAGAAAAACCACTTAGCCTCACGTTGACGTTCGAGTACTGCCCAATCTTTCTTAGACCCTTGTTGTCAGAAAGCCTGGGCGCGTCCCAAGTCATATTACAAGCGGGAGCGGCTGCGGTCCCTCCCCTGCCCGTGCTGCCAGGGCCACTCGTACTCCTCGTCTCTTGGCGCTGGATATTCCGAAAACACTTCAGGCTTATCCACTGCTGCGCTGCGCTCCGGAATGCCTGACGATTTTTGTTTTTGGCCGCATCAATCATTTGAGTTTTTAAAGCATTGCATTGGGCCTGATTATCCGCTGCCCGAGATTGACTGTAACTAAATAATGACTGATTAGCCTGTGTCATATCTGCGAAGCTAACAAATACTAGCTCTACCGCAGTTTCATCCTGGCTTAAAGTTTGGTAGGCACCTTCGACGGCTGCCTTGACCCGGCCCGCGCGCTGGATATCAGTCACCAAAACAAAGCCTCCAACCAGGGCTAAAATGCTAAGAATGGCAATAATTTGGGCTTTGTTCATAACTCACTATTATTATACACTATCTTTCCTGCTGGCCCAAGGGGGTGTTTGGTTTTTCCGGCAGACGCTGGGGTTGAGAAAAGGTCTGCTCGGGCTCATCACGAACCGGCAAATCATTAAGCCAGGCAAACCCAAAGTAACTCACTGCGCCGAGGGCAAACATCAGCAGTACTAGAAGCCAGTTTTTTTCAGATTGAGTTAGATTTTTCATTAGCAGGCCTTTCTCCCCCTGCCCCGACCTCAAGTCGGGGATAGGGGGAGATTAAGAGGGGGTTATCATTTTGGGGAATATATTATTTAGGCTTTTTGGGAGGACCGGTTGTGCCTTTGCTTGGCGACCAGGAACCATCTGGCCAGATATAGCCGCCGCTGTGCCAACCAGATGAGTCCTGGACATAGCCGGAAACCGGGCCGCAGCCATTGCTGCAAATCCCGCCGGATAATGACCAGAAAACAATCTGGGCTCTGGAAGCGTCAAAGGGATTCCGGCCATTCCAGCCGTCGCCCGGATTGGTAACATAGCCATTGGAGTCAATATGCCAGGTGGCCTTCCCACTGCCGTCATAGAGCTGACAATCACGCTGGGCCGAACATTCCATTCTCCCCGAGGAGCCGTCTTTCCAGCCTAGGGTATAACCGCCATTTGAAAGGTTAACTCTAGCTGTGGAGCCGTCATCTCCGCCAAAAGTTCCCTGGTAATTTTTGCCGCTCACTCCCATTTCCGCTGTGCCGTCAGGTTTGACCAGAAGCGCAAAGCCGGTCGGTTCAAGCGTCAAGTCATTAAACGAGATTGAATATTTATTGCCCTGGTCATCAACCGCATTTAAGCCGACAATCTTGCCCCGACTATTTTTGTAATAATCCGCACTCTGAATGGTCAGACTGCCAGCCGACGGGGCGATTCCGTTATTCTGCATCATCTGGGGTATGAGCTGACTCGCCAATGTTTCTTTTTGCTGGTTCTCCAAAAGCATGAACCCGGCGCTAAAGGAAATCAGCACATCGCCAGAAGTGACCCTGGCCGTAACTACAACCCCGGGATCCCTTGTCGGGGGATTACCTAGGTAGCCAGAGTAGGAAGAAAAGATAATGGATTCCCAGCCGGGCGGGGGAGAATTTTGGGGAACGCCGTTTACCACATAGACCACCTTTCTATTGCCATTCTTCAGGATATAGGTTCCGGTGAGATTAGTTGTCCCCAATAATTTACGTAACTTCTCGGCAATTTTATCATAAACCTGGTTTGCTGTGGCTTTGGGGTTTGCTTTCACCCACAACATCATATCTCTGACAAACTCTGCAAAATCCTCGGCAGATAAATAAGCCTTTTCTGCCACCTGGCCAGATGGTTCAAAGAGCACAACCTTAAACAGCTTTTGATCATAGACTACTCCTAAGAACGCCTCAATACTGTCTGTCAAGAAGGAATCAATAGAAGCATAATGACTGATCGCAAGCGCTGTGCCCAGAGTAGGATTACTTTTTATCTCCTTATAGAACGATAAGAAAAACTTATCTTGCTCAGCGGTAAAAGCGCTCCATTCAGTTATGATAGTAAAACTATCAAACGTAGCTGTATAACCAACGCCTAAAAGCGCCAAAAAGAAAGCAACTTGGTCTTCAGGATTTAAGGCATTCCAGCGGGCAGTAACTGCTTCTCGCGCCTGCTGATTCAAACCATTTAAGAGATGCTGGTTTTCATGGACTATGGAGGTATAGTTAGCAAAGAAAAAACCATATCCTCCTTCAGGACCTATTCCCCAGACACTGGATTTGAAAGATAAAATTTTATTACTTACCAAAAACTGAAGAACCGGCCAACCAGAAGGGCTTGTGTTTTTTGAGTTCAAATAATTGATGACGTCAGGAAGGACCATTGCACGAATCGTAAAACCATCAACTTCCCTATTATTACTGCTGTTATTAGCTAAATCCAACCACTGCCCATAGTAGTCTGCGGGCTTGTCTGTTAAGATCCACCCATCCCCCACATATCTAGTGCCTGGGTCTTTGGCGATTGTTTTGCCAAGAATTGAAGCAACAACTTTCTCATCATCAGCTAGAGCGGAAAATTCAATCGGTTCAAAAACTTCGGGAGGAGGGAGTTGGGAAGTGTCAACAACGGTTAATCTGGGGACATAATTTGCCGGGGCGGCAAAGGCGTTTCTTTCTATTCGTTCAGTGTGGACTCGAACAGTTGTTAAAATATAATCCCCGGGCTTGGTTGCCGAAGTGATATTCATCACGGCTACGGCACTTTTATCCAGTCTCGCCCACTGCTCCACAACTTGTTCCTGTTTATTTGTATCTGGTCCCACATATTTAACATCCAGGATGGTATTGCTCAAAGCACTTCCCTCGGGGACTTTGGTAGCAGTAACTGAATACTGATCTCCGGGTTTGAGTTTGGTAAGGTCAGCCTTTCCTAGGGGTTTAATCTCGAGATTGATTCCTTCTGCTGCCGCCTCGGGGAAATAACCGACAGTTACTGTCGGACCGGCTTGTCCAAGATAGACCCATTCAACCGCTTGATTGTCTTTGAATTCTGTGATTTGGTATCTGCCGGTAGGCGAGTACTCGGTAATCTGGTGCAAAGATACGCCATATTGGTCCTGGGCCGCCCAGTCACTGGATTCTAAATACTGGGTGGGCTCACCAGGAGGAGTGTAGTTGTATTTGACAGCCAAGGTGAAATTACCTTTGTCAGTTATGGCCTGAAAGACATCGCCTTTTTTGAGCTCATCGAGATTGGCCGAGCCGACTGGGACAAGCTCTAAGCTCTGGGGGTTGGTAACCGCATTCGACACGGCAAAGCTTCTAAAGAAACTGACATCAAGCCCATAATAGCGAGCTTCGCCAAAGCCTACCGAAAAAACCAAAAACACGGCTCCCAAGATAAAAGCCGTGATTTGCAACCGCTTGTTTAGCGAGTTAGTCACTTTTGTTTTAGTTTTTGTTTCTAAAAAATCCTAACTTGGCTTCCTTTATTATACTCTTTTTCTCTCTGTTTGTCAAAAAAATCCCTTCCCAGCGCACTACAAGGCAATCTGTATTATCATGTTACCATGTTAACATGATAATACAGATAACATGGATCCCCACGGCTAAAGCCGTGGTACCCCATACCCGCCTTCGCTAAAGCTACGGCGGGTTTATCCGCCTCGGATATCTCGCGGAATCCGCCCAAGCATCGGGCAGATAACTCTTCTGCCTTACCCGTACCGCCCTTCATCCACGGGCAAGCCCGTGGTCTTCGGGCGGAGGCGGATAAAAATAAGGAACTAATGGGAATTCAAGAAATCCAAAATCTTCTCCATCTTCTCCATCAACTCCGGATGGCTCCTGAACAAATTCGTGCCGTGGCCGCCGGTTTGGTAGCAAATTTTTTGCGGGCCCCCGAGCCGAGCCGCGATTTCTTCGCAGGTTCCATCCATGGTGGCCGCGTCATCCTCCGCCCCCACGAACAGGATTTTTTGTTTATCCGAAACTCGCGTGGCCAAAGGCTCGATCTTGATTCCCCGGTAGTCCACGCCCGGCGAGAGCAAGACAGCGGCCTTGGTTTCGGGATGTTCTGCCAAATATTGCAAAGCCAAATTCGCGCCGATGCTCGCCCCGGCAAAGAATAATTCGGCAATCCCCTTGTCTCGCAAAAACTTCGCGGCCGCTTCGAGGTCTCGAATTGACGCTTGGTGTTGCTCGTCAGAAAAGTTTTGATAACTTCCCCCGCCGGATTCGCCGTGGCCCCGCAGGTCAATGGCCAGCGCGTGAAAACCGGCGCCTTGCAGTTTGGCGGCAAAATCGTTCCACGACTCTCTAGTGGCCGGCATCATATGCAGGAGAATAATTCCGCGCGAAGAATCTTGCGCCGGGTAATAATCCGCGACAATATTTACCCCATCTTGAGTTTGAAAATCAACTCGCTCGGCCATGTTTTTAGTCTCCCTTGCTGGTTTAATATTACAAGCCGCAGCCAAAAAAGCAACAGAGAGAAGTACGATTAAAATTTTTCCCATACCCAGTAACAATAACATTACTTGTGATGCCAAATAAGATTGTTGGCCTGCGGCTCAAATCGGGCGAAATGAGTCGCAAGCACGACTCTATCTGAAAAAAGTTGTATTACTGGGTTATTACTAACAACCCATTCTCCTCCCTTTGACTGGTTTGTCAAGAAGGGATATAATGCGGATATGAAGCTCTTTGACTCTCGATTTGGGAAGGTTGAGCTTACGGACGAGAGATTAAAACATATCCTCACTTTTCATCCCGAGGTTCAGCGTGAATATAAGCGCTTTGCCAAGGTATTGTCCAATCCAGACATCATTC
>CAYPVQ010000020.1:0-14405 GCA_964414215.1 uncultured Candidatus Saccharibacteria bacterium | reverse complement strand
TATAAATCTTTCCAGTCAGGATTCAGCTTATTGATTAAATTAATCTTTTTCTTTTTTGAACCACCCTTGATTTGCTTTTCTCTGGAAATAGCAATATAAGCATCGTCGAAGATTTCATAATAAACCAATTTATTTATATTGTATCTCTTGGTAAACCCTGGAACAAGCTTTTGCTTGTGTTCCCAAATTCTTGCTTTCAATGTTTTGCCGCAGAATCCAGTATACAAAGTTGTATTGTTTTTATTAGTCATTATGTAGACAAAATATTGTTTGTCTTGCATGGGATTGCTTCGTCGCAAGCTCCTCGCAATGACGAAGAAAAATTTGACATTGGTAATTTGGAATTTGAAATTTTTACACTGAGCTCATTTCAAAACCCCTATTTCCTCGTCATTGCGAGCCCCGACGTCCTGTCGGGACGTGGCAATCCCGTGGTTTTAGCCATTTCCCTGGGGATTGCTTCGGGCTAAAGCCCTCGCAATGACGGTTTTGAAATGACCTTACTGTCATTTTCCATTTTGATTTTTAATTTTTAAATTATTGCAAATGCCGGGGACAGGACTTGAACCTGCATGCCATTGCTGGCGTCAGCTCCTAAAGCTGATGCGTATACCATTCCGCCACCCCGGCTACTTCTTAACCCCTCTCCTCATGAGGGGAGGGAGAAAGGGAGGGGTTGGTTCTTTCGCCCCTCAAATTATGCCAAAATTGCCAAATATTGACAATTCCTGTCAAATCTGCTAAAATTGGGAGTCGAAAATTTACGCAATCGCGCTTAGGGAACAGGACCCTCTCCCCCTGTTTTCTCCCCCTTGCTTGCCCGCCGAATTGGAGGGATAAGGGGGAGATTGAGAGGGAGTAGAAACTTTTAGGATTCTGCTCTTTGGGCTGCGATTCCTTCTTTGCCTGTCATTGCGAGGAGTCCCGACTAGTCGGGACAACGAAGCAATCTCAAGGCAAGGCAGGTATATTGGCTCAAAGAGTTTTTTTCGTGTTTTGTAGGAGGATTTTATCAACGTCGTTTTTTTGCCACGCGTGTGGCAGGAGGGACCATGCCAAATGGAAGAGATCGGGCCCGCGCCCGCCAGCGTCGCCCCACAGGCGGCCAGGGTGGTCGTGGTGGTGGGCAGGGTGGTCAGCAGCAACATCGGTCACAAGTTTCTCTGGCCGTTAATCTTCTCGAGGAACCCCGAAGGGATGAGGTGAGGATTAGGACACTTCTTCTCAACTCTCAAGTGGAAGCAGTGTTGCAATTCTCCCGGGATGGTTCTGCGATCGTGGACGGTCTACGGACGACTGTAAACCGTCAAGTTGACTTCACTGTTTCGGTTCCGCCAAACACTACCTCGATCAAAATCAAGGCCGAGGTAGTGGGGATGAATGTATCCAAGGAAATTAAGGTGGACATCCCCCCGGATGCAATTCCCAAGAAAGACGATCACAAGATGATTGTCACATTGGGACCCCGGGGAACAGGACGACGTATCGTCACTGTGGAGGTACGGGGAGCAACTGTACCCCAGACTATCGTAGTGAGCGCGAACGAAATGTTCGAGGCGGAGATCCTGACCCCGGTGAACGAGCGTCTCAATGGCCAGTTTTTCCAAAAGCAAACCTCACCCAATGGGCAGTTTGTGTTCGCCGTGGAGCTTCAAGTAGCACCGAAAGCCGTATTCAACATCACCCTGCCTAGCACAAAGGAAACCTGGCAGGGACTAATCGTGAGGTAAAGGAGGGTTCATGTTTGAGTTTTTGAAAACTTATGGCAGAAGGGTTTTGGAGGAGCTACCTCCGAACCTGATTTCGGATTGGTTCTTCTACGGGCGGTGGCGCAGAGAAGGACGAGCGCTTCCAACTACTCCGCCAATCGCTCCCGGTCAGACGGCGCCGCCTGCGCAACCGGAGCTTCGCCGCCAGTTTGCAGCTCTCGGTTTCGACGACGAAGCCGCAGTAGGCATGGTCCTCGCCGACTTGACGGTTGACGAAGCCGTGGAGATTAAAAATTTCTACGAGTCCTTGGATTGGTGGAACAAGGTCCAATTCAAAGACGTACTTTCCACGATTCCAACCGTGACAGAAAGGGCTCAGCAACTCAAGCTTTTAGCCCAAGTGCCACGTGATCCCAACCCTGCGAACTCCGAAATGCACGCGGTAGCCACGACATTCCAATTTATCAAAGGGGAGCCGTCCCTAGCTGACCGAGGGATGGAATGGCTGCGCCAGCATGTACCCCAGATGTGGCAGCAGCTTCAGCAAAGGTCAAACGTCTGGGCTGGAAGCCTGACTCAGCGCGCCAATGTTGCGCGAGCGCGTACTCAAGCGCTTCACGCCAACCCGCCGCAGTATGCCTGGGATCCCAGGGTCGAGCGGCAAAACATGAACTGGATCCGGCGCACTATCCGGACCTTAACAGGACTGTGAGGATATGATTATGAACGCTCTAACTGCCCTTCTTGATTTCCTGGGCGCTACTGCCCTGGAAAATTGGCAACGTCTGCAACAGTGGACGCCCGCAGCGTTTCGGGCCCTCACTGACCTGCTCTGGCGAATTCTGCTGGTCTCACTCCTACTTCTCGCCGGCTCATTGGCGGCCAGTGGGATATCCCACACACGGATGTTCCTGCCCTGGGTGGGCATTCTCTACGTCGTAGTAATTCTGTTAATGCTGCGCACAAGGCAGGCTCTAAATGCGGCGGGGCTGCTCCTCGCCACGGACGCCGCGATCGATATATTCAAGGGCGTCACTCCGCTTGGTTGGGAAAAACTCAGAGCGGCGGCAACTTTGGGTCTTGACTTCACCAGACTCAAAGAGCTAGCGACCCTTCAACTGGTAGGCCGGCTGGTCTTCAACGTCCTACTGTTTGAGCTCTTGGTGCTTCTCGCCTTCAGCATCATTCCAGTTTGGACCTATCCCCAGTTGGCTGGCCATTTGATTCTCGGCGGGATAATCTACGCCCTGCTCTCCACACCGTGGGGCCAGACATCGCCTTTCCGGCCCTTAACAAACTGGATCGGGCTAGGCTGTGTTGGGATCATAGCCCTTTTCGGCGCTGTGGGGTTCTGGGAAGAGCCATTGGTCAGGTCGTGGTATGACAAATTCAGCTCTTCCGATTCCCCCTTCCCCCTATGGCTCATCGCACTGGGGCTGATCCTGCTGAGCATTTTTGGGGGCTCTTTGGTCCCCAAGAAATTGCGCAAGCTCTTCGCGGTGGCCGGATTAATGTTGTTAGCGTGGTGGCTGTTCGCAACACCGCCCTCGCCGCGGCCGGTAAGTGCGCGGAGTGTGGTAGCAGTGGCAGGACAGAAAAGCGCGCCGACGAAGGCCCCTGCCTTGGAGGTCAGAAAGGTGAGAATGGATATCCTCAACTTCCGGGATGAGGTCGTTACCCTCAAGTGGAAATATTCCGCTGGAGGTTATGATAGCGTCACCAGAGAATACCCGCCCCAGACCTCCTGGACCCAGTGGTCATATCAATACCCCGGGGGAAAGTGGGAAGTTTTCGACAGCAAGGGAACGCTACTCAAGAACTTTCCACCCCCCGAGAGGAAAGCTCGGGTGGAGATAAGGAGGGATCGGGTGGAGATAACATACTAGGATGGAGGAAAACGCTGTCTAAAGGCAAGGCGGCAGTGTTAGGCGCTGACCCATCAACAGTACCAACAAGGCTCGCGATTTCACCACAAGTGAGATGCGCGAGCCTTTTAATTTTTCTGCGTTAATCTGCGTCAAAAGTCAGCGTTTGTCTGCGCTTGTCTAGGTTCCCAAGCTTCCCAAGGCCAAGGCATTGACAATCGCCCGCACAATTACAAAAGACAAAACCACAATCACGAGCCCCAAGATCGCGTGGAAGATTGTCTTCTTCGCCGCTTCTGCCCGCTCCTCATTGCCATAGGCTGTGATATAGCGAAAGCCACCCACAATCAAAAATAAAACTGCCAGCAAGCCCACAATCCACAAAGCCACATTGATAATGGCAACAATCAGCCCCGACGCCGTAAGTTTGCCAGCCGGTCCGATAAACAAGGGCGAGCAAGGAACCGGAATTCCCGTGATCCCTCGCTGCCCCAGACAGTCCTCTCGCACTACTCCAATTTGCGCCGAAGTAAAAATTGGCACCAGGAGAAACAGGAGAAAAAGGACAATCCAAAAGCTGATAAATCTTATCATTTTTTAAGGACCCCCTGATACACGGCCCAGAACCAAAATATTGGTAATGATGGCGACAATGGCAAATGCTAAAACCACAATAATCAGTCCCAAAATCGAGTGTTTAATAATACGCTTGGCACTCTCCGCAGCTTCTTCATTGCCATAGGCCGTGATATAGCGAAAGCCTCCCCAAATCAAGGAAACCACAGTCAGGCCGCCAATTACCAAGAGCACAATGTCCAAAGTCACCACCACTAGTTGCCCAAAAGTTTGCTTTTGCGCCGGTCCCCCGCCTGGCGTGGTACCAAAAGGACAAGGCACTTTGATCTTGGCCGGTGGAGTGCCGATTTCGCAAAATTGATTTACAAATTGGGCGACCGAGCTCAAAGGTAGAACCAGCAAGATCATGAAAATTAGCAAACTTGTAAATCTTTTCATTAGTTTCCGATTCCCGTACCCGCACCCGGTCCCTCTCCCAGTAAAATCGCGGAAATAATTCTAATGATGGTAAAAGCTAGGACAATAATCACAAATCCCAGGATTGAACTGCCCATGGTTTTCTTGGCTTTCTCGGCGGCTTCTTCATTGCCGCGAGAAACCACGTACTGGTAACCGCCGACAACGAGAAAAATTACCGCAATGCTGGCCGCCACCAAAAGCAAAACCTCAACCACTGACACAATCAACTGCCCCACATTTTGAGCCTTAGCTGGAGAGTTTAGATTCCCCCCAAACAATGGCCCAATTATATCGCGAAAAAAAGGATTATTCACTCCCGCCTCCTGTGCTAAATACACGGCAGAAGGTAAACTTACAAGCCGCAGATCTTTAAGCCTCATTTTAGTTTTTCTATACTTGTTGACTGATCAAGGCGTTGCTGATAACGCGGACAATCACAAAAGCCAGAATAATCACCACAATCCCAATAATGGCATTAAGAATGGTTTTCTTGGCTGATTCGGCTGTTTCTTCATTACCCCCAGCGGTGATATAGCGGAAGCCTCCCACAATCAGAAAGATCACGGCCACGAGCCCGGCAATTGCTAAAAGAACCTGAATAACGCGGGTAATGATCGTGGTTGCATCACTCACATTCGGAATTGGTTCTCCGGCAGCGGTGGGTTGCCGAAATTGCGCCCCCGCCACCAGTGGCAAAGCTACCATCATTACCACCACCAATACAGAAATTAAATTCGCTGCTTTGATTATATTTATGTTTCTCATTTTTAAATTATAGGCGATCCGAATGTTCCGAATCTGGCATCCGAATGTTCCGAATTTCGACCTCTCTCCCTCCTCTCCCCATCTCCTGGGGAGAGGGGTTGGGGGTGAGGGGATTCGAATAATTCGGATGTCATTCGTAGATTGGAATCGCGTTCATTTAATTATAAACAACTCTCGACCTAAGTTATTCACATCTTCTAAATTATTATAGCATAAATTCATAGTCATCCAAAATTAGAGCCCGGATTGTGCTGATTCTCGCAGATCAATTATCACGCTTACGGAGCCGGATTGACCTTGATTATTTCTTGCTGTTACCGTAATCGGATATACTTTGACCGGCACATTCTCAGTATCCCAATTGAGCACAGCGGATAACGGATCACCTTCACCAGGCTCAATCACAATCCCCGCAGAACCACTACTAGTCCAAGCATAATCACCCGCGGGGGAAGCTAGAAAAGAAATGCTAACAAATTCCCCTTGAGTATAATAAGACTGGCGATTAACTGCCTCAACTTCAATTCCGCCCTGGGTTTGTCCGCCGCCGCCACTACCTCCTCCTGGAGGAGACCCACCGCCCCCCCCCGGGCCTGGAGGAGTGCCGCCAGGCCCGGAAGTACTTCCTTTCGGTACCTGCTCTGCTGGAGTTTTGGTCAAAAGTGTATTGATAATGTTGACAATGGCAAAGGACATCACAATGAGGACAATCCCAATAATAGCATTGGTAATAGTCTTTTTGGCTTTCTGGGTGGCTTCTTCATTGCCGCGACTGGCAATATACTGGAACCCGCCCACCATCAAAAAGATCACGGCAATCGCTCCGGCAAACATCAGGAGGATATTGATGAGGTCTTTTAAGAGTTTACCAAAATCTGCAGTACTGACCAATTGTCCTGGGGCAGGGTTAGCCAGTTCACACTTTGCATCTTCGCCCGTCCCTACTTGGCACTGACCTTCTGGACAATCCCCTCGAATCAACGGCGGTTTACAGTAAACAGGTTCGCTCCCTGGCTGACTTTCCTCTCTACTAGGCGGCTGCTCCTGAGCAGATACATTATTGGGCGAATCTAAAAAAGTTAGATAGGTAACTATACCAATTAAAAATACAAGGAGTGTCAAAAATTTTATTTTTTGTTTAGCCATGATTTTACTTTGGTAGACCAAATACCAGAAGTTGCCGTATGATCGTAATTATCGTAAACGCCAGCAGAGTTACGACGAGTCCGATAATTGCCCATTTCAGGCCATCTCTGGCTTTTTTAACCGCTTCTTCATTTCCCGCGGCGGTAATGTATCTATATCCATAGTAAATGATTGTCAAAGTTGTGGCAAATCCTAAAAGCCCCAGAAAATTTATCATCACATAATTCATCACACTGATAAAACTCCGAGGATCGGTTGGTCCGTAAATCGGACTTTCCAGCAGATTTGTAGTCGGCACTTTACTTGGTTCAAACCCCAAAAGCTTGGCTACTCCGGAAATAATGGTAAAAGACAGGATGGCAAGAATAAATCCGCCCACTGACCAAGTGAGCCCGGCTTTGGCCTCATTGATTTTTTCGTCTTTGCCTGGAGAGGCCGACCCAGCAATCACCAGTTTAAAACCATTAAATACGGTAAACGCAATGGCAACCGCGCCCATAATTGAGGAGAAAGCCATCAGCACCTTCAAAATCAAATCGCCAGGCGAGTTAATATTAATAAAAGCCAAAGGATTAGGAATACACGTCTGGTCAGCCGGACACTTTGCTTGAGCCAAGACTAGGGTGGGGAGAAGCAATAAAATCAGGAAAAATAATTTTTTTATAGAGGACATTTTTTCTCGATCTCGGTTATATCATAAATACATTCCGGATTC
This sequence comes from uncultured Candidatus Saccharibacteria bacterium, assembly GCA_964414215.1. GTDB lineage: Bacteria > Patescibacteriota > Doudnabacteria > UBA920 > 2-01-FULL-46-14 > CAYPVQ01. Next base: position 7,170 of record CAYPVQ010000020.1, on the reverse strand, counting down.
CACCATTTCCGCTCTGCTCCAGGCTTGCCAAATAAGCCATTGACCAAAAGATTCACAAACGTAAACGCCAGAACAATGATCGCAAAGCCGACCACGGCCTGGGTCAAGCCTTGTCTCTGCTTTTTAATTTTCTCCGGATTGCCCAGCGAAGTGGCGAGATCAAAACCAATGGTTAGGACGCGGTGGATTGCCACCAGGGCGGCCATGGTAATCAGATAATTAATCAGCCGCACAATCAAGGCCACCAAATGCTTGAATTCGCACTGGGGCTCCCCCTCGCCTCCGCAGGGCACCAGACCGCCAGCCGCCGCAGGTAAAGCGTAAAGAGTAAAGCTAAAAACGAAAAACAATAGCATAAAGTATAAAATCTTTTTAGTTTTCGGCTGCAGTTTTTCGCTTTGCATTTTGTCGTCCCTTCGGGAGATCTGCCGCAGGCATGACGCTTTTCGCTTTCTAAAAGTTTCGCAGCAGCAAATTAATCTTCTGCGCCGCGGCGCGGATGGCCTCTTGCGCACTGATATTCCGCAGCACCACATCATTAATCATTTGCACTAGTATGCTCTCTACGGCATCACTGTCGGATTTATAAAAACTCCTGGCCGAGAGTGCTTGTTCGGCAAATACCCCAATCTCCGGATCAGCAAGCTGGCCTTCCAAAAGATCAATTCGCGAGGAAGCTTGTTTTTGCACCTCATAATATTTCGGTAAAACCTCGCGGCTTGTGATAAATTTCAAAAACTGCCAGGCAGCCTCGGTATGGCGGCTTTGCTTCGACACCCCTTCCGCCCAATAGTTCGCATAATTAATCCTGGTTCCTTGAGGATCAATTTGTGGTGCTGCTGCAATCCCGTAGTTTAAAAAGGGCGCCTTGCCCGAAAGCACTGGCCGCAAATAAGAATAAGAAAGAATCATGGCCACTTTCCCGCTACTGAAGGCCTCAATTGAATTATTTGAGCGGTTATTCCAGGTATAGGTAGTTTTGGCCGGATTGGCAAACTGGGTGTAAAATTCCAAAGCCCGAGTACCCGGGCTAAAAGGATTACCCGACTCGTCCCGCAAATTCTGATCCAGGGTAGCGGAAAACCGATCAGGCGAATAAAACGGGGTGCCGTTTTGCAGCATTAGCAGACTTAAAATATCTGTACTGCGGTTAATATTATCCGCGGCGCCTAAGGCAATGGCTTGGCGCACAAAATTTCCTTGACTGTCAATCCGGGTGAGTTTCGGAGTTAAATTCACGACTTCTTCCCAACTTTGAGGCGACCTCGCAATCCCGGCAGAAGCTAAAATATCTTTGTTGTAATAAAGGGCAAGGACATCCATAGCCAGGGGCAGAGCGTAAATTTTCTCTTCCGAAACAAGATCAAAATTTGCCACCTCCACAAAACTCTCTTTAAATTCCCGCAGGCTCATCACCCCTGCGGGAGCCGCGGCCAATTTATCTTGGTGTTTGGGAAGCCAATCATTGTGAATCGAAAAAATATCTGGGCCACTGCCCGCGGCCAAGGCATCAACCAGTTCATCCTCATAAGTTTCAATGTTTTTTTGCACATAAGTTACCCGGATATTAGGGGTCTTTTGGTGAAACTCCTCAAGCAAAGGCTGCGCATACCGTGGATCATCAAAAGGCTTCCACCAGGTAAGCTCCACTCGCTCTTTACCCCCTCGCGGACCGCCCCCCAGGATATTACAGGACTGGGCCGTAAAGGCGAGGGCCAAAAAAATTATTGCCAGTTTAAAATTTTTTTTATCTTTTCGTTTTTTCATTGCGGTTTCTACCCCCTCTCTTTCTCCCCCTTATCAAGGGGAAGAGGAAGAGGGGATGGCAAAGATGTTCTGAACTTTTTCTTGATAGTCCGGCCGCGAGAGCGCAAAGGCCCGCATGGCCTGAAGATAAGCGATTGGGTCCCCAGTGGTATACCACCTTCCCCCTTCTACTCTTTGATAATAAGCCTTGCGTCCCTTTTTTATCAAATGGGTAATCGCGTCTACGAGCCACAACTCATGGCCCACGCCGAGCCGAATCTCACGCAGGGCCGCAAAAATATCTGGCGTCAAGATAAACCGGCCAAACACTGCCAAGCGCGAGGGCGCGCGATTAACTGGGGGTTTTTCCACAATTGCCGCCACCGCATTTTGGGCCCCTCTGCCTGGACGAATCACGCCATACTTGACCACTTCTTCCGGCAAAACTTCTTGCACCCCCAGGTACAAACCAGGCTTTCGCTCGTAGGCACGGATCATGCTTTTAGTGAAAGACTTTTTCGCTAAAACCAAATCATCCCCGAACGCATAAACAAATGGCTCGTCGCCGATTACGCTCTCGGCGTTTAAACATGGTGCCCCGTTGCCATAGGGCCCTTTCTGTCTGACGTATATAAAATTTGCTAATTCCGCAATGTGGCGGATTTCTTTAAGTTTGTCTTTCTTGCCAGCTCTCTTCAAGTGTTGCTCAAGTTCAAAAGTATGATCAAAATGATCTTCGATCGGCCGGTGATCCCAACTCGTTACAATAACAATATCTTTTATTCCCGCCTCGACGAATTCCTCAACAATGTATTGAATAATTGGCTTATCAACAATCGGCAACATTTCCTTGGGCATGGCTTTGGCAACCGGTAAAAATCTCGTTCCTTTGCCCGCTGCCGCGATTACGCCTTTAGTAATTCGCATATGTTTCAATTATACCACAGTTTTCGGCCGACTAGAATTCGCTTTTCGGGCGATACATTAAAGCCTCGGCAATATGATCAGAAGTAACTTGTTCTTGGGAAAATAAATCCGCAATGGTCCGGGCAAGTTTGAGAACCCGGTGATAGGACCGAGCCGAGAGATGATGCTGCGCCACAGCATTCCGGAGCACCAACAACCCAGCATTATCTGGACGGCAGTACTGCTTGATTTCTTTAATCCCCATTTCCGCATTGGTTTTGCCAAAGCGATCAAGCTGGCGCTCGCGCGCCGCCGCAACGCGCAAGCGAATGGCGCTTGAGCTTTCCAGTTCACTTTCTTCCTCAATTTTTTCAAAAGAAAGCCGCGGTACTTCCACATGCAAATCAATGCGGTCTAAAAGAGGCCCGGAGACTTTCTTTTGGTAGCGCAAAAACTGGGTCGGGGCACACACGCAAGTTTTTTCCGGATCTCCGCTCCAGCCGCACGGACAAGGATTTTGCGCAGCGATGAGCATAAACTTTGCCGGATAAGCTACGGTGCGTGAGGCTCTGGCCACATTAATCACCCCATCTTCCAAAGGTTGGCGCAAACTCTCCAAAACATCGCGGTGAAATTCCGGAAACTCATCCAAAAACAAAACTCCGCGGTGGGCAAGGGTAATCTCCCCAGGGCGCGGATCTGAACCCCCGCCAACCAAAGCTACTCCCGAGGCCGTATGATGAGGAGAGCGAAAAGGTCGCTCAGCAATAACCCCTTGCTTGCCTGGTAAAAACCCGGCCACACTGTAAATTTTCGTAACTTCCAAGGCTTCCGCTCGGGTCATCGCAGGTAAGACCGTAGAAAGCCCGCGGGCCAAAAGAGTTTTTCCCGAACCAGGAGGACCGGACATTAAAACATTATGCCCTCCTGAAGCCGCAATCTCCAAGGCCCGTTTGGCCAGCTCTTGTCCGCGAATTAAGCGAAAATCCCACGGGCTCTCCAATGATTTAGAAACCTCCTCACCTTTTGGTTTTGTAAAATGGCGCAGGGGCGCAAAGCCTGCAAGCATGCGCAAAAGTTCGGCCAGACTGCTGACTGAAACTACTTGCAAACCCTCAATGAGTGAGGCTTCCAAAGCATTTTCTTCGGGCACAAACAAGGTCTCAAATCCCCGAGTCTTGGCCGCCTCGGCAATCACCAAGATGCCAGAAACTGGCCGCACGGTCCCATCCAATGCCAGTTCCCCCACAAAAAGCTTGCCTTTGGCCTCAAAATCAAGCTGATTACTGTTCAAAAGAACGGAAACCGCAATCGGTAAGTCATAATGAGTGCCAATTTTGGGTAAATCTGCTGGGGCAAGATTAATGGCCACGCGGCTTCGCGGAAACTGCATATTGGCGTGTTTTAAGGCGGATTTGACCCGCTCCCGAGCCTCGCGGATGGCGGTATCTGGCAAACCCACCACGATGGTGGCCGGCAGCCCGGAAGAAATATCAGTCTCAATTTCTACCAGTTCAGCGGAAAGCCCAATTACGGCTGCAGAATAAACCTTCTGGAGCATAAAAACTGATGCACGGATCTCACAGATTTCACTGATAATCTTATCTCTGTGTTATCAGTGTGATCTGCGTATCTGCGATATTAAAATTCCTATTCCCATCATTATAGCAAGATCAGCCAAATTTACAGTAGTGATCCCCAGATTTAGAAAATCAGTGACAAAACCGCGACCCAAGCGCTCGAGGATATTAGAAAGTGCTCCGCCGAGAATTAAACCAAAACCAAGCGGGCGGGTTTCGGGGTTAGCCAAGACTTTGGAATACCAAATTACAAAAATTCCCAACAAAACCAAAACTCCTGCCAAATCCAAAAATCCGGGAAGGTTTATGCCAAACGGTAATCCCGGATTTTCGATAATTGCAAATTTAGTAATTATTTGTTTCCTGACTAAATGCTTGGCGAGCTGATCAAAAAATATTACCAAAAATACGATGACAAAAATTTTCCGGCTTCTGAATTCCGCATTCTGCATTCTGAAATCTGAATTCTGATCACTTTTCATGCTCCACACAATTCTCTGCCTCGGGTGCAACTTCTAGTCTTTGCGTAGGCATCTCCTCTCCGCCTTTTTGACAAAAGCCATAGGTCCCGGCGGCAATGCGCTCCAGAGCCGACTCGACTTTGCGAAGTCTTTGGGTAAGATCATGCTCTTCGGCAATATTTGTCTCGTAAACGGCGACCTCGGCCGCGTTTTCATCTTCCTTGTTACCAAACTCGGGATAGGAAGCGTGAAAGCCTCCACTTTTCTCATCACGTTTGGCAATGCGCGAAAGCAAAGTCTCCAAACGCTTTTTCTCTTCTAAAAGCCGCTTCTTATTTTTCTTGATCAACTCTTTATCTATCATACTCATTATTATACCAAAATTTGGCCAATTTTAAGAGCCACGTCTTGTAGGCCCCAAAAAAATTAATATATGAGCCGTCCGTGGCTCTTGCCCTTTTGACAGGGTACGTCCACGCACCAAGGTGCGTGACCGTACACTACGTCGTCAAAAAAGCGAATCTTGTAATATCCAACCAATTTTACAAGGGTCACTCCTGTACTGTCCTTCTGGTCCGTAATTTACGGGCCTAAAACATTTGCGTTTATTTTGGTTTTTGAAGCAGAAAACCACAACTCGTTGCCACTAATTTTGGTAGCAACCAATTCATTTTGTTTTTGTTTTTCCGAAAAGGCGGGTTGGAACGCCTACGACGGACAGTAAGTCAGGAGGGGCTGAATAAAATCGATAACCATAATCGATGAATATAATCAGTCATTCTGCCGATTATCGATTATCAATTATAGATTATTGATTACGATCCAGGCTCTCCTGACCTACAGGAGTAAAAATAAAATCCGCTTAAATTAGCCGCGGATTGTTTGCAAAGGAGCAAGATTTTTTAAATCTCGCTCGTAGAATAGCAGAAAAATTAAGCCTTGTCAATTGTGGATATCTTTACCTCCACACCATAATCATTTTGCTAGACCTAAATCATCCATAGAATCTATGGTCTGGGGGTGAAATTCCGAAAACTCTTCAAAGTATTTAAGAAACGTCTGGTCATATTCACTCAAAATCCGGGGATCAAGAAGGTAAATCACTTGCGACTCCTCGCCGGAAGAGAGAAACCTGGAAACCAATATATGCAAGAGGCTTAAGGTTCGCGGTAACACGTGTTCAAAAAAACTATCATCGGCCCCCGCCTTGCTTTCCGTAGGCACTCGTTTCCCCGGAGCTTCAAAGGGCAAACGAAAGATTACTAAATTCGATAAGCTCATGGGCAAGATCGGAAAAAAGCGCAAAAGGGCATTGGTGGTCAGTAAGAGTAAAAACCGAGGCGAAGATTGGATTTTGTTCCGGAGGAGCGAGAGATTGCCAGAAAATTTGTAAGCCAGAATTGCTTGCGACAGATTTTTTTGCGCGCTCTCAAGCTTCGTATAAAGTTCTTCAAGTTTTGATTCATTTGGTAAAACCACTAGACTGCTGCCGGAAAGACCCACCAGAAAACTTTGCAGCTCTTGGTCTTTAGGCATTTGCGAAAAAATTTTTACTTTTACTTTCGGAGGTTTGGAAGCTCCTAGGAAACTCTCGCGCTTGAAGCTCTCCAGTCCTAGACGATTTTCAAAATAACTTAAGGCGGTTTGAGGAAGCTCGGTATCAATGATGGTCACGCTTTGAAATTTTTGGAAAATTTCTTGGGTACTATTTCTTAAATTGCGTAGGGCAGATTTGAGGTCAACCCACTGGGCATTAAATTTAAACCAGTAAATTTTTTCGTCTCTTCGCTCAAAGAAAAATTCTTCCAAGAAAGCCCTGATGTTTTTTATTTTCTCCACCAAAACCACGAGCTCCATTCGTAAATCTCCGCTGTCTTGGAAAGTGATTTGTTCTTGCAAATAGATTTCGAAATTTTGAAGCTTGTCATGAAGTTTTTCGGCCGGTGCCAGAAGTTTACCAAAACGTTCACTCGAAATCTCGTCTTCATCTAATAAAATATTTTGGGCAAAGTCTCCTTCGGGTCTGCGATAAACTAAATGCAGGATGCCAAAAAATAAATCTAACTCATTAGCAATCCTCTCGACTTCCCTTGGGATTTTTTTAAACCAACCGGGAGGATCTTTTTTCGGTTCCAGGGCAAACACCAGGCGAAAGTACTCACGAATTTTTCGCAAATTCCAAGTACGAGTCAAGCTTTCGCCGAGCTCTTCCTCAATTTTGGAAACATCAGAGAGCAAAAGCCGCTTCTTCAAAAACTTAAGCGGCCAGGCTTGGATTAAAGCAAAGAGACCGGAGAGCTCAAGAAAAACCACGGTTTTCCCTAATTTTTCCAAAAATTTGAAATAACCACACTCATGTTTCGGACAAAGCCCTGCCTCAACCTTAAAAAATGGCAAAAAGGGCCGCTCTTCTGGGCTCCATTTGATTTCTTCGAGGTCAAAAGATGGCCTTTTGACCCTTTGAATTTCGAGTTTAA
>CAYPVQ010000019.1:0-15011 GCA_964414215.1 uncultured Candidatus Saccharibacteria bacterium | reverse complement strand
AGGACAAAGCCCTGCCTCAACCTTAAAAAATGGCAAAAGGGGCCGCTCTTCTGGGCTCCATTTGATTTCCTCAAGGTCAAAAGACCGCACCCTTTTTACCTTTTGGATTTCCAGTTTAAGAAGCATGCGGTAGAGCAAATCTGGAAGTTTTTCCGCCTGTTTTAGCCAATTTAAGCGAGTTTCGCAAAGGGCTGCGTCTGGATTAGCAATTTTTTGGTTTACTTCCACAAAATCCAGAAAAACTGGGTGCGATACAGCTACCAGGGCAGAGGTGTCTGGCTTCTGGATTGCTAAGGACATAAGCCATTCTTGCTGCTTAACCCCAGAAATGGGCAAGGTAAGGAAGGTTTTGTCAGGCCAATCGAACTTATATTCCCCCTCACCTTTATCCTCCACCTTGGCGGACAAGTCTCCCACGGGGGGGAGAGGAAATTTCTTTTTAATTTTCCCCTCCCTTGCCTGCCCCGTAGCGTGCCGAATCATCGGCTCTGCCACTGGGGATAGAAGGGGTGGAGGGAGGGTGAGTTGAGGAAGATCGAAAAATAACTCTCGCCAACCAAAACTTGACTTTTCCAAATACTTCTTGATCTCCCCTTGCAATTTCAAATCAAAACTTAAAAACTCATTAAGGGTTTCCGAAAGGAGCAGAGCCGCAGTTTGCGCATCAGCCAGAGCCCGGTGAGATGCGCCGAAGTCTAGCCCAAATTCCGTGGCGAGGTATTCCAGGGAATGCGCAGGAAGCAGAGGAAGAAAAGTTTGCGCAATTTCCAGAGTATCCCAAGAAGGATTTTTTAAATTTAGCCCTTGATGTTTCAAAAATTCCAAATCATACCAGACATTGTGACCAACTATTACCTGATTTCGCAAAAATTCTTGAAATCGAGGCTTAACTTCTTTCCACAGTGGAGCTTCACGCAACTCTTCTGTGGTAATGCCTGTTAACATCAAAGCAGTAGATGATGGTTCAATCTCTGGATTAACCAAGCTCGTTAGCGATTTACCAAACTCCACTTGGATTTGTTTCTTCTCTTCATCAAAAAACAAAATGCCTTCCACTGCCCCCGCTTCCATAATCCGCCCCTCGCGCATGTCCAAATGCGTGGTCTCGAGATCCAGAGCAATAAATTTTTTTCGATAAGGAAGCATACAGATTAGCTCCCTCCCCTGGCGAGGGGAGGGTTGGGGAGAGGTTTTCGCAATTCTCTCTTAATTACCTCTAAAACTCCTTCCAAATTTTCATTTACCTCATTATTCCAGAACCTTAACACTTTGAATCCTTCAGTCTCCAAAAATTCCTCTCGCGAACGGTCTTTGAGCTTAGTTAGATTCTGGTTATGATGACTACCGTCTAATTCAATAATCAATCTACGACTGGCGCAGTAAAAGTCTACGATATAATTTCCTAATCTAACTTGCCTTTTAAATTTCGCCTTCATTATGTTGGCTCGTAGATGCCTCCAAAGCCTGGCCTCCCAAGGTGTTTGGTTTTTTCTCAATCTCCTAGAGGCCCTAAGCAATACTGCTGGAACTGTCCTCAAATATCTACCTCTCCTTTAATTCCTCCCCTCTCAAGGGGAGGATTCGCTAAGATACAACAATTCTAACAAAAAACCGCCTCTCTTGCGAAAGGCAATTTACAAAACAATCCAAAAACTAAATTTTATGCCTTACCTTTATTCTTAGCTAGGTCTTCTCTCAACCTTGCGATATCTCGATTATTGAATTCGATCTGTCTATGAATCTGATCCGATTGTTCGTTTAGCGCAACTCTTCCTGCTGCACCTAGATCGCGTCCCTGGAAATCCTTTCGCTCATCTTCTGGTAAAGCTGCTACCCGAGCTAAGTCCTCTCTTGTCTTCCTCATCGTCTCACTTACAAGCCGTAAATGACGAAGCTGTAATTCTCTATTCATATCTTCGAGCTGTTTTATTTGCTGTGCTACTCGGTCTCCTTCTCTTTGCTCCCCAGTCTTCATGTCCTCTGGAGACACTCCCATCTCTTCGGCTGATGGGCCGCCAAATTCTCCTGGCATATTTTTCTCTTTCTTGTAACGGAAACCTTTAGGTTTCCATTTAATTATTCTGCCGCTTGCTTTTCTTTCGCGGCTTTTCTGATTGCCGCGTCAATGCTCGCCGCGATCTTTGGGTTCTCCCGCAAAAACTGTTTGGCATTCTCGCGGCCAACACCTAGTCTGTCTTCGCCAAAAATATAGGAATTGCCGGATTTGGTAATCGCACCGTATTCAACGCCAACATCCAAGACATCGCCCTCATATGATATTCCTTCATTCCACATCAGGTCAAACTCGGCAATGCGAAACGGGGGCGCCACTTTGTTTTTGACAATCTTGACCTTCACGCGATTGCCAATAATCTTGTCGCCCTGTTTGATTTGGGCAATCTTTCGCACCTCGAGGCGCACCGAGGAATAAAATTTCAAAGCCTGACCGCCAGTCGTGGTTTCCGGGTTTCCGAAAAAGACTCCGATTTTCATGCGAATTTGGTTGATGAAGATTACGGTCGAGCGCGATTTTGAAATAATTCCCGCCAGCTTCCGGAGGGCCTGACTCATCAGCCGCGCGTGCAATCCCATATGCGAATCTCCCATCTCGCCTTCGATCTCAGCCCGCGGCGTAAGAGCGGCTACCGAATCTACGACAATGACGTCTACGGCATTGCTTCTCACTAAAGTTTCGACAATGTCAAGGGCCTGTTCCCCTGTATCCGGCTGGGAAATCAACACGTCATCAAGTTTCACGCCGATTTTTTCGGCATAGTCCGGATCCAGGGCGTGTTCGGCGTCCACAAACGCGGCCTGGCCTCCGAGGTTTTGCGCTTCGGCCACCATGTGCATGGCCAGCGTGGTTTTGCCCGAGGATTCGGGTCCGAAAATTTCAATGACTCGTCCTTTGGGTATCCCGCCCACGCCCAAAGCCAAATCCAGAGAAATTGAGCCGGTGGGAATACTCTCCACATTCAAGGTTCTAGCCTCTTTAAGCTTCATAATCGAGCCATCGCCAAATTTTTGGCGAATCTGTTCAACCGCGGTTTCGAGATTATCATGCTTTTGATCTTCGGTTTTTACGTCTTCTGTCGTAGTTTTTGGCATAGTATTTCTCATTATAACACTTAAAAAGTGAAATACCAATATTAGTATTAAGTTATTTGGTAAACTCAATATTGCGAATCACTTCCCCTTCTTTTCCTAAAACCCCTAGATCTTTGCCATCCAAAATCACGCGCGTTGATCCAGCATTGCCCGTGGTTAAAATAATTTTATTGCGAGCCGAAACTACAGTTTTAGCTCCAAGCAACATGGTGCCGGAATATTTCTCCACCCCATCAGTTTCCAAATGAATCCAAGCGGCTTCTGGGCCAATTAGAAGTTTAAGCTCGATTTTTCCTTCGGCAGTCGTGATGCCCGCAATTTCTTTCTCGACTAAGAGGAAGGAACGCGTAACTTTGGCTTCTTGACCAAATTTGTTGACCGCTTTAATTACCAGTTGATTGAGTCCTGGCCCCAAGCTCAAATTCTCGCGAAACTCGCCATGTACATCCGCGACAATGGGCTGATTATTAAAATACACAACCGAGCCAGCCTCGGTTTTGCCCCTCACTTGCAAGAGACTAGAGTTTACTACTCCATCATCATCTGGTAAAAAAATCTCTAACTTGGGAGGACGGGTAAGAGAACTTACTTGAAAATATAAATAAGCCAAACTCAAAAGCCCCAAAAAACCCGCCCCCAGAATCGCCGCAGTCTTGGGGCTAAAGATAAATCGGGGCAAGGTGAATTTGGGTTTCAAAACCACCAGCTCCAAATCTTGCAGGCGATTAAACAACTCAAACTCGCTACCAAATTGTTGAAGAAGCTCAAACTCTGGTACCCGGTAGACTTTGGCTAAACTGCGCAAAAATCCTCTGACGTAAACTTGCGCTGGTAAATCAGTAAACCGTTCCTCTTCCAAAGCCACCAGATACTTGGGGTTAACTTGAGCGAGATTGCAAATTTCGGCAAGAGGCAAACCACAACGCTTGCGACACATCTGCAGATATTCCCCTAAAGTTTGGGTTTTAACTTTTTTTGTCGTAAAACTCATATTAATTCAAGATACACAGATTTCGCAGATTACACGGATGAATTAAAGAATTTTATCTGTGTTATCCGTGTCATCAGTGTATCTTTGATCATAATAAACGTCCCGGGGTTTGGCGCCATCCGCTGGTCCAATAATTCCTCGCTCTTCCATCAGATCCAAAAGTCTGGCTGAGCGGGCATAACCAATCCGAAGCCTTCTTTGTAAGAGCGAAGCCGAGGCTTTGCCTGCTTGCCGCACCACGACCATGGCTTCGGGCAGCATTTCGTCATCCTCAAATTCTTCTTCCAAAGCCGGATACGCCCCCCCTCCGGCTCGCGCCTCCTTCTCGAGTATGCCTTTGGCATACGAAACCTCGCCCGCCTGGGAGTGTACAAACTCAACCACGGAGCGCACCTCTTTTTCCGAGATATAGGTTCCTTGAATGCGCTTGGGCTTGCCGAGTTCGGCGGTAATATAAAGCATATCCCCACTGCCTAAAAGTTTTTCGGCCCCGGCTATGTCCAGAATAGTCCGCGAATCAACTTGCGAGGCAACGGCAAAGGCAATCCGCGCCGTAATATTCGCTTTTATGAGACCTGTAATAATGTCCACCGAAGGCCGCTGGGTCGCCAAGACCAAATGCACGCCCACGGCCCGGGCCATCTGCGCTAGTCTCACGACAGCGGCCTCCACATCGGCTTGCGCCACTGCCATTAAATCCGCAAGTTCATCAACCACAATGACAATGTAGGGAAGTCTCTCCGGGATCGTGGTATTATATTCAATAATGTTTCGCTTCCCAGTGGTTGCTAACAAATTGTAGCGCCGGTCCATTTCCCGCACCGCCCACTTCAGGGAATTAACTGCCTTTTCGTAGTCCGTCACTACGGGAGTCAAAAGCTGGGGAATCCCATTATACAAATTTAGTTCCACCCGCTTGGGGTCAATCACGATGAACCGCAGCTCTTCGGGAGAGTTACGGTACAGGAAACTTATAAGCATGGAATTAATCGCAATACTCTTGCCCGTACCGGTAGCGCCGGCAATCAACAAATGCGGCATGCGTGCTAAATCCGCAATCACCGGGTGCCCGGCCACATCGCGACCTAAGGCAAAAGCCAAATTGGATTTGTGGGTTAGAAAACCTTCCGTGGAGACCACGTCTTTAATCCGGACAATGGCGGTGGCTTTGTTGGGTACTTCAATGCCCACGAGCGAGCGGCCGGGAATGGGGGCTTCAATGCGGATCGAAGGAGCAGCCAACGCAAGAGCGAGATCATTTTGCAGGGTGACAATTTGCGAAAGTTTAATACCCTGGGCTGGCCGCAGCGTATATTGCGTAACGGTCGGTCCCACATTGACCTCACCCATCTCCACCTCAATTCCAAAATCAGCCAAAGTCTTTTGAATAATCGTGATATTGGCTTCGATATTTCCGCTGTCTACTACACTGTGGGATTCCTCCAGGAGCTGAAGCGGCGGAAGCTGCAAATTTCCTTTGCGGTATTTGGTTGCCAAAACTTTACCCGCCTCCGAAACGGGCAGGTAGGTTTCTTCTCTGGTGGCGCTTTCTTCTTCTGCCTCTTCTTCCTCCTCCTCTGGGGAAACCTCTGGAGGAGGAGTATAACCTTCGCTTCCGGAAACTTTGGTAATGTTAAAGTCAAGCGGCTGGTTAATTTTAACCTCACCCCCGCGCCGCTCCTGAAGGACCAAATCTTTAGAGTGCCGTAAAAGTGAGACTAAATTAAGATTAAAAATTATCACTACAGAAACCAGGAGCAACCCCAGAAGAATCAAAAGTGAGGCCCAAAAGTCAACCAAACTCAAGAGGGGTAAAGCGGCTAGCACTCCTAAATACCCTCCACCTGACCCGTCTTTGACCAGGTCAAAAGCTCTTGCAGGGTCGCGCCGCATGGCCAGCAGATGCAAAAGCCCAGTTAGGGCAAAGGCGAACAAAATCGCCCCTAAATAAACTCGTAAATTCGAAGTCAAAACCTCCTCGTCTTTTTCTTTTCGACCGGCGATAAACAAAGCCAAGGCAGTAGCAAAAAACATTAGGGGTGCCGCGACGGCGGCGGTCCCGAAGAGCAAACGCAAAATCTTCGCGACAATTTGGCCCAAAGCCCCAGCCGCGTCAAAAAACGAAAGGAGAGTTAAAAGGCTAAACAAAATAAACAGGAGCACCAGCACCCCCCGTTTGGTTTGCGGTGAGAGTCTAAACCGAGGGAGTTCTTCTTCGTACCCTCTGACTTTTAATTTTCGGGGTCTCCCCCGCCGTCGTCTGCTCATAGCTTCCTAATTCTATCACAAATCTCCTCTTTTTTCTCCCCTTGCATATAATTTCTTACTTTTATTTCCCTCTCCAGCCTGGAGAGGGTTAGGGAGAGGTCGAACCATAATTCTTAATTCGTGATTCGTGATTCTTCCCCCAAGCTTCTTGCTCCTCGCCACGACAGCTCATACGCTTGGCGCATGGCGTCGGCAATGGCTTTGCTTTCTATAATTACCGACATATTTTCCGCGTAGTTCATAAACGCCACTTTATGGCCATAGATATTTACTTCAATCTCCGGCCAGAATTTGTCTTTTGGCACAATCAGGGTCTCGGCCAATTCTTTTTGGTCAAGATATTTATGCTTCAAGTCCCACTGCGAACCAACTCCGGCAATGCGGCGAGCTTTAATATTAAGTTCAATGCGCTTTTCAATATAATGCGGATCAACATTCGGGCTTTGAAAATAAGCATCAGTATTCCATTCCAAAATTTCCGCGGGTTTTTCGCGCAAAGTGTCGTCATAAACATTTTGAATTGCCTGCTTGCCTTCATAAAAAGTAATCTTTGGCTTGGTTTCTTTTCTATTGTATATCGCTTCAAGCTCTGGCAGAGCATTCTTTATCCTCCCTTCAATCTCCCGCGTCATATTCAGAAGCTTATCCGGCGGTTCTGCTAAATAGCGAGTTTTGCCCCGGTCTTTGGTTTTGCCAATCACCCCGCGGCCGACTAAATAGCCCAAAACTGAATACCCAGTTGTTCGCTTTATTCCGGCTTGTTTGGCAATATCCTGCGCCGAAGCAAGGCCAGACTCCAAAGCCGCCAAATAAACCCTGGCCTCATTTGGAGAAAACCCTAATTGATTCAATATCTTATTAATAGAATACATACTCACTAGAGTTTCTCCCCCTCCCTTTAGGGAAGGGGGAGATTAAGAGGGGGTAAGTCCCTATCCTTTCCCTTTCTTTTCTGTCATTTTCGCGAATCTTAATCCTCTCCTGGCGAGGAGAGGATGGTCCGACCCAGGTCGGACCAGGAGAGGTTCTGTCGAATCCTTCGTCGTCTCCCCCTTCCCCTCCTCGCCCCCTTTAGGGGGAAAGGAATTAAAGGTGAGGAGGTGAACTTTTGACGAATCTTTCGTCGTCATTATAGCAAACAAAAATCCCTTAGTCAAGCCCCTTATCTCCTTTATTCCTCCTATTCTCGTCAAATTTGACGAGAATTATTGACATTTCTGCGATTTTACGCTACCATTCCCTGTTCACAATGCGAAAGCGTTGGAACAAGTTCCCAAAAGCCCAACAGGAGGATACTTACTATGCACATTAAATTGCACGAGCCGGTTAGGTCTGCAAGGCAGCTTAGGCTACCCTGGAACCTAACGGGTTCAATAATCTGGGCAATCACCTGGATGTGGATCCGCAAGAAGATCTACGAAAGGGTGAACAGGTGCGGTACAACGTTCAACCCAACAACCGACCGCTTCGTGGTTATCTTTAACGGCAAAGGGCGTTTCGGGTACTACAGCTGGAATATACAATGGCACGAGATGGCCTCGGTCCCCCTATCATTTTCAGAAATTAAGAGCCGTCTTCGTAGCATCCGAGCCTCGTTTATCACCTGCCAGGACCACACGACTATTCTCTCCTGCGGGTGTGAATCCACATTCGTTTGGTTAACCCAAGATGCTCCGTTCGAAGATGGACAGGAGCAGTGTCAGGATTGCGGCAAGTATCATCGAGGAGGCAAGCTAGAAGATGATGTCTACCGGGACTGCGCTGAACACAAAAGGTTTTTCGAACGCTGGCCTGACGCAAATCGAGGCCACTACTTGACCGGGGATTGCCCTCAAATTAGAGGACTTACACCCCACGGCGCCTACCGCATCTTGAGTGAGCGCCTTGAGCAGGGCCCGATGGAAAGAAACCGACAGAAAGATCTCTGCCAAGCAATCTCTAAAATGAACACAATTGCGGCAGATGCTCTAGAACTGGTCGGGCTTGATCAGGATCTACGAGATTGGCTTGCCATGTCTGTAAAACAGGCATGGCAGGCAAGGAATATCCTAGAAAAATGCCGAGACGGCAGGATCAGTCTTGGTCCCCGGGCCATTCGGCATCTTAGACGAATGGTTCTGGCTTGGAGAACCAGCGTTTGGGTTGTCAGAACCGCAATAGCCTCCTTCGTCCTGGTTGCCTGGCTCTGGCATCTGCCAGACTGGCAAACCATAGTCGTGCTCGCGGCAACGGCCGCCTGTGCCTGGATCGCCATCAAGATCAAAGAGTGGCTCGAGTAGTTCGATTTCCGGCAAGGGTGCGACCCCGCAGTTCGCACCCTTGCCTTCTTTTTCAAAATCATCAAAATGGTGGGTTTGGAAAAGAAAACATTATTCTGTCATTCCCGCGGAAGCGGGAATCCAGTCTGGATTCCCAATCAAGTTGGGAATGACAAAAAGGAGAACACATCATGCCCCAAATCACCTGGCAACCCAAACAAATCGCCAACTTTTTCTCTGAAGTTTTGACGACCGGCTTTGTTTTGCCCTCCGGCGAGGTCGTCCTCGCCATCCCCGAACGCAAGGTCCCAAACGGAACTAAAATTTCCTAAACAGATTTAACAAGAGTCCTCAAGGTCATCTCTTCAGTCGCAGCTTTGCCAAGCTTTTCTTTCGCGCCGATGATTTCTAAATACAATGGCCGCGATTTTGCGTCCACATCTAAAAGAATCTCTGGCGCAATCTCCAAAGTTTTTTTTACTTTCCCTTCGCGGAAAGTAATGCTCAATGCATCTGCATATGGATCGTAAATGATTTTCATGGTTAGTTATTTAAGTTTATCAGTCCAATGTTGAGTAATGACGATTATATTTATCCCTTCTTTGCGAAATACTACTTTCAAATATAATTTCCCAAATTTTTTAAAAGCGATCGCCCGGTCACCATAACTTGATTTTGTAGAGTCTGGGTCAGTTAAAGTTTCTATGACTAATTCTTTCTTTAGACTCCGCTGTTCCAGTTTAACTAAGGAGTGAGGAGAGAATATGATCATTTTTATGCATACTCAATTGCCGCCAAAATATCATCTTTTTTAAGATGGGGATAATTTTCCAAAATATCGTTAACCATTTGACCCTGTGCCAAAAGCCGCAATACTAAATCAACCGTAATTCTTGTCCCTTTAATTACTGGCTTCCCTGCCATGATTTTGGGATCAATAACAATTCTTTCTTTCAATTCCTTCATAATGTAATGCTATCAGGACTAACAATTTTGGTCAATTCTCAACGCTCCTTCGCGCCCTTGCCTTCTTTTTCAAAACCGTCAAAATGGTGGGTTTGAAAAAGAAAGCATTAATCTGTTATTCCTGCGCCATGCCTGCGGCAGGCAGGAAGGCGGGAATCCAGACTGGATTCCCAATCGAGTTGGGAATGACAAAAGGAAAACATCATGCCCCAAATCACTTGGCAGGATTTTGAAAAAGTAGAATTGCGCGTCGGGACTATTATTGCAGTCGATAATTTCCCAGAGGCTAAAAGGCCTGCCTATAAGTTAACCATCGACCTCGGAGAGTTTGGCATCAAAAAATCTAGCGCACAAATCACTCATCTATACCAAAAAGAAGCGCTCGTAGGCAAGCAAGTTATCTGTGTAATCAATTTCCCGCCAAAACAAATTGCAAATTTTTTTTCCGAAGTTTTAACTTGCGGATTTTTCCTTCCGACTGGCGAAGTTGTTTTGGCCGTACCCGAACGAACAGTCCCCAACGGCTCAAAACTTTCCTAGGCCTGATTTTAGTCTACCTTTTTCTCTTATCATAGAATTGACGCGGTCGCGGCTTTTCTACGATAAACTAAAATCGCCCTTTTCAGGGCGATGAAGATCATTTCAGGGAGGGTAACGATGTTTTTTTCTATTCTTCCCCCCTAACCCGGACTTTCTTGGTTTTGACGCGGGAGGCTTTGGGTAGAGTCAAAGTCAAAATCCCGTCTTTAATATCCGCCTCGGCGCCATCCACATCCACCTCCACGGGCAAGGCCAGAGAACGGGAAAACGCACCCCAGTAACACTCCTGATAAAAGTAATCTTCGTCTTTGACTTCTTCTTCCACTTTGCGCTCACCTCGAATAGTTAGCGTATCAGTGGACAGAGAGATGTCTAAATCTTCGGGTTTAACTCCCGCAATCGTGGATTTGACTATCACATTGTCTTTATCTTGATAAACATCCAAGGCCAGCTGTCCTTCTTCCTCATCACTGCCTAAGGCAACTTCGTCCTCCTCTGGTACCATCATTTCTTCCTCCGCTTGATCTTTACGGAAAAATTTTTTAAGAAAATTCATACACTTTTATCTTAAGCTTCCCTCTTGAGCATGTCAATTATCGCTTCGGCTGCTATTTTGGCGGCGTCAGGCGCGCTTAAATTTTTCATGCGTTTTCGCAGATCCTGATAATACTTTTTGTCCTGCAAAAACCATTCTACCCAAAATTTAAGCTCCTTTTGACTCTTGGCGGCAACCGCCGCACCATGCTGCAAAAGATAGGCTTCATTGAGCTCCTCCATCGTGGGCAGGGGATTTACTAAAATCATAGGTATGGTCTTAAGAAGCGCCTGGGCGATAGTAAGTCCCCCGGGTTTAGTGACCAAAATTTTAGCAACCGCAAACAGCTTGGCAACATTTTCTGCTGACTCGGCGCCAAAAACTTTTAAGTCTTTGGGGTGTTTTTCGCCTAGTGCTCGAAGTTTTTTCTCTAAAGCCTTATTTTTTCCTGTAACCACTGCGACCTGAACCTCAAATGCCGTGCTGAGCAGTGTTTCTACATCCTCTTCCCTGACCCCCCAGCCGCGGCTACCGCCCATGACGAGGATAATTGGCTTGCGGCGCTTGAGCCCGAATTCCCGAAGGATTTCCCCCTCGTCATACGCTTTGCTAAATACCGGATCAACCGGCAAACCCGTTACGGTTATTTGCTCTGGCAAAAAGCCTCGTTTCCTGACTTCAATCTGTTGCTCCGAAGTCATAACCAGATAATGATCAACGTAAGGAAAAACCCAAAACGGCTGAAAATGGAAATCGCTAAAAGTCACCATCAGGGGGCCGAGATAAATTTTTTCGCGCTTCAGATAAGCGACGAGAGCGGTCGCGTTGGGGTGAGTGGTGAGGATGAGATCTGGGTTTTCTGTAGCCACAAACTTGGAAATTTTTTTTGATTTAGTAGCAGCGAACGGGACGCGCAACGGTAAAGTCAATTTCTGGAAAATGCGGTTCGTGTACAAAAATCGCCAGAGAAAGGGGACGTATTTGATCATCCACTCATAAACTTTGGTACTAATTTTAGTCAAAGCCCCGCGGTGCATCTCGAGCACATCGAGCATTTTGACCTCAACCTCTTGCTCCTCTTTGAGCGTGGCGGCAATATTCTCCGCGACCACCTTGTGCCCGAGGCCAATTGATCCATAGACAATTAAAACTTTCGCCTTCACGCCAGGATCTGTCCTTATTAAATCACTGCCCAAAGTGTCTATTCAGGGTTAGTCGCCTGCGAAATGCCCGAAGTTTTTTGGGATCGAGGCGCAGCCGGAGCAAATCATTCGCAAATTCCCCGCCGTGGAAATCTTCAGCAATGACGAGCTTGATAAACTCCTCAAAACTTAATTCTATAATATCAATTCTCTCGCCGGCATCAAGTTTTGCTTCTGTCACTCTTTGGCAGTTGCGGGCAAAAAAATAATAAATCCGCCAGTCAAACTTGCTATACGGCTCATAAATTTTGTAAAGTTCCCAACTGTCCGAAGTGTATCCTGATTCTTCCAAAAGTTCGCGTTTTGCGGCGGCCAAAGGCTCTTCGCCTTCGTCAACTCGGCCCCCAAAAAAACTGTAGAATCGCGGTTTGGTCGGCTGTTCCTGGTGCGCCAGCAAAATTTTATCGCCGGCAATGGGAATCACTTGCACTGTATCCGGCCTTTTGAGCATCTCAAAAGTCTCTGTGGAGCCGTCAAACATTTCCTGCCGCCAGTGATACACATCAAATATCTTGCCCCTAAAGACTCTTTTAGCATTTGGTGGAATCCCAGACATGCCGTTTATTGAATATTAAAATATTTTCGAGGCAACCCTCCTAAATTTTAACATAATCCCGCTCCGAAAAGAAATAGCTCTGCACGCCCGTTGTATCATGTTACCATGGTAACATGATAATACAAACGACTTTGAATACACAAATGCCCCTTCAAGCCACAAGGCAAAAACTGCCGGATTGTTTTTTTGGCCATTTTCTAATGCTTTTAGGGCTTACGCACTTCCCTTCTTTTTCCCCCCTTGCGATCGGTAGTGTATGACCAAGCCGAGAAACGAGAATGTTTTCCCAACTGGCGGTGGGGGTGGGATTTGAACCCACGGTACCCTTGCGAGTACAACAGTTTTCGAGACTGTCCGATTAAACCACTCTCGCACCCCACCTCATTTATATAAAACATCACGATATTGCTGCCTAAAAAATCTGCAACCACTGTACTAGACCAACTGTGCAATCTCTCCCAATTTAGAATAATTCTACCTTAATCTCTTTCACCCTTTGCAATCCCAAGTCATTGGTAACAAATTTATCTGCGCCAAAATCAATGGCGGTTGCCAGATGAATCGCGTCAGGAGTGCCAATATTATACTTGGAACGCAGATCAGACGCCAATTCCACAATACGTTCATTTATGCCGGCAATAGTCAGATTTGGAAAATGGGTAATTAGCTGTTGGTATCGTCTAGCGAGATCAAAACGACCGAGTTTCTTGGGCCCGGTCAAAACCTCAATCAACCCAACACTCGAAAAAACCCCGGAAATCCGGCCGGCCTCAATTTCGTCGATAATTGCCCGAGTTGCTCGTAAGTATTCTGGATGTTCTTCTAAAAAATATACAAAGAATGTCGTATCTAAACCGATTTTTTCTCCCATGATGTCCGCTCTTCTTTTATATACTTCTCTGCTCCACCTAGTGCCTGCCAAACTTCTTTGCCCAGCCCTTGCAGCGCATCAGCATAACTGGTAGGACTTTTGGCAATTACCGCATGATGCTCATCTACTGGATAAATTGCAACTTGAGCACCGGCCCCAAGTCCCATTTTTTTTCTGACTTCCTTGGGAATAACGATTTGATATTTTTTGGAAAGCTTTGCTTGTGCCATAGTTTTACTTTTAATTATACTGCTTTACATTATATACTAAGGTAAAACAACTGTCAAATCGCATCTTTGAAGGACGATTTGAACTTTTTATTGATCGCCTTCTTTACTGTCTCAAAACTCATCCGATGAATCTCACACGGACCGTGTTCTAGTAATCGACTTCGATGAAAGGCCGTATCATAGCCTTTGTGTTTTTCAAAACCATATTGCGGAAACTGTTTAGAATAATTTTTCATCAGACCATCGCGATAAACTTTGGCGAGGATTGAAGCGGCCGCAATCGAAAGTATGTGCGCGTCTCCGTCCACAATCGCGCATTGGTTTATCCCCTCCACCCTCCCCCAACCCCTCCCCTCAAGGGAGGGGAATGGGATTTCAAATTTCCCGTCAATAAGGACAATATCTGGAACAGTTTTCAAACTTTCGATTGCCCGCCGCATGGAGAGCAAACTCGCGTAATGAATATTCAGCTCATCAATTTCCTGGTGGGTAGCAAGCCCGATTGCAAAATCATAGGCATTAGCTTTGATGAAATAAACTATGGATCCCCGCCTTCGCGGGGACAAGGTCTTGGAATCGCGCACCCCTTGCCACCATTTGGTTTTACTGCGGTATTTGCCAACCTTCTCGGGATCGAGGATCACGACCGCCGAAACCACCGGCCCAGCGAGCGGCCCCCGCCCGACTTCGTCAATTCCGGCAATCAGGCGGTAATCTTTAAGCAAATGCAATTCTCTGGTATACGTCGGCGTGATCATAAAAACATAATCCTAATCTTCGAATGGAACTCCCCGAACTCCCCCCACCCCCTCTTTAATCAAAGAGGGGGCAAAGGGGGAGTTCAAGAGGGGAAGGGGGAGTTCTTAACCCTCTACCATCTTACCACCGCCCCCCGAAACATTGAAATTCCCCGATATTTTTGGTAAGATACAAGTGCTAAACATTAACTCTATTATTATGTCCGAAATTGCAGAAGCAGGCGCCGCCATGGCCCGCGAACCAATGCCCGAACCCAGTCAGCGCAAACCTAGGGCAGAGATTAAACCTGACTTTAGTAAAGAGCTCGCATCGATGGATGTTACAGAATTAAATAAAGTCATCACTAATTTCCGTCGTCACAAAGCCGCCATGCTTGAAAAAATTCGGGCGACCAATCCGGGTTTTGCCATGCAGGCCAGTAGCGAGGATCACCCGGAGTTCATCAGAGAACATGTATTGACGTTCTTGGAAAAAATTGCGAAAGGAGAGACTATTTCGCCCGAATCGATGAAGAAATCTTATTGGGATGCAGACACCATAGCAGCGTGGTATAACAAAGGAAGAAAAGAATTTATGGATTCAAGCCAAGTTAGCGCCGCGGCATAAAAATTGCGGGCCCATAGTAAAGCGGCATTACGGATCCATGGCATGGATCAGTCCCGGGTTCGATTCCCGGTGGGTCCACCAGAATTTGACTTTCAGGAATTTTGCCGACCGATTCGGCCGC
>CAYPVQ010000018.1:7322-15206 GCA_964414215.1 uncultured Candidatus Saccharibacteria bacterium | reverse complement strand
TGCGGTCTTGCCCCGTTAGAAACTTCAGTTTCTAACGGGGTGAACCCCAAGTCGCATTTCTTCTACGAACACCTAGGTCTAATGCCCCGGACGAGTTCTCTAACGGGGTTTACTGAAAATGGTTTTAAATTTTAAAATAGGTTCTTAAGTAAATATCCAACGGAGACATGAAAAAACGCAAAGATGAAACAAATTATAGAGAACCAACATTTGGCATAATTCCTCGATCAAAACTCATTCCTCTTGAAATTGAAGGTATAAAACGAGCCTGGGACTTTGTAATGCAAAACGCAAGAAAGTCAGATCAAACCCGAGAAAATCTTGGCCATTTTTTGCGCGATCAGATCCCAGCTGTACTCCTCCTCCACCAATCTGCGGCCGTTTTGACCGAGCTCTTCTCGTAACTTCTCGTTTTTTAAGAGCAACAAGATTTTCTCGGCTAAATCTTTGGGGTCTTCGGGTTTGACGAAAAGCCCGTTCGCTGACCCCCTCTTCCTCTCCCCCTCTCCGTCCGTCCGCCTTAGGCGGAGCGGAGCGGAAGGGAGAAAAACTCGATAGGGAATTAAAAATTCCCCAATTCCCCCCACTGGCGTGCCAATCACTGGCAAGCCCGCGGCCATGGCTTCAAGAAAAGCAGTTCCTAACCCTTCAGAACGCGATGGCCGGACAAAAATATCGGCTTGCGTGAGATATTCAGGGACTTTATCCGCCGGAACATTCCCGAGAAATTCGACGGCATCCTCAACATTCAAAGCTTTTGCTAATTTCTTAAGCTTTTTCTCTTCCGGCCCAGTGCCAAGAATTTGTAATTTTATTCCAATGTCATTGCGAGCACCCGAAGGGTGCGTGGCAATCTCGCCCTGGGATTGCTTCGTCTCTTCGTTCCTCGCAATGACGGCAAATGCTTTTATCAAAATATCAATGCCATTTTTCGGCACCAACCTAGAAACTGTAACAATTTTTGAAATTTGGATTTTGGAATTTATTTGAAATTTGGATTTTGGAATTTGGAATTTCTTTAACTCCACCCCATTCGGTATGACCTCAATTGGACAGTTTGTTCCTTCTTTTCTTGCCCACTTCGCAAGATATTGGCTTATTGCCTGGACATAGTTTGCGCGCTTAAAAATTCTCTGCCATTGCGTTCGAAAACCTCGCACTTGCCGGTGAATATACTCAATCGGATCGCCCTCTTGCAAAGTTAATAAAAACTTGACTTGAGAGAATCTTCGCAAAAACATTAATGCGGCGGCTCCGGCATAGGCCGCCATAATTGACCAAACCACTTGGTAAGGGTGTTTTCGATGTAACCTGGCCGCTAACCGAAAAGCCAAAACCGGATAAAGCAGTCTGCCCAAACGCGAGCCAAACCCAACGCGGTAGACATTAACCGTTCCAATCCGTTCAGAAACCCGATGCTTTCGACTAAACCGGCAAGTGATCAAATCAAACTCATAAGAAGACAAACGGTCAGTAAGATTTCTGACCGCAGTTTCGGCTCCACCCAACAAAGGCTCGTAGGCAATGCTAAAAATTAAAATTCGCGGTTTCATAATATGTAACGTCCGTCCGCCGTGGCGGGCTGGGCGGATTTAGGTTTCTCTCCCTTTCTCCCTTCGGGAGATCTTTATGATGGTTTTATGGGCCTCCTAAAGGCCGCCGCTATAATAATTTGTGGAGTTTTTTCAACTCTGCTATCGCCTCTTCAAGTTTAACCTTCGGAATCCATCCTAGCATCTGCCGCGCCTTTGTATTATCGGCTAAAGTCACGCGATACTCTCCCGGCCGCGGCGGAATGTTTACTGTCGGCCCGCTGATCAATTTTCCAATCTCGTTAACACTGTAATTACGTCCCGCGCCAATATTAAACACTTCTCCCGACGCCACAGGTTTTTGCCAAGCCAAGATATTGGCCTCTACCACGTCTTGGACATAAGTAAAATCCCGGCGCTGTTCGCCATCACCCACTACAGTCAGGGGCTGGCCTTGTTCTCGCTGTTTCAGAAAAATGCCGATCACCGCGGCGTAAGCACCTTCCGTAATCTGTCGCGGCCCATAGACATTAAAATAGCGCAAAATGACTGTGGGTAGAGCGTAAAGTTTGGCAAACAGCTGACAATACAGCTCGCCTACATACTTTTGCAAAGCATACGGGCTACCCGGCCGGGCATCGAGTGATTCCTTGAGCGGATACTCTTCCTCCTGCCGCTCGCCATAAGCCGAGGACGAAGCCGAATAAATCACTTTTTTGACATGGGCTTCGCGCGCCGCCCACAAGACATTAAGCGTGCCCGTGACATTCGTCTGGTTATAAAGCAGCGGGTTCTGAATGGATGGCTGGATTCGAGCCAGAGCCGCTAGGTGAAATGCGGCTGTAGTACCTTGGAAATGCGGGGCAATTTCCTCAAAATTTGCGATATCGCATTTGATAAATTTTGCCTTGGGGTTAACATGCTCCTGCTTGCCAGTTGATAGATTATCCAAAACCACCACCTCGCAACCATCGGCAATGAGGCGGTCCACAAGATGCGAGCCAATAAATCCAGCACCACCTGTGACTAAAAGTTTAGACATCTTTTTGCGCCCTTAATTTATTATTAATCGCGATTATCGTCTCAATAAAACCCACATCAACAGCTTTCTTCCTGGCAAGCCAGGCGAGTGTTTCGACATCTTTTGGCAAGCACTTGCCCGCGTAGCCGCGGTACCCGCCATAAAATACGTCAAAATGCGAATCCGCAATCCTTGAGTCGGCAACCAGCCCTTGGCGCACCAAATCATAATCAATTCCGAACTTCTGGCAGAGATCATAAATTTGATTGCCAAATATCACTTTGTAGGCATAGTAGGCATTGATTGCATATTTGACCATTTCGCAAACTTCGGCCGGTAACATTTTTTTATAAGGCGCGTCTGGCAAAATCGCCATGACTTCTGCGGCCAGATCTTTGGTTTTGCTGGTGTACCCGACCAGTTGCTTGTCTGGATTCGCAAAGTCAGAAACCGCGGTTTTTTCGGTCAAAAACTCGGGATTAAATACGAAATTTGCCTGCGGATACTTTTCCTGATAGCCTTCGGTGACTCCGGGCAAAACCGTGGATTTGATAATGATGACCTGCTTTCCGGGATTGCCTAAATGCGCAACCACCCTGGCAACCGCGTCATCCATCTCGGTTAAATCTTGGCCGTTCTTGAAAGGTGTTGGCACAGCTACAAAAATATAATCAGCGGCGACTACCGCCTCTTCGATGCTGTTTAGCGCATGGTATTTATCGTAAATCTTTACGTCTGGATTATAATACCCCGCCACAGCTTTACCGACTGCCCCCCCGCCAATTATTGAAATCTTGGCTCTACTGGTCATATTTCCCCCTGTTGAGCTTGAGATTAATCTTTTGGGCGCTTTCGAACAAACCAACGTCCACTCCCAATTTTTGCCCCTCGACAATGAGTGTGTCCATTTCTTTGGGAAAACATTTGCCGCCATAGCCGCGGTAAACCTCGCTCTTCGTGCTTTGCAGACTAGCCTCGGTGTGCAATATTTCCCAGTGACTTTGGCCAATGCGCTTATCTGATTTTATGGCTTCCCTAACCTCCTCGTAATCAACCCCGAGACCTTGACAGAGGTCATAAATCTGGTTAGCGAAGATGACATGCATGGCGAGGTAAGTATTGCTCGCGTATTTGACCATCTCTGCGACTTCCGCAGGGACAAGTTTTTGGTAAGTAGCCTGCGGGAGAATCTCTAGAAGCTCCCGGACCAAAGGAGAGTCTTTGGTTTTCGCGGTGTAACCCACAATTTGCCGGTCATTTTTGAGAAAATCTTCCTTGGCATATTTGTCGCGCAAAAACTCCGGATTGAAAGCAAAGTTCGCCTGCGGGTATTTATCCTGATACTTTTGGGTCGTCCCCGGCCAGACTGTGGATTTAATCACCACGAGCTGATTCCCGGGATCGGCAAGGTGTGAAACCGCGTTGACCACCGCGTCATCTACCATGGATAAATCCAGTCCGCCATTAAAAGGCGTTGGCACGCAAATAAAAATAAACCGCGCCTTGGCAACTTCCGCAATCCGGTCAGACTCCTTGTATTTATCATAGACTTTGGCGTCTCGGAAAAAATTCTTCACCGCTCCTCCGACAACACCGCCGCCGATTATACCAATGGATGGTTCTTTCATAATTTGTTATTATTATGCCAAATATATGCCAACTGGTCAATCCTCAAAACGGCTCAAAGTTTTATACGTCATTACCCAAGGCGAACTGGGCGGAGCCCAGCGCTATGTCTTGGATTTGACAAAAGCCCTGGACAAAACCAAATACGAAGTCATCGCGGCCATGGGTCCGGAAAAACTAGAACTGAAAAACCAATTAGAAGCAGTGGGCGTGCCCGTCAAGCTTCTAGAGCATCTCCGAAGGAGTCTGCGCCCCAGCCATGATCTCTTGGCTATTTTGGAACTCAAAAACCTTATCGAGAGAGAAAAACCCGACCTTGTCCATCTCAATAGCAGCAAGGCCGGGTTTTTGGGAAGTTTGGCCGCGAGACTCGCGGGAGTCAAAAATGTGATTTTCACGGCCCATGGGTTTGCGTTTCTCGAACCGCATAACTGGTTCGTGCGCCGACTCTACTTCTGGGCCGAGAAAATTGCCACGTATTTCCGCCGCAAAATCATCTGTGTCTCCGAGTTTGACCGGCAGGCGGCGATTCAAGCGAGGATGTGTTCGTCAGAAAAATTGGTGACGATACATAATGGGATTTCGCCTATTAATGTCATTGCGAGCGCAAGCGAAGCAATCCCAAGCAATGGTGAGATTGCTTCGTCCCGCCCCGGCGGGACTCGCAATGACAATGAGATTATAATCGGCACCATTGCCAATCTCTATCCCACCAAAGGCATTAAATACCTGATTGACGCCGCCCATCTTCTAGATACGAAATACGAGATACGAAATACGAGATATCTGATCATCGGCGAAGGATCGGAAAGATCGTATCTCGAATCACGAATCAAGAATTACGGGCTTCAAGACAAGTTCCTTCTTGTGGGTGCAAAAAAAGATGCCGGCCAATACCTCTCGCAATTCGATATTTTCGTTCTTCCCTCGCTCAAAGAAGGATTCCCTTACACGATTCTCGAGGCCATGGCCCAGGGCTTGCCAATTGTCGCGACTTCTGTTGGTGGTGTCCCCGAAATGATTACTCCATACTCTTTTCCCTCCCCAGGAGATGGGGAGGGCAAGGGAGAGGTCGAAGCAAATGGACTTTTAGTCCCCCCCAAAAACCCGCAAGCTTTAGCCGAGGCCATCATCAAATTGATCCAAAATCCCGAGCTTGCCAAAACTCTCGGGGCACGAGCCCGAGCGCGAGTCAAAGAATTTTCTTTGGAACAGATGGTGAGGGCAACCGAAGAGGTTTATAAAAAGCTATAAGCTCATTTCAAAACCCCTATTTCCTCGTCATTGCGAGCCCCGACGTCCTGTCGGGACGTGGCAATCCCGTGGTTTTAGCCATTTCCCTGGGGATTGCTTCGGGCTAAAGCCCTCGCAATGACGGTTTTGATTAGCGCCTTATGGACAAGTAACCAAAGCAGCGGCCAGGGCTCCGGCATTATTCACGGTAACCCGATAGCAATTCGGCCCGTCCGTGGCACGAAGAATCATACCACTGCCCTGCGAACTAATGGCCGCATCCCCGCCAGAAACTTGCAGTTTTGCGTTGGGATTCTCCGTCCCGATGCCGACTTTGCCATCTCCTTGAACAGTCATAAAGTTCCCCAATGTCCCAATGTAGGCTTTGTGATTCACATCAACACCTAACACCAAATCTTGCGCATCTTCTGAATAGAACCCAGGGACTCCCCACGCGGCACCTACACGAATGCGTTCCGCCCCTTCTACATCGGTAAACAAATTGCGACCCCCAGAAAACCTAGAGCCTCCTACCACCTCCAATTTGGAACCGGGGTTCGTCGTCCCGATGCCGACGTTGCCGTTGCTGTTGATGCGCATACTCTCCCCTGTTCCTTGTGTGCCGATTCCGGCAGCAAATATGATAGGGGCAGAAGCTGAGGTTGCCAAAACCAGTCCACCCGTAGCTTCATAGCCGGTCATGAGTACACCACTTGAAGGTCTCCATGTGATGTAAGGTTGATTCGAATTGGAATTTATATAGTACATCCCAATAAACCGAGTATCACTTTCTCCTTGAACCGCAAAGCCAGAGATTGCCTCTTTGGCGGTGCTTGGATTTTCGAGTAAAACGAAAGCGCTAGGACCTCCAGACAGATTATTATAGATACGAACTTTGGCATAGCCCGGATTCGTCGTCCCCACGCCTAAAGTTCCCGTTACATTAAGGTTATTAACTTGCAGAGTGTGTGCCCCCGCACCAGTGAACAGAAGCGGGGCCGGGGCCGCGCTGCTTTTCGAATAATCAACCGCAATGCGGTTTTTGAGGGAGCTGCTACTTCCGACCACAATCACCCCGACCACGGCAGTAGCAATAACTACGGCAATGGCAATGTTTTTAAAGGAGAATTCCATATAATTTTTGAGTTTAATACTAAAACTACTACCAGTGTAAGTGTAGTAGTAGTAAAGCTTGGGTTATCCACAGGGGGATTCGCGGCGCCAGGGCCTGATTATCAGGACTTTGACTGTTCTTTAATCATGTGTCCGAGCAGTTCCTGGAAATGTTTTTGGGCTTTGGAAAGTTGTTTGTAAACCTTTTCCGCAATCTCTTCTTTGTAAGTATGCGCTGTCTTGTTTCGTAAATCAGTCATCTTAATCCAAAAATTGTCATATTCGATCAATTTTTGTTTATATGCTTCGCGAAAGCAGGCTTTTGGGAAATTGCAAACAATGCCTAATTTTTCATCTAGAAATGTCTTGATAAGTTTCCAGGATAAATCAAAAGTGAATTCAAAACGTTGAATTGCCGAATCTCTAATAACCTTCGTTTTCCTAAGCGCAAGCACTTCTTCAAGCCGTTTGACCGCTTTGGTAAATTATTTTAAAAGTACTGGTAACTTATTCATATCCTTTCCACATCTTTACGAGCAACCTTGCGAAAATCAGGCGCGGCCTCTTTAAAATCTACGACGTCAATACTATATAGCACCGGCAGGTCGTCAATTTCATCTTTGATCTCTTCCATTATTCCTAAGGGGAGCGGCCTGGGCCCTTCAATTCCTACATCAATATCCGAGCGCGAATGGCTGTTGCCGCTCACTCGCGAGCCGAAAAAGAATACTCGATACTTTTTGAGATCGAGGTATTTGCCGATAATTTTCTTGATATCGTTTTTTAATTTTTCTTGCTTTGCATGCTCGAGTCTCATGAAAGCAACATAACAAATCCCTAAACGGCTGTCAATTAAGCCAAAACTCCGAGGCAGGGGCAGGGGGCTGCAAAAAACTATTTCAGTCTATCAAGAAATTCTCTATTCAAAAATAGAATCAGGATAAACATCCCGAGCGGCGCAATTTGCAAATTCACGCGCGTAAGCGCACTTAAATCCAGGGCCTTATCTGTAAAAAAAATAACCCCATTATAGAAGAGAAATAAAGCCAATAATATGAAAGTAAGGAACCGCAGAGGCAAATCCTGCCAGATTTTTTTAGCTTTGAAAATTATTAAAAGAAATACCAAAAGCCA
The DNA here is from genome assembly GCA_964414215.1 of uncultured Candidatus Saccharibacteria bacterium. GTDB lineage: Bacteria > Patescibacteriota > Doudnabacteria > UBA920 > 2-01-FULL-46-14 > CAYPVQ01. The sequence goes on along the minus strand of CAYPVQ010000018.1, from coordinate 7,547 downwards.
CAAGAAATTAAAGTGACTACGCAAAAAAATCGAGTGCCAAGCTTCATTTACAAACTGAGAATTAAAAATTATTTTAAAACTGCTGCTGTCACCGCTTAGGATATCTAATTTGTTAACAAACCTGAATATTAGCCATGGTAAAGCAATTGCCAAAACGACAAACCAATAGCCGAGGAAATCTCGCATTGTCAACTTTTTGGCGATCGACGAAATCGTGACAATCAC
>CAYPVQ010000018.1:0-7222 GCA_964414215.1 uncultured Candidatus Saccharibacteria bacterium | reverse complement strand
GGGAGAGGGGGGGGTGAGGGGGAAAGGAATCGAAATAACGAAGCTACGGCTAAAAACAGATAAGCAGCAAATGCTAAATCTACATAAGGAATGAAGGAGTGAAAATATAAAAACGGCAGACTCCCCAGAAGATATGTCGCCCCTAATTTCCCTAATCTCCCCCATTCTTCAGGCAAGGCAAAATAAAAAAGTCCCAAAAGCACAACATAATAAACTACACTCACTAAATTTACGGCTTGCTCATTCCAATTGCCCACCATATTTGCCACCCAAACTTTCCAAAGCGCGTCATTTAAAGGATAGCTTTTGATCCCGCCGCCCAAATAATAGGGATCATTCTTATCAAGCGGAATTTCCTGCTCAACATAGATGACCTTGGCCCGCAAATTCCAGTTATTCCACGCGTCGAATTCATAGGTTGGAATGTGGGTAACTTGCCAGATGCTGGCAATGATTTTAACAAAGAGAAGAAAGAGAATAATCAAAGTAACGACCTCTCCCTTTATCCCTCCCCATCGCCTGGGGAGGGAAAACTCCTCTCTCCAGGAGATGGAGAGAGGCTGGGAGAGAGGTCGAAATCGCCTTCTAAGTACGTCCACAACTACAATATCGGTAACAATAATCAAAAAAAGCGTCGGCAATACCAGCTTTATGCCGAATACTCCTGCCATAAACACTTCCAGCGTAAAAATCCCGGCTCCCACCAAAAACCCGGCAAAAACTTTGAATCCGGATGACAAAACTTTCTGCCGATCCAAAAGCATCAGCGCTTGGTAACCAAAGAGCCAGGGAAAAAAATAGGCAAGAATTAATTTTAAGATAACCATAAACATTTCTACCCCCTCTCTCCCTCTCCCCCTCTCCTCCTCTCCGCCAAAGGCGGATCCGCCTCCGGCGGAAAGGGGGAGAGGGAAGGGTGAGGGGGTTTTTGGTAAATCCCGGAATCATTGCTAAAACTCGAAAGCTCTTTTGCCCCTTCTGCTAAAATTTTCTCTTTGATCTCGGGCTTGTGAAAAATTACATAAAGAACACCCACTTCTTCTCCTTTCGCAATCACTTTCGTAGGATATAAATAATACTGCAAAAGCCTGGGAAAATGTTCATTCTCTAAATAATAAAAATTAAGTTTATCTGTACCGGCGGGAAGATTGGTTTTCAGCCAATCGGCAAACACGTAAAAATCATCATAAGTGCGCAAGCGCTTTTCTCCGGCCACTGGTTTAACCCAAGTCTGGTAATCTTTAATCTGGTAGCTTAAAAATTCATAAACCATTCGGAAATCTGTCAAAAGCCACAAAATTAATAACCCAATTAGTGCTCTCTTCCGCCATCTTTTGCTAGTCAAAATCAAAAACATTAAAATTAGAAAAATCGGCAAAAGATACAAAAAAGCCGACCTCCCAAAAATCCGCGGCGTCGGAAAAACATTAACCGTAAATCCGGAATAGGGAGCAGTCTGGAAATAATCTTTTAGGGGCTGTAAAAGTTTTTGGCTTACCCCCAATTGAGAAAGCTTAATTTGGCGCAAACTGATGAGCGTGGACGCCTTGGCTTCAAATTTCAAACCAAAATCAGCCGCCTGCCGAAACAGCACATGATGCAAAGAAAAATCATATTCTCTAACTCCCGCACCAGGCAAAATCTCCTTTTGAAATTCATAGGTAAAACTTCCTCCACGGCTAACATTTGGAACCACGGTAAGCTCGAGGGAAGTATCGCTTCCCAAGGTTACGGTTAACCTATCAGGCTTAAAGTTTAGCTTCCCAAACGAGTAGATAACATAAGTTACCCCCGGACTTACCTCAAGCAAAAAACCCTTTTCTTCTGCTTCCCGGAAAGAAAAGGGTTGGTCGCTAATAATCTCCAGCTCCGGATCAAAGTAATCTAACCCCAGAATCTGAAACTCTGCGGCTGCCTCCGTGATCTGTGGCCACAACAAAAAAAATACGAGAAACCACACTTAGGGTCTACTTAAGTTGCTCTTTAAGTTTTTGGATTTCTGCCTTAACCGCCTCATTATTGGGGTTAAACTCCAAGACCTTTTCGTAAAATTCTATGGCTTTATCGGGCTTTGAAAGCTTGGTATAAAGGGTTGCGGCTAAAGCATAAAGATCTGGGGCTTGCGGATTAGCTTCGATTGATTTAAGAATTAAGGCCTCGGCCTTGCCAAAATCTTCGAGAGAGTAAAAGTAGAGTTCAAAAAAATTGCGGATGGTGGGAATATCGTCGGGATCATTGGCAATGGCAATTAAATAATTTTTTTCAGCGTAAGTGTATCGCTTGAGGTCGTAATGATACAGGGCAGCGACATTGGCAAATGATAAAGAGTTTTTGGGACGAATGATATTGGCATACTCCCAGGTAACCCGTGCCCCTTCCAAGTCCCCGAGATTCATCTTCAGCTGCGCCATTTCATTTAACCCTTGCAGGGTATCTAGATTAGCCTTGAGGGATGCCTCGCGAGCTTTTTTAAACTGGCTTATAAATTTGGTTTTCTGTTCTTCGGTCAAGTTAGTAGCCTTCACTTCTGGGTCAGCCAAGATAACTTTTTTCATCGCTTCTAAATCTCCCTCGCCAGGAGCTGGCCGGCGAAACTGGTTATACAAAAAGAAGCTAGCGGCAGCGATTAAAATTAAAACGACAACTATTCTGATAAGTTTATTAATATTCATTGGCATCATTAGCATGTAATTAGTATATTAGCATCGCGTTACCTAAAAAACAACCCCCCACACCTATATATAGGTGTGGGGGTGTTTCGCCAATAGCTAGCTGACTTTATCTCACCTAAGCTTTTGGCTAGTTCCGAAAGCCTACTTGGATAGGACTTCAGCAGCAGTCGTCGCAGTTAGACCTGGCACTCGGAAACCGTTAAACCACTCGGTGGTTTGGGTCGCTGTGGAAGAACTATTTCCATAGTGCAGATCTGACCAGACAAACTTACCCTGTTCTTGACCATTAATACCCAAGGTACAGGTATTTCCAACTGTTGCATCACCAGCACAATTTGGATAGGTTGAGGTGAATGCATTGTCACCAAGCATCACTACCGAGACTGAAGAACCAGTGGTAGAGTTGGCAACCGTACCTCTAAGCTCAAAGGTCTTGGAGGCTCCAGCCGCAATCGTGCGGAACTCTCCGCCATTAGCAATGCCGTCAGTACCAGTATCAAAGTCAAGGTAGATACCATACTGACCACCTTTGCCATCGCTGGAGGCAATGAGCACTGTCTTGGCGTAATCCAAGGTTGAAGTTGGACCACCAACACTTCTCGTCGCGTTATTGGTCAAGTTGATCTGGGAAGTCTCTCCTGGGTTCTCAAACAGTTCAAACGCGGTTACCGTTGCCGTAGTTGTGGAGATGGCAAAGGACACAGAGTAGAGTCCAATGTCACCCTTCGCATCGGCCGCGAGCTTGAACTTGAAGAGTGGCACACCGCTCGAGTTAACCAAGGTACCGCTCGCCAAAGCCAGCTTCGTGACAGTCGGGATACTCTTGTAGACTGTGAACTGCTGGCCAGTGAAGGCGCCAGATATACTGCCGCCGCCAAGGCTCGTGCCAGAGAGCACTCCTTTTCCAGTATAAGCATCCTGGGCTACGTCAAAGGATACGCCATCTCCCGAGTCTCCGGTATTAGCATCCCCGCTTTGGTTGCTTGTGGCTGCGGCGTCAACCTTGACTGTGAGTTTGCTTCCTGCAATCTTGATCCTAAACTTCCCTTCAAGATCAGAGAAGGTAATGGCCGTAGTGCTGGTTGGCACAAGTGAAGCCACCTGGGTAGCACCATCAAAGAGATAGACCATCGTGAACTCATCAGTTAGGTCCCCATCATTTACCGCATTCACTGTCTGGAAGAGAATTCTTTGCAGATCAATTTCTTCTTGGCTTGCGGTTAAGAGCAGCTCGGCTACAGTCACCTTGCTTGACCCACCCACGATAAGCGCTCCAGTTTGCGGACTCGAAGCCGCTTCTGCCAAGGTGAATGTCCCGGTCGTAGCCAAGGTCATTCTCTGACCATCGCTATTAGTCACGGTTGGGGTAATGGAAGATGCGGTATCCGCACCCGTGGCTGTGGCGCAAGAAGAGCTGTTGCAGCCAAACTGGTGCCAATGTGTACCGCCAGTTCCTGCTACAATATCTCCTTTGACAGACAAGGTCTTGCTCGTTCCCTTCGCCACGACAATGGGGTTCGTGAAGGTGAAGGTCGAGGTCGCCGAGGACACTGCCGTATTGGCTGGCTGGAGTATTGGCGCAAGCGCAGTTGAGCCGTCATACATCGTGAGGTTTGCAATGTTGCTTTGGATGCTGTTGGCTTGAGTCTTGTGCGTTATTGCCATTTGCGTAACCCGTACGTCTTCTCCAGAATTCACTGCCGAGAGCGTGTAATTGGCAAACGTGAACTGGCTTGCTCCAATGATTACTGACTGCGCCGCTGGGCTAGTACCGGTTGAGATTGATACTGCCCCCGCCCTCACGGTCACTGTGTCCAAAGTTAGATCCGAAGTCGGTCCGGCAGTAATCGTCTGATTTGTGATTGTACCCTTGGCCGTGGTTTGGTTATTGGGCGAAGGAAGATCAGCCCGGATGGTATCTCCGGCTGCTGGATCAGTATTGAGGTCAGCGTAGATAGTGTAGTCATTCGTCCCAGTCGGGAAGATAATGGTATCAGTAGTGGTACCAGTATCCCTGGCCGCTACGGTCGTGTCGGGATCAACTGGACCAGCGACAACAGCACCATTCTTGTCTTTAACCTTGACATTGGTAATGTCTCCCATATTCCCTGTGCCTGTCCAGGTAAAGCCAACCACGAACTGGGTCACTTGCACGGGTTCGCCTTGGACTGTGACCTTGAATACCCCCATGGGTTGGTTCTTGCCTCCATCAGCCACACTCAAAGACGAAAGCACACCTTTGGAGAAGGTGATCGTGCCCACATCAATGGTAGTGTTGTTGGCATTGTAGAACGGCGAAACGGTGTTGTCATAGGTTGGCAAGCGGAAGTAACCAAAAGTTTTGCCTTTGGCTACAACATCAATTCGCTTGTCAATGTCCAGACTAATGGTTCGCGAAGAACCACCCGTAATATCCGCGCGCAAGTCAAAGTCTTTGTTCTGACCTTTCTCAATGAGTAGAGGGGCAGTGAAGACAAAGTCTGCGACCTTGGCCTTGGGCTGTGCGAAAGTGGCAATTACATTCCCACTCTGCAGGAGTTCCAGATTTTGGACATCCTCATCAGCCGCAGTGCCGTTTTGGTAGAAACGAATCCGGTGAATCTCAATGTCTTCCTGACCGCCGGCTGTAACCTTGATCGAAGAAACCACATAATCCTTGGTTCCCACGTTTTGCGTCGAAGCTGCTGGATTCTGGGCACCATTAGCCACAGTCACTGTCGCAATCGCGACTGCACCCTCAAAGGTCATCCCGTTACCCACAATTGGCACAGTACCACTCACGGTTGCACTTCCCGAGAGATTGACTGCTACTAGAGACAGAAAAGCGACTTGGCCAGCATTAAGGGTTGCGCCCATATTGGCCGCAACCAAGATACTCTTGGTGGTCCCGTTTTTAACGGTAATATCGTCACCAAAGGTCGCTTTGTTGTCTGAACCAAGAGACTTTTCATTGCCAATCTGGTCAGAAAGTGCGACTGATTTCCCTCCTGACACATCCAGTAAGATGATGTCAGAAAAAGCCGCATTCTGTGCTACCCCAGTTCGCTCAACCACCAGGGAATCAATTATTACATCTCCGCCGCTGGCCGTAAAGTTGACTTTGGTAAAGCCAACGCGTGCCGCATTCTCGACAGCTAGAGTTGCTGCTGGCGTATCAGAAGCCAGTGACACACTCAAAACTCCAGCAGAAGTCGTGGGAGGTGTTGTGGTTGGACAGAAACTAGCACCAGCGGTTAAGCCCGCTGTGCTCCCTGATACTGGCATGGAGAAACTAAATCCAAAGTCAGTGAAACAGGAAGCAGTTGGGAAACCGCGTTTGGCACTGGCAGTCACTGCCCAGATGGTACCACTGTCATTGACCAGAGTTCCCGTGCGGAAAGTTGCATTAGCTTCCGCGGCTAGGGCAAGATCAGCAGAATTGGCTGCTACTGCATCGTCAAAGTCTGCGCCATAAGAGAACAAAACGCCGGGAGAAGGAACCCCCTTGCGTCCGGTAGCAGTAACCATCCACACTGTGCCACCCGAGACCACAAACGTGCCCTCGAGGTGAGCTGCGGTAGTGTTGTCAATCACTGCGCCTGCGGGAACCAGTGAAAGATCCCCGGCCATGACATTGGCAAAGCTAAAGCCATTGCCAGTGAAATTCGCGGCTGAAGTGAAGCCGTGCTTCATGCCCCCGGAGACTTGATAGACTGTACCGCCATCATTGAAGAGGACGCCATGCCCACCAGGAAGTAGTCCCAGATCTGGCAAAGCCGAATCCGCAGAGTTGGCAGGAACGACATCGGCAAAGTCATAACGATGAGAATAAAACCTCACCAAGGAATCAATTCCGTGCCGCCCTGCTCCATCATCAGAGATATGCCAGACTGTTCCGCCCGAAAGCACGAGCGTACCAGCAGGGTGAGCTTCGACAGCTTGCGCCACAAAGACAAACAAGCCGGCAGAAGCCCAGAGAGCAGTAGAGATTGCTAAACCTGCAGCAAAGACCTTTTTTGCAAAAGATCTATTAGGTTTTTGCATTATTTGCTCCTTTGCACAAATTCTCTTGATTGTTCAATTGAGACAATCAAAATCGAATTTTGCAAATTTAGTTTGATTAATTTTAACAAATTTATAATTCTCGCCTTTTGGAAGGTATATCTTTATGGCCGCAGTTTTTTAGATATCGACCGCTCTAAAACCCTGGACACAACAAATACTTTCCTTCAAAAAGACTTCCCAAATTCAAAAATTATTGATTTCTTCGGACAAGTATCATCTGCAATTTAATGACGAACTTCTGGTTTGCTCGTTACAAAACTAAACCACAAACCATCTTTTCGCGCAAGCTTGATAACCTTAACGTTATTATATTGAGGCGCACGGTTTATTGTCAAATAATCACACAATTCTACGAATAACGAATAGTTACGAATCTACGAATTCGTATATTAGTAGTGATTCGTAATTCGTAGGGATATTCGTAGGGTTGTGGATAAATAAACAAAAAATAAGCCTTAGTTAAGCCAATAAATCAAAATTTTAGATTTCCCCAAAATTATCCACAT
>CAYPVQ010000017.1:0-15283 GCA_964414215.1 uncultured Candidatus Saccharibacteria bacterium | reverse complement strand
GAAAGCGTTTTGGGTTTGCCGAAAAGATTGACTGAAAGCCTGCTTGCACAGGCACAATGAAAATTTGCCAAAATTGTATTTGGAATTTGAAGGTGGGCTAGAAACCACGTTCTAATCCCGTTCCCATCCGACGCCAAAACTATGGCGGGCAGGCGCGAATCCACCCCAGATTGACACTTTGAGTATTGAGTTTATAATGAGAATATGCTTACTGACCAGGATATAAAAAAGCTTATAGAAGTTTTTGCTACTCGAGAGGAAGTAGCCCTCAAGTCAGATTTTGATGATTTGCGGAAGGATTTCTCAAACCTTCAAACAGCAGTAGATGCTTATGCTAAAAAGGCTGACACTTATTTCAAAGAAATGACTGCTATTCGAAACGCACTAGTCGTCACGAAGAGTGGATTAAGCAGATTGCTGACAAAACGGGAGTAAAACTCTCACTTTGAAATCAAGAGAAGAATTTATAAACCGCCCTCGAGGCGGTTTTTTGCTTCCCGCCCCTTGGTGGGGTATGATTGGGGTATGAAGAAAACAGTTGATAAATACAAGCAGACGATAGAAGTCTATGAAAAGCTTGGCACGGAATATCTAAAAAATATCAGCGGGGGGATAGTCAAAGGAATGTCAGAGTTCATCAGCCTATTGCCAAAAGGTGCAAAAGTCCTCGATGTCGGATGTGCGGGAGGGAGAGATGCGAGAATTTTTGCCGCCAAAGGATTTAAGGTAATCGGCATTGATCTGGTCGCCTCTTTTCTCAACGCCGCGCGCAAGAATGTCCCAAAAGCCAAATTTATCAAAATGGACATGAGAGAACTCAAATTCCCCAAAAGTTATTTTGACGCTATTTGGGCCAATGCCGTTCTAGTTCACATTTTAAAAAAAGACTTTTCGACTGTGTTGAAAAGTTTTAATCGGATATTAAAACCTCGAGGTAAGCTCGATTTGAGAATGAAAAAAGGAAAGGGGGTAAAGGAAGTCTCCGAGAATCTTTCCCTTTACAATAAACGGATATTTATTTATCTCTCAAAAACCGAACTGGAGAAACTTGTCAAAAAAGCCGGTTTCAATATTCTCCAATCCAAATTGTTTCCCGACGAATTGGGAAGAAAAGAAGTTAAGTGGATTGGCATTCAGGCCGAGAAGGTGTAATGAAGGAGCCGATTGAAATGCGTTGAACTATTCGCGCGCTTGCCCGCCTCTGGCGGGAATTGTTCAACGGTTCTCCGGAATCGTCCGCAGGGTCGGAAACCTTGCGTTTGATCGCAGGGCGTTTTTGCGTCTGGGCATCGCCAAAAAGAGGCTTGTTTTTTACGCGCTTTCCAATTCTATGGAATTGGATACCATCTATCCCTCGCTGACACATTGCACGAATTGTAAAGGCGGTTTTTGCTTCCCCGCCCCTTGGTGTGGTATGATTGGGGTATGGACAAAACAGAAAAGGCAAGAAAAATTATTTCAGACATTTTATATATTACGATTGCTACTTCCTCAAAGGACGCAGTGCCTTGGAATTCTCCTGTTTATAGTTCATATGACGGGAACTACAATTTTTTCTGGGTATCTTCACCAGGTGCCAAGCATTCGAAAAATATCAAAGAGAATAACCAAGTAGCTATAGTAATTTATAATTCCACTGACCCCGAAGGCACTGGCGAAGGGGTTTATATTCAAGCCAAGGCCTACGAGCTGGCCGATCCAAAGGAAATAGAAGAAGCGTTGAGATTCCACTACGGCAGAAAAAATAAGCCAAAGAGACAGATTTCAGATTTTTTGGATGATAGTCCTAGGAGAGTATACAAGGCTGTTCCTGAAAAGTTTTGGATAAACGAGACCCAAAAATTTAATGGTCATCCGGTGGACGTAAGGACAGAGGTCGCCATATAATAAGTTCTAATCCCGTTCACTAATCCACCCCAAATGGAACGAGCGAGCGGGAAGGGCATAGGCTCAATACGCCACCCGGGTGGCGTATTGAGCTAATAATTGCCCCCCTAATGCTCGGGGCGGTTTTTTGCCCGCCCGAGGCGGATGGGGTATGATTAGTTTGCACTAAAGTCGCATGTTTTAACTATGACATTTTTAATCCACGGTTTCTGGATTCTGCTGGCCATCTTGCTTATCGGCAAAGGTTCGGACTGGCTGACTGATTCGCTCATCCCTTTGGCTCGGAAATTGCGAGTCAGCGGAGTGTCCGTCGGGCTGATTTTGGTTTCCGTGGCTGTCAGTCTGCCGGAAATACTAGTGGCGGTGTATACAATTATCCGCGGGCACCCGATTTTGACTTTTGGCGTAATTTTGGGCTCTGTGTTTTGCAACATTGGTCTGATGACTGGTTTATCCGCTTTTGTGAGGCCGTTGCGCGCAACCAATCATTTGATTCTGCGGGACGGCATTTTTTCTCTAGTCGTGCCAGTCCTGGTTTTTGCAGTGGCTGACGGCGGGCAGATTACCAGAGCCGAGGGTTTGTCGTTCTTTTTGCTGTTTGTTCCTTACGTCATCAATGTTTTCTTGCTGGAAAGGCAAACCACCTCCGAAGAAAGAAGCCGAGAAGAGAAGGAGTTGGAAATGGAGCTGGGACTTTTGGGTTTTGATTTTGGCAAACTCAAGCCGGGTTTGCTGACTTTCGCGGCCGGAACGGCTGTGCTGTTGGGAGGGTCCTACCTGTTTAGCAGGGAATTGATTTACCTTGCCGAACAGATAAAAATCAGTGAATTGATAATTGGCTTGACTCTGGGCGCGATCGGGCCTTCGATTCCCAACATCGCGGCGGCATATAAGGCTGCCAAAAGGGGCTTCGGAGAGATTGCGGTTTCGGAAACATATGGCTCCAACATCTTTACCCTGCTGGTTACTTTGGGCATCGCTGCCATGCTTTCGCCTTTTGACATCGCGCCCCAGTGGCTCCGGTTTGATCTCCCCGCGCTTTTGGTGATGAGCGCCCTGCTGTTCTTTTTCAGCATCACCAAAAAGGCTATTTCCAAATTGGAAGGCGGAATTTTGCTGTTCGGGTATATCGCAGTAGTTATCTTGCAAATTCTTTTGGGTTCTTGATTACGCCCGGGGCGGGCTTTGGTATAATGATAGGACTATGACTGAACAAGAAAAAAATCCCGGAGAAGAATATGTCCATTTGGAGAAACTGCAAAGAAGTTTCGCAAAATCATATCTAGATTTAGCTTTTGCCAATGCCTTTGTCGAAATGGTCGCAATGACAGGAAGGGAAGCGGAGACGCGTAAGCCTACTATATCCCTGTCAAGTCCTATAAGTCTGAAATAAATTGAGCCTATCGGTTGTAGAATTATATAATGACCCCCTCTCGGTTAAGCGATGAAGAAATTGCCCACGAGGTGCAAAATGGCGATCTGGAGCTGTTTGGCCTGCTAGTTGAACGGTACAGCGGCAAAATGATGCGCTACGCTCGGAAGTTTCTGTTTGGCTACCAAGACAGCGAAGATTTGGTACAGGAAGTGTTTCTCAAGGCCTACTCGAACATTCAAGCATTTGACACCAAGCGAGTTTTTTCCTCGTGGCTTTACCGCATCGCCCACAACGAGTTTATAAACGCCATCAAAAAGAAAGGTCGCGAGCCGCTGCCATTTTTTGACCCCGATACATTATTTCCTCACCCGATTTCTCCAGACAATCCGCAGAAAAATTTAGATGCCCAGGAAACCAGAAAGATCCTTGATAAATGTCTTCATAAACTTGATCCCAAGTACCGCGAGCCTTTGGTGCTGTACTATTTTGAAGAAATTGATTACCGGGCAATCTCGGAAATTATGCGCATTCCAGTCTCGACCGTGGGGGTGAGGATCAAGCGCGGCAAGGATCAATTAAAAAAGGTTTATGCCCAGTTATACAACTTTCAGTTAAGTTCGGATAGGGCAATATATGATTAACTTACTCAACCATCAATTAGCCATAATTAATCTGTTGACTGGGTCCCGATAAATCGGGACCTCTGAAAGTTGATATACTGGGTATGACCAACAATTCCATTCCTGACAAAGTTTTAAAAGCCATTGAGTCGGGCAAAGTCAAGATGCGTCCGAGGTGGCATTTTGTCTTTGGTACCGCGCTTTTGGCTCTGGGAGTAATTCTTGCGGTCAGCACACTTTTGTATTTAGCGAGCTTTGTCATTTTTGCGCTCCACCAGAGTGGTTCGTGGTTTGTGCCAGGGTTTGGGCTACGAGGTCTGCCTGTCTTTTTGTCCTCCATGCCGTGGCTTTTGGTTGCGGTCGTCCTGATTTTTATTATCCTGTTAGAAGTCTTGGTCAAGCGCTATTCGTTTGCTTACGCGAGGCCGCTTCTGTATTCCGCCCTGCTGATCATTCTTTTCGTGACGCTGGGGGGCTTGGTGGTGGCCAAAACACCTCTGCATAGGGGTTTGTTTCGGCAGGCTTTAGAAAATCGTCTGCCTCTCATGGGCGGCTTGTACCGCGGCTATGGCATGAAGTACCCGAGGAACATCACGCTTGGGGTCGTGACCGAAATTCCTGATGCGAGGCTCCTTCTGATCCAAAACCGGGTCGGAGACATAATCGAAGTTCTGGTTACTGCCGAAACTCACTTTCCTTTCGGCAAGGACATCGCGGTCGGTGATACCATTGTCGCGTTTGGGCAGCGGCAAAACGGGAGAATCAAAGCCTGGGGGGTCAGGAAAATAATTGTCGCAGATTTTTTGCCGCGACCACCCCGCATGCCAGAGATAAGAGTGAAATAATATTAAGACCTCGGTTGTAGTAGTAGGTGTGGACGCCCACTCCATTAATTCTTAACAAAAAATCCATGAAGAAAAAATATCTAGTTTACGCAATTCTGCCGGTAATAGCCTTGGCAATCTTTGCCGCCTTAAGCTCTACCAGAGCCTCGGCTCATGACTTAAGGGGCGGTTTGGGAGGGGTCATTGGATGGTTCGGCATTCCATCAAACCCGTTAACGCACGAACAAACAGCGCAAATGCAGGAGCAAATGTTTGAGAGTAAAGCCCAAATCCTGGGCATAAGCGTTGACGAGGTCAAAGCGGCCTGGGCGCAGGGAAAATCGCCCCGGGACCTCATTGAGGAGAAAGGTTTGAACCAGGAAGAAATCCAGGCGCGCGCCGGGGAGGCTGTCAAGCAAAGACTAGCCGAACACCTGCAGGTTTTAGTTGACCAAGATGTCATCACTCAAGCGCAGGCTGACCAGAGACTGCAATTCATGCAGGATCGTCTTCAAAGCGGCATGGGTCACATGGGCATGGGGATGGGGATGGGATTTCTTAGGTAACTAAGCTAACTTTCGCAAGCTTAGACCTGCTTCACGAACACCCGAGTTCCTCAAGGAGCCCGGGTGTTTTTTTTGGATAATTTGAAACTTTGAATTACGAAACTACCAAAATCCCTTGAAATATCATATACTTCCTTCTGCCGTTAATACTTGACGGCAAGGCCATAAAAATTACTAAACAAGCATGACCAAATACGAGCAAATTCCATCTCCTGAGATTATCAATCAAACAGCCGAGGCCCTGCGCGCCAATGGCATGGAAGTCTTTGTCGTCGAGGATGCCCTTGCGGCTAAGCAAAAAGCCTTAGAGCTTTTGCCCAAAGGAGCCGAGGTCATGACTATGTCTTCTCTCACGCTCGAACAAACCGGCATTGCCAAAGAAATCAATGAATCAGGCAATTATAATCCGGTGCGCAGCAAGCTCATGGACAAAGAGGTACCGGCCCAAGATAAAAAAAGGTTCGGGTCAGCTCCAAGCTTTGCTTTGGGAAGCGTGCACGCGCTCACCACGAAAGGACAGGCAATGATTGCTTCGGCCTCTGGTTCGCAGCTTCCGGCTTATGCCTTTGGCGCCGGGCAAGTGATTTGGGTGGTGGGCGCGCAAAAGATTGTCAAAGACCTCGACGACGGCTTCCGGCGGATTTATGATTATGTCCTGCCGCTCGAGGATGCTCGTGCCAGAAAAGCCTATGGCGTGGGTAGCGGCGTCAATAAAGTTCTAATCATCAACCAAGAAGAAGAGCCCGGTCGCCTCAAGTTTATTTTGGTCAAAGAGAAACTTGGGTTTTGAAGGTAGATATTGTGTGTTGCAGGAATGGGCAAGGTGATCTAAACTATAAGCGTCAGTTTAATTTATATGCGCAAAGTTTTATACATTCTCATTGTCATTGCTTTGGCAGTGGGTACCACTTTGACTTTAAGATCCTCTCAAAAAGCCCAAGAGGCTTCCCAACTTGCCTTTGCGGAAAAAGTTGCCGGGCTAGAGACTCAAATTGAAGAGCTGCAAGGCAAAATTGAGGCCTTAAGCGGGGAACAGGAAAAAACCGTTCTATCTTTGCAGGAACTAAAAAACCGCGAGGTGGTCAAGCAAAAGTCTCAAGACGAACTTTTAACCGCCGCGGTTGCCAAAGTCGCACCAGCCGTAGTCTCGGTGGTAGTGAGTAAGGATGTGCCCAAGCTCGAGGTGGTTTACAAAAACCCGTTTGGCGACGACCCGTTTTTCAAAAATTTTAATATCCGCATCCCGGTCTATCAGCAAAAAGGGGTAGAACGTAAACAAGTGGGGGCGGGCACTGGTTTTCTAATCACTTCTGACGGATATCTTTTGACTAATAAACATGTGGTGGCTGATACTACCGCCTCCTATACGGTTTTACTTACTGACGGTAGTCAAAAAGAAGCCCAAGTTGTTTATCGTGATAACAGTCATGACATTGCCATACTGAAAATCGCGGGCGGGGGATTGAGCACTGCTGCCACCTTTGGAAATTCCGATGCTCTTAAACTCGGCCAGACCGTGGTCGCCATTGGCAATGCCTTGGGAGAGTATAATAATTCAGTTTCCGTCGGGATTATTTCTGGTTTGGGCCGGAATATCGAGGCCTCGGGTGTGAAGTTAAATGATGTGATTCAGACCGATGCCGCGATTAACCCGGGCAATTCCGGCGGCCCGCTTCTTGATTTAGGCGGCCGGGTCGTGGGCGTCAATGTGGCGACCGTGGTTGGTGCAAGCAGCATCAGCTTTGCGATCCCGATAAATGTGGTGAAGGGGATTATCAAGACGGCGATTGGCAAGTAAGCTCGTGAGCCTGTACGTTTTGCATTTGTATTAACATGTTAACATGGTAACACGCTAATACATGCTGATAGACGCTGATACTTGATACATTGCGGCCAATACACCACGCTAATACATGCTACGGTGTGCGGCTTGTTTTATCGTGCGGATAAGCTCGGTCAGTTACGAGGCCCATGTTTCATTCTCAATTTTTGGCAAATCCAAGCCATTTTTATCTAAATTTGTCCCTCAAGGATGGACAAAAACCTAAAAACATGCTACACTCCCTCCCTCAAGGTGCACTTTGGCCTTGGGTGTTTGAAAGTTCGTTTTATGAGAGCTAAGGAGGTGCTTGATGAAACACGAAGAGCCCAAGTATTGGGGCTATGTCGTCAAGACTCTTCCCCATCCACGAGACCAAAATCAGGTCCTCTGGAGGGTGAAAGTCCAAACGCTTGGCCTGTACTATGGGCAGATCGCAACGGTTGACCAGGATAATGTTCCGGCTGGCATTGGTGTCGGTCGGGACCTCAAGTTTGATCTGGTGACCGCAGGGAAGAAGGCCGGACTGGTGGCGGTCAACGCTGCCCTGTATGTCCGACCGAGAGTTGTAGAAACCGCAGAAAAGGAGACAAGATGACTATCAGAGAAAGAGTGGAAGGGTTTGTTTCCGGCGTCAGGAAGCGTCTAGGGGAACTTGTGCCGAATTATGTTGGTACTTTTGATCCCCTCTTCCGCATCCTTGCCGGTTGGTTTGGTGAGGAGTACCACAATATCGAGCGCGAGGTGGCCGGGGAAATCGAGCCTTTGCGTGGCGAGATAGACCACGCTATGACCAGCTTTGCCCCAGAGGCCGAGAAATCTTACACCGAGGTCCATCGTGGGGCACTGGCGACCTTGCGCGCCCGCATCAAGGATGCGCTGACTACGCACTGGCGGGATGAACAGGATCGGCAAGACCGGCTGCAGGATTTAGCGGCTGAAGCGTTGAGACTCGATCGCGAGGTCAGAGGCCAAAATGTCAGCTTTAATGGGAGCGAGGATTACTTCCATGTTCCCGCAAAGTTGAGCAAGGCTCAGATCGTGTTCGAGATTATGCTCGTGGTTGCCGCCGTTCTCGCAGTCATGGGCCTTGAGTGGCTTGCTGGTTACGGCGTGTGGCGGTGGGCTGCTGATCCCAACATCGCCCTCGGTTTGACCCTAATTACCGTCTTCGGGTTCACGATTTTGGTCAGGCTGACCGCAGTGCATCTGAAGCGGTATCTGGGACATCGGGATGCGCTCCGGAGATTCAAGCGGAACTATCCTGGAGGGCACCCGGAAGGATTCCGGGTTTACCCCTTGCCAGCAGGTGACAGAATGATTGCCATAGCTGGCCTGTCGGTTTTTACTGTGGCATCACTACTGTTGCTTGGCAGCCGGATCTGGATTGTCCTCACAAGTCCGACTCCGGATTTTGGAAACCTCGCTGCGACAGTGGGCCTGTTTTTCATCATCTTGGTGTATGGCCTGGTCGAGTTTGCGATCATGCCACCGTTCACCAAGGGACAGATAGAGAGGATACGCTCCCTGCGCAAGAAGCTTTCTGACGTGGAGACTGAGCTATTGAAGTTGCGCACTCCCGTCCCACCAGAAAAGCATCCCCTCCGGCTTGCAGTCCAAAAACTCTTCGGCGAGTATAACAGCACCATGGATGCCGAGGAGGCAAGGATTGCCAATGAGAGAGACAAACTGGAAGGAGGCAAGAACCGCCTCCTGGAGCTGTTTGCGAACTGCGATGATGCATGGGCGCGTCTGCGCGCAGGATATGCAGATTCTGTGAATCTGCTTATCATCCGCGTGGTACGGGAGTGGGACTTGGATCCTTCGTCTCTGCCCTTTGGTAGTGAAGCCGAAGACTCCCGCGTCGACAGGATTTTCACCAGAGGGTCAGGGCGCAACCTCTACGACCCGGACTTCATGCAGGGTCTCCGCAATCTCCGCTTCCATGTGGATCTCCCGAGTATCCGCATCACGGACGTGGGGGCGCTGTTGCAGGAGGTCATGCGCGGCTCGGCCGTTCGTCTGGTGGGCGGAGCAACCCCCCAGCAGGAAGAGAGGAGGTAAGTCATGATTCCTCGAAGAAAAGGGCTCTCTGACCCAACGCATCTCTCTCCCGACGCCGAGATTAGGCCTCAAGCGACCGAAGCAGAGGGAGAGGGCAGGTTCTCCAAAACCCTGCTTATTTCTCTCGGAGCGCTGTGTATATTTATCGCAGTGCTAGGGGTATGGTTTGTGATCTACCAGACCTTCATCAAACCCCGCCGGGAGTTCAATCCTCAAATTGCCCAGTTCGTCTTCGAGCGCGATGCGCTTGAGGACGAGATCCCTGTGGTACCGGTTTTGGACATCTTCTCGGAAGAGAAAATTAGCCGGTACCAGAACGGCAGTGGCTTCACCGCGGTCTTCCGGATCCTTAATGACCCTCGCAAGAAGTATGGGGTCAACGAGGAGTCGTGGACCCTGCCGCCTTCGGCAGGTTACGAGCAGACCGGCAACCAGGCACGGTGGCAGTTCATCCAAGATAAGGGCCGGGAATTCGAGGCTGTGGTGGCTCGTTTCCGTGAGCCTATCCCACTCGTCCGCTCTTTAGAGATAGGTCTTGACGATACCGAAGGGGTAAATGACCAGGTGCGAACCTGGATCAGCCACTCCTTGACAGGTCTCGAGCAAGAGCTCACCTCACCCAAGGACACCATCAAGTTCTTTGTCTTCAGGCTTACTGACGCTGACTACCTCAACTACCAGGAATTCACCATTCCTGCTGGTACCAAGGTAGAAGCAGCTAAGAAGTCTCTGGAGCAAGGGCTTGCGTGGCTTCTGGAAGCGCGAGGCCAGACCCGCGAGAGCGCGGTGGCGACAGGGCTTTTCAACGCCATGGAGTTGAGCCGGGATGTACGCAGGCGTCTCATCCTGGTTTTCTCTGATGTCATGGAGAACAGTCCGGCAACGGTCTCGTTCTATCCTGTCGAGAGAAACCTCGCGTTTCTTGACCAAGCCAACTGGGGGATACTCGACGCGGCCATCAGCCGCTACGAGCCATTCCCCGACCTGCGTTACGCGCGGGTCAAATGGTACTTCCCTCCGGTGAAGGGAACCCACTTCCGAGCAGTGGCGCGCTACTGGGAGCATGTGCTCCAGAAGCGCTGCCAAGCCAAGGAGGTGGAGACAATCTACTAGGAGGGGTTCATTTAGGAGGCGACCGTTTTGACGGGAGCCGAAAGACCCGAAGTGGCTATATGCCATCTCGGGTCTGTTTTTTTACCCCTTGACTTTTTTCGCGGTTTTATGCTACGATATGGCGTTAAACCAAAAATGTCATTTTGAGCTAAGCGAGGGATCACTAATCCTCCTTCACTTTGTTCAGGATGACGTTGTGTTGTTGTTCTGTGAACTGAAACCCGGTCCGCAAGGACCTTCCAAGCCCTAAGGAGGGATGATTATTATGAAGAAACACTATCTGTTTTTGATCGTGGCCATGGTGGCCGCGATGTTCGAGGCTCCGGCCGTGATTGGCCAGGAGTACCAGCGGCGCGTGGCCCCGACCACGCGTGAGCAGTTCCTGCGCGAGCAGGGACAGCAGGAAGAAGCTGAACGCAAAAAGCAGGAAGAGGAAGAAGCCAAAAAGCAGCGTGAGCGCCGCGAGCGCGAGGCTGCTGAAAAGGCCCAACCACCTTCACCCCAGCCCACACAACCACAGGCGCCGGCAGTATGGCCACGCGTTCTGATGCTTGTTCTTGGCTTTCTAGCACTAGTTGGGGCGATTGTTGGTTACCTCATCTGGAAAAGACGCCAAGAGCAGGAGGAGGAAGAGCCTGAAGAGCAGCGTCGGCGGCGAGAAGCTGCCTTGCGTGCGGCGCAGGAAGAGCAAGCACGCGCAGCCGAGCGACGGCGGTCAGAGGCGGCTCAACCTCCTCCACCGCAAGCTCCGCAGCCCACTCCCGAACTACCCCAGCCTCCACCAGCAGGAGGAGCGGGTGGTCAGGGAACGCCGGGCGGACCAGCCGGTGGTGGACAGGAAGGTCCAGCAGCTGGTGGTGCCGCAGGCGGAGGTCCGGCAGCAGCTGGTGGTGCTGCAGCAATCGCCTTCGCGATTCTGTGGCTTGTTTTTGGCTTTGCCGCAGATCTCACGGCCAAAGACCGTATCGTCTCGATTACCCCAAACTCTGGGGTACAGGGCGACAAGTGGTCTCGCGGCCTGCGGGTTGAGATCCGGTGCAAGCCTACCTGCGGCGATGTTACTTCCATGAACGCTGCGGCCAAGGGAGTGGCCGTGGATCACATAACCCCGGTATATGGCCAGGGGAATGCTGTGTATACGGCGATGGTTCACGTCGCCGATGATGCAGCAGCAGGCCCTAAGGAGTTTTGGCTAACCCGCCGGGATGGCTCGGTAGTAGACTCCCAGCCAGTTTACTTCTACGTCTTCACCAAGGACGTAGCCGGGGGTGTGGACTATCTCGAGCAGGAACGGCTTGCGGCCTTGCAAAAGGCTGCCTCAACTACGGCCGATCCTGCTGCGCGGCATTTCCTCCAGGCCCTCTTCCAAGCGGTATATGGGCAAGAGGAAGGGAACGAGAAGTATGTCTCCTTCCGGCGCAATCCCAGCCACGAGGTTGTCCAAGAACTCTTGGCAAACTATCACCAACAGGTTTTGGACGCGATTCCAGCCTCCCCGCCGCCGTCTCAGGACGTAGCTAAGGCGACTCAGGCTTTAGAAGAGTCGGAGAGGAGGGTCGTAGCTGCCCTCAGTGCAGTCGAGACGAAAGTCGCTGATCTGGAGTCAGAGGTGTTGGGTAAGGCCAAGACCTACACCAACGACAGGCTCGAGGTGCTACAAGCTCGCCTCAACAGTGTCGAGCAGACGGCCAAGGACGCGAACGAAGTCACCCGGGCCCTCGCCGCTGACGCCGGTAACAAGGCCGAGGCGGCCCTCGATGGCGCGATTGCCATTGGGCAAGAGGTGGAGTCCCTGGCGGATCGCAAGATTCGTCAGGGCTCGATAATACCTTTGATCCCCGGGAGAGCCAAGTCGGTGCTCTCCGAGCAGCAGCGCCAGGCAGTGGCCAACGCACTCGCCCGGCTCAAGGCCGCGCGGGGCGGGACCATTCAGGCTCCCGCCGCTCTCGAAAGGAGGTAGTGTTTCTTCCCAAGTCGCCTCGAACAATGAGGCGACAAATCAGGGGTCGACGTGTCCAGGTTTTACCTGTGACCGTCCGACCCCTGCTTTTTTTATTCTCCTTCGCCGAATACCTCGCGGCTTGCCGCGAGGATGAAGGCGAGGAGAACCCTCCGTAGTCCGCCTAGGGCGGACGAAGGAGGGTTCCAGGCTTCGGAGAATTCCGCTTTGGATACCTCGGAGCTCTGCTCCGAGGAGCTTCATTATGAGTTTCGTGTTTTGACTTTTTTGGAAAAATTTGATATAATAAGAGGGTAAAAATACTTCAAGGAAACCAAAATCAAAATTATGCTAAAGGACTAAAAGCGATTAAAGGCAAGCTGCAAATTGCAGTATTTTGCTCGATTTAATTTATGGCAGAAGAAGAGAAACAAGGTGGCAGGCAAATGGCAGAAGCTCTGAAAAAGGCAGGGGTTCTTAAAAACCCAGAGGAACCTTTGGCATTTGGCACTAAAGAAGAAGCCACAGAGCATCTCAAGGCTCATATTCCGGAAGAAAAAAGGAATGTGATTCCTGCAATTGAGACGCCCGTTGAAACGCCGGCAGAGTTCAAAGTAGTACGCCACGAGCCTAAAACCGGGGAGCCAATTCTGGGCACGGCCGAGGAGAAAAAAAAGCCTCAAAAATTTACTTTGGAACAATTGGTTAAGATTGCCAAGAAGTTGGGAATCAGTGAGGCCGATATACCTGATCCGAAGGCAGACTGGGTGAACCCGGTTATTAAGAAACTTTTTGACCCGAAGGATACGGACATCACGGCCATGGCTAAAGAAGAACGGGAAAGGTTAAAGAGCCTTATCAAGGAAACCGAAAAGCGCGTTCAGAATGCGATTTTGCTCGAGGCGAAGGTCATGGGTGTTCCTGCCGATCAAGTTAAGGGTACGGGTTTGTTGCAGCTTAAAGAGATGATTCACCAAAGGTTAGCCGAGGTGAGGGAGGAGCGAAAACGTCAGGAAGCAGGGGCCGAGGCGCGCGAACTTGAAGAGGCTAGACAAAAAACTCTGGCAGCGCAAGAATTAGGGCCAAAGAAAAAAGCGAAAGTTGAACCGCCACCGCAGGCGAAGCGAGGGGAGCAAAAGGGCCCGGAAGAACCAGGAGAGCAAGAGAAGTTTATTCTCCCCAAAGACCAAGCGCGCGAGCAGCACAAGTTAACCCGCGAGATCTTGAAACGCGCGCGTCTCGGAAAATTGGAAACCGCTGATCAGGAGATGTTCCAAGGCTCTATTGCCAAGTTGAGAGACTATTATCGGGACCTGCTTGCCCGAACGAAATTGGAAAGATTGACCAGAGAGATTCAAGCAAGTCTTGAGGATCTAACTCGACGCGAGCAGGAGTTTCAGGAAACCGTGGGGCAAGCCGCCAAGACTTTAAACCTAGGGGATTTGAATAACACCTGGAAGATTCTGCATGAGGCTCCCGAAGTTCCTGATGAGGGGCAAAAAAGCCTAATCAAAGAGGCAATAGAGCGCCTCAAGGGTCACTACCAAGCCCGCCAAGCCCTAGTTCGCAGAGGCGACGCGAAACAAAAAATCGAGAAAAATCTTCGGGACCTCTTAGGCCTGGAGCAGGAATTAGACAAGCCCATGGAGCAAAGGATGCGCTCCTCTAAGGCCTACCAATTTTTGGAACGGCAGTATCTGCGGGGAATCAGTTTGGAAGAAATGAAAGGGAAAATTATAAACCGCAAAACCCGATCCAGCTTCTTGCCAAAGGAAATTTCTAGAGAACAATGGTCCCAAGCCCTCCAAATGCTCGAGCAGGAAATTGCGCAAGGGCGAGATCCCTTGGAGCGGATGGCGGCAGATATCACCACAGATTTTCTAGAAAAGGAAGGAAATTATCAAGAACTAAATGCCGCTACCGTGGCGGAGAGTCAGAAGAAGTTTCCCGAAGTGGTAAAAGCCGTTTGGCGAAATTTTGTTTATGGCGCGAAAACCGATCAAGGAATTGTGCGGTCGGGTTTGAGAGGCAAGGATCTGGACGTAAAAGTTTCCTTGTGGCTTCTCGAACGCGCCGGGATCAAAGCCGCTACTCAAGCTCAACCAGTACCCCAGGGAACCATGGAAGCGGGGGCATTTAATATTGATACCAGCGGCCAGTCTGGTCTGTTCCGGCACGTCGATAAGAAAATGCCGACTTACAAAACCTTTGAGTTGCCAGAACAGCCGCCCTCTGGCGCTGATGATCATCCTCATGGCCGCGTGCTTCCGTCCTCGACCGCCAAGATTTTGCTCGAAGGGCTCAAGCAGTGCGGACTGTTTGAAGAACAATATTGGGAGAAAGCGAAAGACCGCAAAGCCAGAGTGGAACGCCGGGCCGTTGAAATGATGGTTAGGTTGACGGTTGACGGGGACAATGTAACCTTCCCCGTGAGCAAGCAGGGCCGTCTGGCCGATTATAAAAAGAGCTCCAAGACGCTTCTGGGTTTGTCCCGCTATATGACCGCCAATCAGATTTTTGATTATTTTAAAAGATACGGACAGGACGGGAGATTTAAGGACGCTTATGCGAGCGCGGTCGTAGAGCGAGAGCTGACCACGGAAGACATCGAACGGTACAGACTGAATAAGCGAGGCAAGGACAGCAAAACCGGCAAAGCAACTACTTCTCCACTGGAAAAGGCAGCGAAGGCCGTTGAGGACGCGGAGGCGAAATTGGGAAAGCCCTGGCAAGCGCTCGGCCGAGAAGAAAGAGAAAGTTTGTATCGTACGGGCAAGGTCATGGATACCCGGTTTGGCACTTATGTCGTGGATCTAGTGCGGAAAAAATCAGACAAGCGTCGGGGAGGGTATGCCGCCGTGCAGGCCTATGGTTATGACGGCTATATCATCTATGACAGAAACCAGAATTTTTACTTGATCAACACCTTTCGGGAAAGGATTGATTTAAGCCGGGACCAAAGGCTTCAGGGGCTGCCGCAAAAAACCATTGTGCGAGGGAATGTCTTGATTAAATCAGGTTTGCCTGATGAGGATTTGAAGGTCAAATTCGCAGATGTGCTTCGAGCTGTTGCAAA